>JAQXNO010000157.1 GCA_029098045.1 Bacillota bacterium
AAGGAGGGCAGGCACTCCGCCGTGGAGGGGAAGTTATGCAGACCGCGTCGCGCGGCTTCTTCCTTCCACTGCTGGGAATAGCCGTTGCCGCTGAAGATGATCCGCTGATGGTCCCGGAAAACGCGGGATACCAGCTCGTGCAGGGTATCGTCGAAATGGTCGGCATTTTCCAGAATGTCCGCGAACTTGCCCAGCTCTTCCGCCATGATGGTATTCAGAACGGTGTTGGGGTCGGAGATGGACTGGGATGAGCCCAGCATACGGAATTCAAACTTGTTGCCGGTGAAGGCCAGAGGAGAGGTGCGGTTGCGGTCGGTGGTGTCCTTGCGGATGGAGGGCAGAACGTCTACCCCGATACGCAGATGGTGCTTTTCGGGATCGACGTAGTTGGTGCCATCCACGATGGAACGGATGATGGCATTTAACTCGTCCCCAAGGAAGATGGAAACAATGGCAGGGGGCGCTTCGTTGGCACCCAGACGATGGTCGTTACCGGCATACGCGACGGTGCAGCGCAGCAGATCCTGATATTCATCCACACCCTTGACAAATGCCGCCAGAAACAGCAGAAACCGGGCATTCTGATAGGGCGTCTTTCCGGGGCTGAACAGATTCTTGCCGCCGTCGGTGGTCAGGGACCAGTTGTTGTGCTTGCCGGAACCGCTGATTCCCGCGAAGGGCTTCTCGTGAAGAAGGCATACCAGATTGTGCTTTGCCGCGCACTTTTTCATGGTCAGCATGATCAGCTGATTGTCGTCGCAGGAGGTATTTACATTGGTATAAATGGGCGCCAACTCGTGCTGACAGGGCGCGCCCTCGTTGTGCTTGGTCTTGGACAGAATACCCAGCCGCCAGAGCTGTTCGTCCAGATCCCGCATAAAGGAGGAGACGCGGGTACGGATGGTACCAAAATAATGGTCATCCAGCTCCTGACCCTTGGGAGGCTGTGCGCCGAAAAGCGTCCGGCCGGTCAGCCGCAAATCCTCACGCTGGCTGTACAGATCCTTGGGAAGCAGGAAATACTCCTGCTCGGCGCCGACGGAAGGCGTCACGCGAAGGGTTTCCTGATCGCCAAACAGCCGCAGAATGCGGACGGACTCCCTGGAAACTTCCTCGATGGAGCGAAGCAGGGGCGTCTTTTTGTCCAGCGCTTCGCCGTTGTAGGAGAAGAAACAGGTGGGGATGTAAAGACTGCCATCCTTGACAAAGGCGGCGGAGGTGGGGTCCCAGGCTGTATAGCCCCGGGCTTCAAAGGTGGCCCGCAGACCGCCGGAGGGGAAGGAGCTTGCGTCGGGCTCGCCCCGTACCAGCTCCTTGCCGGAAAACTCCATGATGACCCGACCGTCGCCGGTGGGGCTGATGAAGGAATCGTGCTTTTCGGCAGTAATGCCGGTCATGGGCTGGAACCAGTGGGTGAAATGGGTGGCGCCTTTTTCGGTGGCCCAGTTCTTCATGCTCTCGGCGATGGGATTTGCCACATCCAGGGGAAGATGCTTGCCCGTGGCAATGCAGTTTTTCCATGCTTCAAAAACCTGCGGCTCCAGACGCTGCTTCATGGTTGCCTCGGTGAATACGTCGCAGCCGAAAATTTCAGGAACATTGATGATGTCGGTCATGCCGGCACGTCCTTTCGAATGTTTTGGGTTCTCTCTTCACAATGGCATTCTATGGCATTGTATTCATCTGCATTCTATGCGACTTTCTTCCAAAATGCAAGGCGTGAATTTGAATAAAAAAGTGTCCCCGGCTTGAAGACTTTTGTACATATCACTGAAAACACATTTTTGAGAAGTGAAAAATGAAATTTGAGGCAATATATTCTTGCATTTTTGCGCTGTTTTTCATATAATAGCCCAAAGAAATCCAGAAAGGATGATAGAATTGGCAACCTATTCTTGCAGAAGCCGTGAAGAGCTTCGAATCGAATTCAAGAAAATGATGGCGCGCTACGAGGAGCTGAAGCACGAAAATCTGAACCTGGATATGTCCCGCGGCAAGCCCAGCAAGCTGCAGCTGGATCTGGTCAGCGATATGCTCAGCATTCTGACCGACCCGGAGGAATGTATGATCGACGGCAAGGATGCCCGCAACTACGGTGATCTGGCAGGTCTGGACTGCGCCCGTGAATACTGGGCAGATGTTCTGGGCTGCAAGCCGGAGCAGACATTCGTGGGCGGCAACGCCAGCCTGCACCTGATGCATGACCTGATTGCCCGTGCCTATACCCATGGCCTGAAAGAAAGCCCGCGTCCCTGGTGCCGGGAAGGACGCATCAAGTTTCTGTGCCCCAGCCCCGGCTACGACCGCCACTTCCGCATTACCGAAAGCTTTGGATTTGAAATGATCACCGTGCCCATGACACCCTACGGCCCGGACATGGACATTGTGGAAGAACTGGTAGCCGATCCCATGGTCAAGGGCATCTGGTGTGTGCCGAAATTCTCCAATCCTCAGGGCTATACCTACTCGGATGAGACGGTGAGGCGATTTGCCAATCTGAAGCCTGCCGCCCCGGACTTTACCATTATGTGGGATAATGCCTACTGCGTCCATGAATTTGAGGGTGAATTTGAGCCGTTTTTGGACATTATCTCCCTGTGCGAAGAAGCTGGCCGCCCGAACATGGTGTATGAATTTGCGTCCACCTCCAAGATTACATTCCCCGGTGCCGGTATTTCGGTGATGGCCTCCAGTGTGGAGAACATCCAGTACATGACCAAGCTGATCTCCGTGCAGACCATCTCCTATGATAAGATCAACCAGCTTCGCCACGTGAAATATCTGAAAAACCGTGAGCACACCATCGAACTGATGAAAAAGCACGCACAGATTCTGCGTCCCAAATTCGAAATGGTGCTGAAAATGCTCCGCAGACAGCTGACCAACAAGGGTATTGCCCACTGGCATCTTCCCACCGGCGGCTATTTTGTCTGCGTGGCTGCCATGCCCGGTACGGCGAAACGGACGCTGGAGCTGTGCAAGCGTGCCGGTGTCACCCTCACCGAAGCCGGTGCCACGTACCCCTATGGTGTGGACCCCCACGACTCCATGATTCGCATTGCCCCCAGCCTGCCGCCTATTGAGGAGTTGGAAAAGGCCATGAATGTTTTCTGTACCTGCCTGCGCCTTGCAACGCTTGAAAAATATCTGGGCATCAGACTGGAAGATGTTTCTGCAGAATAGTACGAACTCTTCATTAAAATCTTCAATATCAGCTTGGTCTATTGGTGCAATACTTCGTTATCGTCGCTTGCCATACATCCAGTATGGCAGCGCTCCTTTTGCCTTGTCTTGCGCCAATATCCCTTCGCTGCCGATTGAATCTTTTAAATAAGAATTCGTATAAAAGAGCGGCTCTCTTTACTTTCCCGGACTTCCGTGTTATAGTGAAAAGAAAACGGAGGAGTTACCATGGCAACACCCAAGGAGCTGTATTATGAAAAGCGCGGACAGATTCTGGTGAAGAATCTTCGGTCCCGGCATTTTGAAGCGTACTACTGTGCCAACAAGCAGGAAGCACTGAACAAGGCACTGGAACTGATCCCGGAAGGAGCCAGCGTGGGCTGGGGCGGTGCCATGAGCTGTGAACAGATCGGCCTGATGAAGGCACTGCACGCAGGCAATTACCGTCCCATCGACCGTTCCCTGGCGCAGTCTCCGGAGGAGCGGGAACAAATGGTGCGGCAGATGCTGACTGCGGATGTATTTCTGACCGGCGCCAACGGTATCAGCCTGGATGGCCAGATGGTCAACATTGACGGAACCGGAAATCGCGTTGCTGCCATTATCTATGGACCCGGGAGCGTGATTGTGGTGGCCGGTATGAATAAGGTGGCCGATACGCTGGAAGATGCCATGACACGGGCACGGACGATTGCGGCACCCATGAACAACCAGCGCTTTGGCAACGACAATCCCTGCTCCGTCACCGGAACCTGCGGCAACTGCAAAAATGAAACGTGCATTTGCAATCAGATCGTCATCACCCGCCATTGCCGTCCTGCGGAGCGAATCAAGTTTATTCTGGTGGGAGAGGATTTGGGCCTTTGAAACGCAGCACGGCCAGCGATACAACAGGAGGAAGCTGCTTTGGAAAAGATTCGGATGCTGATCCGCAAGCATTATGATATTCTGGCATACCTGTTTTTCGGCGTGCTGACAACGGCGGTCAACTATATTGTCTATCTGCCCTGCTATAATCTGATGCATTTTTCTGCCGCAGTCAGCAATGTGATCGCATGGGTAGTCGCGGTGGCCTTTGCCTATCTGACCAACAAGCCCTTTGTGTTTAAAAGCCATGACTGGTCCCCCGGGACGGTGGTGCCGGAGCTCACGAAATTCGTCACCTGCCGCATCGGTTCCGGCGCGATGGAAACCGCGATCATTTTCCTGACGGTTGATCTTCTGCATTGGAACGGCAATGTCATGAAGCTGATCACAAGTGTTCTGGTTGTGATTTTGAACTATGTTGCCAGCAAACTGGTGGTATTCCGAAAATAAGAAAAGAGCCGAAAGGCTCTTTTTTTAATAAAAATTTATAAAAAGTTTTAATTTCCAGACCCGTATATGCTATAATGATGAAAATGGAAAAAACAGGGGTGTGTGCCGTGGCTTTCATTGAGTTTCATAATGTGGGAAAGACTTACCGTACGGGCGAAGTGGAGATTCAAGCGCTCCATGACGTGAGCTTTGAGATTGAGAAGGGAGAACTTGTGGTCATTGTGGGACCATCCGGCGCGGGTAAGACCACCCTTCTGAACATCCTTGGTGGAATGGATACACTGACCACCGGAAAAGTTGTGCTGGATGGTCGTGAGGTCTCCGGCCTCAATAAGAAACAGATGACGGAATACCGCCGTCATGATGTGGGCTTTGTTTTCCAGTTTTATAATCTGATCGGCAATCTGACCGCTCTGGAAAATGTGGAGCTTGCCAATCAGATCTGCAAAGATCCGCTGAATGCGGAGCAGATTCTCACGGATGTGGGGCTGCAGGCACGCATGAAGAATTTTCCCAGTCAGCTCTCCGGCGGTGAGCAGCAGCGCGTTGCCATTGCCCGCGCGCTGGCAAAGAATCCAAAGCTTTTGCTGTGCGATGAGCCCACCGGTGCATTGGACTATCAGACCGGCAAGGCAATTCTGCAGCTGCTGCAGGATACCGGCCGCAGAACAGGTATGACGGTGATTATCATCACCCACAATGGTGCTCTGACTGCCATGGCTGACAGGGTCATCAAGGTCAGAAGCGGCACGGTCAGTTCCGTGCAGCGCAACGAAAACCCCCAGAACATTGCGGAGATCGAATGGTAATGAAGAGAAATGCCATGCGCAAGAACCTGCGCCAATCGATACTGAAGTCCTTCGGACGGTATTTTGCCATCGTCATGATCATCGCCCTGGGCTCCAGTATGTTTGTGGGTCTTATGACGACCAGAACGGACATGGTAGCCACGGGCCAGCGGTTTATGGACGAGCAGAATATGTTCGACCTGCGTCTGATCAGTACCTACGGGTGGGATCAGGGACAGCTGGACGCAATTGAAAAGCTGGAATGCGTGGATGAGGCGGAAGGTCTTCGCTATGTGGATGCCATTGCTCAAATGGAGAATGCCGAGGACGAAAAGGTTTACCGATTCTACGCGCTGCCCGAAAAACTGAATATGGTGTCCCTGCGCGGTGGGCGGATGCCGGAACGAGCGGACGAATGTGTGATTGTGGGCTACCAGATGACGGATGAAATTCTGGGCACGCAGCTGAAGATTTCAGAGGGTAATGAGGACACGGCTCTGGATGCACTAACCAGCAGAACTTACACGATTGTTGGCTATGTGGCATCGACGCTGTACATGGATATGAACCGTGGTACGACTTCCGTGGGCAGCGGTTCTCTGGCCAACTGTCTTTTCCTGCCCCGTGACGGCATGGATATGGATGTCTACGCGGAGATCAACGTCACCATCCATGGCGATTACGAGATTTACAGCGATGAATACAACCAGGCGATGGAAACAATCGCGGAAGAACTGGAGCCGGTGGCAGAGAAACTGAGCCGTGATCGTTATCAAAAGCTTAAAAAGGAAGCAATGGAGTCCTACCGGGAGGGCGAGCAGGAGTATCAGGATGGCCTGGCCGAATATGAATCTGAAAAGGCAAAGGCAGAGCAGGAACTGCAGGATGCCTATGACCAGCTGCTGACAGCTCAGGAAGAGATTACCCGGGGAGAGCAGCGGATTGCATCCGGAGAGCAGCAGCTTGCTGCTGCCAGAGCGGAGCTGGCTGCCGGCGAGAAGGAACTTGCGCAGGCCAGAGAAGAATATGATAAGGTAACGGCTTCCATCGATATGGCGGCTTCGGAGGGCCTGAAGCAGCTGCTGAATCGACGGGAGGAGCTGGTTCAAAAAATTGCCCAGATCGATGCGGAGATTGCCGCGATTGATGCGCAGCTGGGCGGTGGTGACGTGGAAGGCGATGAAAGCACGGATGTCGATAATGAAGAGCTGTCGGCATTGAATGAACGAATCGCCGAATTGGATGGACTGATTGCTGCGACGGATGCGGCCATCCAGGCAGCGGAGCTTGCGCTGAGCCGCATGGAAACCTTTCCCAATGTAAGCCAGGAAACAATTGCCCGGGCTCGTGCGGCGTTGGATGCGCTGTATGCACAGCGCAGCGCGTATGAAGCGGAACGCGCGGAGCTGATCCGTCAGCGTGAGGAGCTGACGGGCAATGCCGGAACGGATACGGAAGATGCAGAGCTGATCCGGCGGCGCAATGAACTGCTCAGAGACAGAGCCTTTTATGAAACCACCCTGGAGGGTGTGGAACTGGCAATTGAAAACGCGGACAATACATTGGCAGGCGTGATGGAAATGCTGTCACAGATGGAGGCAGAGATTATTGCCGGTGAACAGCAGGTGGCAGAGGGAAAAGCAAAGATCGCGCAGGCTGAAAGGGATCTGGCCAACGGAAAAAAGCAGCTGGAAGACGGAAAAATCCAGTTGGCGCAGGGCTGGATCGACTATGAGGAAGGCAAGGCCACCGCGGAAGCGGAGTTTGCCAAGGCCGAAAAAGAGCTGGAAGAGGCAAAGCTCCTGCTGGATGAAGCACTGGATAAAATCAACAGTATGAATGAAGCGGCGGTGTATGTGCTGGATCGCAACAGCAACATCGGCTATGGATCGCTGGACAGCTCTTCCAACATCGTCGCGGGTGTTTCCCGTGTGCTGCCTGCCTTTTTCCTGCTGGTGGCGGCATTGGTGTGCATCACGACCATGACCCGTATGATCGATGAGGAGCGCACACAAATCGGTACGCTGAAGGCATTGGGTTATTCCAATGGTGCCATAATCAGCAAGTATTTGATTTACGCAGGCTCCGGCGCTGTGGTCGGATGTGGTCTGGGCGTTCTGGTGGGCAGTATGGCTTTCCCGATTATCCTGTGGGAAGCCTACAAAATCATGCTCTACATCACGCCCGATATCCTGCTGCAGTTCCACTGGCTTTTGTGCCTGGCTGTGGTGACAACATACACGGCGGTGATGCTGCTGGTCACATGGTACTGCTGCCGCAAATGCCTGATGGAAGAGCCTGCGGAGCTGATCCGACCCAAGGCGCCGGAAGCGGGCAAAAAAATCCTGTTGGAATATCTTCCTTTCTGGAATAAATTCAGTTTTCTTAGCAAGGTTTCTCTGCGTAATATTTTCCGCTATCGGCAGCGCCTTGCCATGATGCTTGTCGGCATAGGCGGCTGTACGGCGCTCCTGCTGACAGGATTCGGACTGCGGGATTCCATTGCCAATATTGTGGATTTCCAGTTCGAGAATGTGTCGACCTACGATATGACGGTGTACTTTTCCGAGGGAAAAACACAGCAGCAGCAGGAACGCTTTCTCAAGCTGACCGAGGACTGCACGGAAAATGTGCTGTTCTATAACCAGATCAGCGCGGAGCTGGAGCATGATGGACAGTCGAAGGAGATCTATCTGATGACTGCGGATGACCGGATCCGGGAGTTTATCAATTTCAGCAGCGGAAGTGAGACAATTCCCGCACCGGGCACCAACGAGGTGCTGCTAACGGTTGGTGTTGCCGAAAGCATGGGCATCCGCGTGGGCGATCAGGTGTTTCTGCGCAATGCGGATATGGAACAGCTGGAAGTGACCGTATCGGGCATCTACGACAATTATGTGTATAACTATGCCGTTATCAGCCCCGAAACCGTCGAAGCGCAGTGGGGGCGGACACCGGAGGCGCAGATGGCCATGGTGCAGGTGGCGGAAGGACAGGATGTGTACGAGGCAAGCGCGCGTATCACAGACCTTAGCGGTGTGCAGGCGGTGTCCATCAGTGAAGATCTGGCATCCATGGTTGGCTCCATGATGGAAGCGCTGGATCTGGTGGTATGGGTTATTGTGTTCTGCGCCGGATTGCTGGCGGTCACCGTGCTGTACAACCTGACAAATATCAATATCAACGAGAGAATCCGGGAGATCGCAACGATTAAGGTTCTGGGCTTCAATGCGTCGGAAACGGCCTCCTATGTGTTCCGGGAGAATCTGGTGCTCACGGTGGCCGGTACCGGTGCCGGTCTTGGACTGGGGTATCTGCTGCTCCTGTTTGTGATGTCGCAGATCAAGATCGACATGGTCTGGTTCAAGGCGTTGATCCTGTGGCCCTCCTACGCGTGGTCCATTGCATTGACACTGCTTTCTGCCTGCGTTGTGAATTTGGTGTTCTATTTCAAACTGGACAAGATCAACATGGCAGAAGCCCTGAAATCCGTCGAATAATCGCATAAAAGTCTGAACGGCTGTCATCGTGACAGCCGTTCAAACTATCGATAAACCTGCCCTCCGAAAGTTTCGGAGGGAAAGATAGTGTGAAAGAAAACCATCAGGGTTGTCTTTCGCGTTCAATCAAAGCGTTTTTCAAACTTTTCGAAGTTTGAAAAACGTAGGCGGCGTGTCAAAAAACTTTTTTGACACGCTGAACGGCTGTCATCGTGACAGCCGTTATATTTATAAATTCAGATGTTATTTTTCAAGTAGAGAATTGCTTCCCGATAGCCTTCCAGTCCGTGACCTTTGATGGTCTTGCAGCAGTAAAGTCCTGCATAGGAAACCTGACGGAAGGGCTCTCTGGCATCCACATCGGAGATGTGAACCTCCACAGCAGGGATGGATACCGCTTTCAGCGCATCCAGAATGGCAACGGATGTGTGGGTGTATGCGGCAGGGTTGATGACGATGCCGTCCACCTTACCGTAGGCTACTTGAATCCGATCGACCAGACAGCCCTCGTGATTGGACTGATATTGCTCAATCTCAATTCCTTCCTCCTGTGCGGTCTGCTCCAACAGAGCCAGCAGGTCGGCAAAGGTGTTTTTGCCATAGATGCCTGGTTCCCGGATACCCAGCATATTGATATTCGGACCGTTTATGACAAGGATTTTCATACATTTTCCTCCCAAATCCCAAGAATCTGCGACACCGCTTCGCCCAAATCCCCGTTGTTTTCGATCATGTGGTCAGCAAAGGCTTCGTAAAGGGGCTTTCTGATGCGGTACATATCATCCAGCCGGTTCGCCTGAGAAAGAGGCCGTCCGTCTGTGGGCAGCAAATCCAGATTCCGCTGCAGACAGAAAATGGTGCCGTTCTGATGAAGCAGTGGGTAATTCGGAGCCTGTGTCACACAGCCGCCGCCGGTGGCAAGGACAAGCCCCGATTGCTTGCCCAGATGCGCAAGCGTCCGGGTCTCCAGCTCGCGAAAACCGGCTTCGCCATCGGCTGCAAATATTTCCGGGATCCGGCGGCCTGCCGCCTCTTCCAGCGCCGCATCGGCATCCACAAAGGTTTTGCCGAGCTTCTGGGCAAGCAGTTTGCCGACGGTGGTTTTTCCGCTGCCGGGCATTCCGATGAGGACGATGTTTTCCATTTGCCGGCGGAGCATCCCATGGATGACCGGAATCACGGCATTGTCGATGGGAGCTTCAGAAAACCACTCGGCGGATTCCTTTGCCTGAGCCACCAACATCAATAGACCGTTCATGGCAACAATGCCGCGTTTTTCGGCATCCAAAAGAAGTTGGGTCCGGGCGGGATTGTAGATCACATCCAACACACCCTCCAGATGGGGGAACAGGGACAGATCGATGGGGGAAATGCCCACATTGGGGTACATTCCCAAAGGCGTAGTATTGACAATGAGGGCAGCATCGCCGTGCAGGTGTAGATTGTGATAGTTGTTCACACCGCTGCGGGAAATGACAACCACACGGCCGCCCAGCTCCTCCAGAACGGCGACTGCCGTATGAGAGGCGCCGCCGCTGCCGAGAACCAGAACCTTTTTGCCGTTCACGCCGAGACCGCTTTTCCGCACCATGGTACGGAAACCAAAATAGTCCGTATTGTGACCGATCAGCTTTCCGTTCCGGCGCACGATGGTGTTGACGGCACCCAGCTTCCGCGCCAGCGGAGACAATTCATCCAGATAGGGGATGACCGCCTGCTTGTAGGGAACGGTCACATTTACGCCGGTAAAGCTTTCACTTTTCAGAAAAGCTTCAATTTCTTCCGGCTCCTTTTCAAATATGACATAGGGATAGTCCCCAAGCCGGGCGTGAATTTGCGGGGAATAGCTATGCCCCAGCTTCCTGCCCAGAAGTCCGCACTTCATCACACGACCTCACAGTAGCTGCCCAGATACTTGAATTCCTCGCAAAGACCGTCCAGCTCACACATAAGCTGCACAAATTCATCGGAGTAAATGGAAGTTTCCAGATCGAAATAGAACATGAATTCAAAATCACGGTCGGGAATGGGGCGGGATTCCAGCTTTGTCACATTGATGCCCAGCGTATAAAGTCTGGCCAGGAACTTGTACAGAGAACCGGGCCGGTGGGGCAGAACCATCATAATGGAGGTTTTGTCAGAACCGGGGTAGATCTCCAGATTCTTGCTGATGCAGATGAACCGGGTGCGGTTGTTGCCCTTGTCCTGAATGGAGGATGCCAGAACCTCCAGATTATAGAGCTCCGCGCAGGAGCGGCTGGACAGGGCGG
>JAQXNO010000158.1 GCA_029098045.1 Bacillota bacterium
TTTAAGAAGTAAGAAAGGAACAGGGCCATGAGATTTGGAATCCGAACCCTGGACGAGTTTTCCCTGCGGGGGAAAACGGTATTGTGCCGGGTGGACATGAACCAGCCGGTGGATCGGGAAAAGGGCACCCTCAAGAGCACCAACCGGATCCGTGCCTGCGTTCCCACCATCCGGGAGCTCAGCGACAAGGGGGCAAAGGTGGTGCTGCTGGCCCATCAGGGCAGTGACATTGAGTATAAGAATTTCTACTGCACCAAACCTCATGCCCAGGTGCTGTCCCAGCTGCTGGGACAGCAGGTACAGTGGATCGACGACGTGTGCGGCCCCGCCGCCCGGCAGAAAATCCGGGAGCTGAAGGACGGGGAGATTCTCCTGCTGGACAATGTGCGTTATGTGTCCGAGGAGCAGACCCTCTTCGAGATGAAGCTCCGGCTGACCCACCAGCAGCAGGCGAACACCCTGCTGGTGCAGAAGCTGGCGCCGCTGGCAGACCTCTATGTGTGCGACGCCTTTGCCGCCGCCCACCGGGATCAGCCCAGCCTGTGCGGCTTCCAGCAGGTGCTGCCCTCCGCCATGGGCAGGCTCTTTGAGAAGGAGTACTGCACCGTGTCCCAGGTCATGGAGGCGCCGGATCGTCCCTGCGTGTTCGTGCTGGGCGGCGCCAAGATCTCCGACGCGTTCCTGATGATGGAAACCGTGCTGGGAAAGGGCGTCGCCGATCAGGTGCTGACCGGCGGTCTGGTGGCCAACATCTTCCTGACGGCGCTGGGCAAAGCCATCGGACAGGGCAGCGTGGACTTTATCATGAAATCCAACTACGGCGAGTATATCGAAAAGGCCGGCAGGCTTTATGAGCGGTACGCCGACCGGATCGTCCTGCCGGAGGATCTGGCGTGGGTAGCGGGCGGCGCGCGGAAGGAAGCCCCCGTCGGGCAGCTGCCGGAGGGCGTTTCCGCCGTGGACATCGGCAGCCGCACCGCCGCGCGGTACGACGCTGCCATCCGGGCGGCAAAAACCGTATTCGTCAACGGCCCCATGGGCGTGTTTGAACAGGCGCCCAGCGAGTACGGCACAAAAACCGTGTGGAACGCCCTGGCGCAGACCGAGGGCTTTGCGGTTCTGGGCGGCGGCGACAGCATTACCGCCACGGAAAAATACGGCCTGACGGAGCGGATGGGCTATATCTGCACCGGCGGCGGTGCCCTGATCCGGTTCCTCAGCGGTGAGGAGCTGCCTGTGGTCAAGGCGCTGCGCCACGGCGCGGAAATTATGAAAGAATGAGGTGGACGCAATGGAACAGAGCAAGAAAAAGGAATTGCAGGCACTGGCCATCCGGATTCGGATGGCGGCGCTGGATGCCGTCCATTCCCGTGGCTCCGGCCATCTGGGCGGCGCGCTGAGCATTGCCGACGTGCTGGCCGCGCTGTACGGCGGAGAAATGAAATATAATCCCGCGGACCCGGCCTGGCCGGAGCGGGACAAGCTGGTTTGCTCCAAGGGTCACGCCGGCCCCGCGGTGTACGGCGTTCTGGCAACCCTGGGCTACTTCCCCTATGAGGAGCTGCGGACCCTGAACCGTCCCGGAACCCGGCTGCCCAGCCACTGTGACCGGAACAAGACCCCCGGCGTGGATATGACCACCGGCTCTCTGGGTCAGGGCACATCCCTGGCCTGCGGCATGGCGCTGGGCGACCGGCTGAGAGGACGCAGCAGCCGCACCTTCCTGATCATGGGCGACGGCGAGTCCAATGAAGGACAGGTCTGGGAGGCACTGGCATTTGCCTCCGCCAAGAAGCTTTCCAATCTGGTGGTGCTGCTGGACTGGAACAAGCGGCAGCTGGACGGCTGGACGGAGGATGTCTACCCCATGGGCGATTATGTGGCCAAGTTCCGCGCCTTCGGCTTTGAAACGGTGAAGGTGGACGGCAACGACGTGGAGGCTGTGGCCGCCGCGCTGGCGGACACCCGCCGGGGCGGGGACAAGCCCTATGCCATCGTGCTGGATACGGTGAAGGGCGCGGGCATCGACGACGTGGCGCAGATGGTGATGAACCATTCCGTCAGCGTGTCCGACGACCAATTTGAAAAATGGACGGCGCAGCTTCAGGCGCAGCTGTCGGCACTGGAGGGTTAAGCCATGAAAATTGTCTATCAGGGAGAAATGGATCCCCGCCTGTGCAAGGAGGTGCTGGGTAAGACCATCCCCGCGCTGGCAGCGGAAGACCCCGACGTCATCTATCTGGACGCGGATCTCATGAATTGCATCGGCACGGCCAAGTGGGCCGAGGCCAACCCGGACAGAGCCATCAACTGCGGCGTGGCCGAAGCCAATATGGTGGGCGTGGCCTGCGGACTGGCCTCCGCCGGCTTCAAGCCCATCGTCCACACCTTCGGCCCCTTTGCCTCCCGCCGGTGCTATGACCAGATTTTCCTCTCCGGCGGCTACGCCAAAAACAGCATCACCGTCATCGGCACCGACCCCGGCGTCACTGCCACCATGAACGGCGGCACCCATATGCCCTTTGAGGATGTGGCGCTGTACCGGGCGCTGCCCGGCTCCACGGTGATTGACGTGACCGATCCCACCATGCTCATCAGCGTGCTGCGCCAGTGCGTCAACCGCCCCGGTGTGAAGTACATCCGGGTGGGGCGCAAGCAGTATGCCAGAGTTTATGAGGACGGCAGCGAGCTGCCCATCGGCAAGGCCGTGACCCTGCGGGAGGGCAGCGATGTGGTGATCTTCGCCGCGGGCATCATGGTGCACGAGGCGCTGCAGGCCGCTAAAAGTTTGGAGGCCGAGGGCATTCAGGCGGCGGTGCTGGATATGTTCTCCATCAAGCCGCTGGACGCACAGGCCGTGGAGGCCTATGCCCGCAAGACCGGCGCCGTGGTGGTGGCGGAGAACCACAACCGCAACGGCGGCCTGTATGACGCGGTGAATCAGGTGCTGGCGGAGCGCTGCCCGGTGCCTGCCTGCTGCGTGGCAGTGGAGGATGAATTCGGCGAGGTGGGTCCTCAGGGCTACCTGCAGGAGCGCTTCGGCCTTACCGCGGCGCACATTGTCCGTCAGGTGAAAGCGGTGCTGGGAAGAAAGGGCTGATGGCCATGATGCTGGAATTCGGCTTCGGAACCGGGGTGCAGACCGTGCAGGTTCCGGAAGAAAATCTGCTGGGCGTGCTCCATGCCAACCAGGTTCCGCTGGAGCTGACCGGTGAGGCGGAGGTTCGCCGGGCGCTGGAGGCACCCATTGAATCCCCCCGCCTGCGGGAGCTGGTGCACCCCGGGGAAAAGGTGGCCATCGTCACCAGTGACATCACCCGCCCCATGCCGACCTATAAGGTCATGCCCCCGCTGCTGGACGAGCTGTATGCCGCCGGTGTCCGGCGGGAGGATATCACCCTGGTGTTCGCCCTGGGCTCCCACCGGAAGCACACCGCCGAGGAGCGCAGAAAGCTGGCAGGAGAACGGGCGTGGAACGAGATCGCCTGCGTGGACAGCGAGCCTGCCGACTGCGTGCGTATGGGCGTCACCGGGGCGGGAACCCCGGTGGACATCACGCGGGTGGTGGCGGAGGCCGACCGGAGAATCTGTCTGGGCAACATTGAATATCACTATTTCGCCGGCTATTCCGGCGGCGCCAAGGCGATCATGCCCGGCGTCTCCACCCGGGATGCCATCCAGTCCAACCATTCCATGATGGTGCGCCCCGAGGCCTGCGCCGGCGCGCTGGAGTCAAACCCCCTGCGCATGGACATCGAGGAAGCCGGCCGGATCTGCGGCATCGACTTCATTTTGAACGTGGTGCTCAGCGAGCACAAGGAGATCATCAGGGCGGTGGCGGGGCATCCCGTGGCTGCCCACCGGGCAGGCTGCCGGTTCCTGGACAGGATCTATCTGAAGCTGCTGCCCCGGGCGGCGGATATCGTGCTGGTGTCCCAGGGCGGCGCCCCCAAGGATATGAACCTGTATCAGACCCAGAAGGCGCTGGACAACGCCCGACACGCGGTGAAGCAGGGCGGCATCATCATCCTCATCGGCTCCTGCCGGGAGGGTCTGGGAGAGCGGGTGTTCGAGGAATGGATGACCCGTTCGGCATCCCCGGAGGCCATGATCGAGCGCATCGGCAGGGATTTCCAGCTGGGCGGCCACAAGGCTGCCGCCATTGCCATGACGCTGCGCAAAGCGAAAATCTATCTGGTGTCGGATATGGAGGACGACTTTGTCCGTTCCATCTTCCTGACACCCCAGCCCAGCGTCCAGACCGCACTGGACTGTGCCTTCGCGGAGCTTGGGCCACAGGCCACGGTGCTGGCCATGCCCTACGGCGGCTCCACGCTGCCGCGGATTGCGGACTGACCGGAAAGAAGATTTACCGGAAGCCGCCGGGGATGCCCCGGCGGCACCGGGATATGACAAGGAGAAGCAAATATGTTTGATACCACAAAAGTCAAGCTGGGAATCGCACCCATCGGCTGGTGCAACGACGATATGCCCGATTTGGGCGCGGAAAACACCTTCCGGCAGACCGTCAGCGAAATGGCGCTGGCAGGCTTTACCGGCTGCGAAATCGGAAACAAGTACCCCTCCGACCCGGTGGAGCTGAAGAAACAGCTTCAGCTGCGGGGCATGACCATTGCCAGCCGGTGGTTCTCCTCCTTCCTGCTGACCCAGCCTCTGGAGCAGGTGAAGGCGGATTTTGAAAAGGAGCTGGATTTTCTGGCTGCCGTGGGCTGCAACCGCATCAACGTCAGCGAGCAGAGCTACTCCATTCAGGGACAGCTGGGCACCCCGGTGCTCACCGGCGGACACAAGCACATCATGGACGAGAGGGAGTGGAAGCTGCTGTGCGACGGCCTGAACGAGTTGGGACGCATCGCCGCCGACCGGGGCTTCAAGCTGTGCTTCCATCACCATATGGGCACCGTGGTGCAGACCGCGGAGGAAACCGACCGGATGATGGCAAACACCGATCCCCGGTATGTGTTCCTGTGCTATGACACCGGTCATTTCACCTTCGCCGG
>JAQXNO010000159.1 GCA_029098045.1 Bacillota bacterium
TCCGCCCGACGCACCGGCGCGGCAGCGCCCTTGGCTCCCCCTCTGGGGGAGCTGTCACCGCAGGTGACTGAGAGGGCATCGGGGGCTGGTTACCCTCTCAGGCGGCTGATCGCCGCCAGCTCTCCCAAAGGGAGAGCCAAGTTTTGTCACCTTCGGTGACAGCTCTCCCAAAGGGAGCGCCAAGGACAGAAAAAACCGGCTCCCGGATTGGCGGGAGCCGATGCTTTTTATTCAGAGGTACTTAGTCCTCTTCTTCCAGCTTTTTGCCCAGATCCCGGTAGGGGGATTCCATGGGGCTGGCGGTGTTGGCCTCGCTCTGATACCGCCCCACCACCTTGGATGCCAGCTCCACCGGCAGCAGTGTTCCGGCACCGGCCACGCAGCCGCCGGGGCAGGCCATGCCCTCCAGCAGGTAGCCCTTGTACTTGCCGGCCTTTGCCATCAGCATCAGCTTGCGGCAGTCCCGCAGACCCTCCGCCCGGGCGGTCTGGATCTCCATATCCGGATGCTTCTCGTGAATCAGGTCGGTCACTGCCTTCGCCACGCCGCCGGCCACCGCGAAGCCGCGTCCGGCTGCGGTGCCTTCATTCAGATCCTCGCCGCATTCGATGGTCTCGAAGTCCACCTCTTTCGCCTCAAACATCCCCTGCAGCTCTTCAAAGGTCAGCACAAAGTCCACGTCGGAGCGGATATCCTCCCGGATTGCCTCCAGCTTCTTTGCCGCGCAGGGACCCACAAAGACGATCTTGCAGCCGGGGTTTTCCTTCTTCAGCATCCGGGCGGTGAAGACCATGGGGGTCAGGGTCATGGAGATGTTCTTTGCCTCGCCGGGAAACAGCTTATAGATCATGGAGTGCCAGGCCGGGCAGCAGGAGGTGGCCATGTAGGGCTGCTCCGCCGGAACCTTCTCCAAAAAGTCCGCCGCCTCCTCAATGGTGCACATATCGGCGCCCACGGCCACTTCCACCACCCGGCTGAAGCCCAGCTGCTTCATGGCGGCGATGAATTTTCCGGGGGTAGAGTGCTTGCCGAACTGCCCGATAAAGGCGGGCGCCACGATGGCAATGACCTGATCGCCCTTCAGAATGGACTGGATCACCTGGAAGATCTGACCCTTGTCCACGATGGCACCGAAGGGGCAGGACACCAGACACTGGCCGCAGGCCACACATTTGTCCTGATTGATGACGGCACGACCCTGCTCGTCGGAGCCGATGGCATCCATGCCGCAGGCGGCGGCGCAGGGACGCTCCATGTGAATGATGGCATTGTAGGGGCAGGCCTTGGCACACTTGCCGCACTTGATGCACTTGCTCTGGTCGATGTGAGATCTGCCGTTCTCGAACTCGATGGCACCCTTGGGACAGACCTTCTCGCAGGAGCGGGCAAGGCAGTTCTGGCAGTACTTGGTGACCTTGTACTGATTGGGCGGGCAGGCATGGCAGGCATAGGAAACGATGTTGATGAGCGGCGGCTCATAGTACTGCTCCGCCACCGCTGCCGCATCCATGCCCTCGGTGACCAGATGGCGGCCATCCACGGGGCGCAGGGACAGTCCCATGGCCAGACGCACCCGCTCACCGGCAATGGCACGCTCCAGAAAGACGGACTCCCGGTGCAGGGGACGGTCGCCGGGGACGATCTTATAGGGCAGGTCATTTGCGGCCTCAATGCCGTTGCCCGCGTAGGCCATGCGGGCAACCTCGGTGAAAACGTTCTTTCGAATGTCCGTAATCAGGGACGGAATTCCTCTCATAGGATACCTCCAAAATGGTGTTTCCGCTATTTTATCACATATCCACCCGGGAATCCAGTCCTTTTTCAGCAAAGAATACCCGGAAATTGTTCACAGATTCGTCTATTATTTTATTTACAAGTATGCTATAATGTGTAAAATTGGTTTATAATCGCCATTTGCAATCGAAGGAGATCATTATGGGACTTATCACGAAGCTTTTCGGAACACGTTCCGAGCGGGAAATCAAGCGTATCCGCCCCACGGTGGATAAGATTTTATCCTATGAGCCGGAATACCGGAATCTGTCCGAGGAAGCGCTCAAGGCCAAAACACAGGAATTCAAGGATCGCCTGAACGCAGGCGAGACCCTGGACGATATTCTGCCCGAGGCATTTGCGGCCATTCGGGAGGCATCCGACCGGGTTCTGGGTATGCGCCCCTATCCGGTGCAGCTGATCGGCGGCATTGTGCTTCATCAGGGTCGTATCGCCGAAATGAAAACCGGCGAGGGCAAGACACTGGTTGCCATTTTGCCCTGCTATCTGAATGCCCTGACCGGTAAGGGTGTCCACGTGGTCACGGTCAATGAATACCTTGCCAAACGTGACTCCGAATGGATGGGCAAGGTCTACCGCTACATGGGCCTTTCCGTGGGTCTGATTATCCCCGGCATGACCCCGGCGGAGCGCCGGGTCAGCTACAACGCGGACATCACCTACTGCACCAACAACGAGCTGGGCTTTGACTATCTGCGCGACAACATGGCCATCTACAAATCCGAGCTGGTTCAGCGCGGCCACAACTTCGCCATTGTGGACGAGGTGGACTCCATCCTCATCGACGAAGCCAGAACCCCGCTGATCATCTCCGGCAAGGGCGAGGACTCCAGCAAGCTCTATGAAATGGCCGACTACTTCGTGTCCACCCTGCGCAGGCAGGTCTTTGCCAAGACCGAGGACAAGGAGGTTCACGACGACTACGACTGCGACTATTTTGTGGATGAAAAGTCCAGAACCGTCTCCCTGACCGCCTCCGGCATCGCCAAGGCCGAGCGCTACTTCGGCATTGAAAATCTGGCCGATGCGGAAAATTCCACCATAAACCACCATATCAATCAGGCCATGAAGGCGCGGGGTCTGATGAAGAAGGACATCGACTATGTGGTCAAGGACGGCCAGATCATCATCGTGGACGAGTTCACCGGCCGTCTGATGTATGGCAGACGCTACAATGAGGGTCTGCATCAGGCCATCGAGGCAAAGGAAAAGGTGACCGTTGCCAGCGAGAGCAAGACCCTTGCCACCATCACCTTCCAGAATTTCTTCCGTCTGTACGACAAGCTCTCCGGCATGACCGGTACGGCGCTGACCGAGGAGCAGGAGTTTGCCGCCATCTACCGGCTGGATGTGGTGGAGATCCCCACCAACCGGCCTGTGGTTCGTATCGATCACTCCGATATCGTCTACAAGACCGAGATGGGCAAGTTCCGCGCCATCATCCGGCAGGTGAAGGAATGCTACGCCAAGGGGCAGCCGGTGCTGGTGGGCACCATCTCCATCGAAAAGAGCGAGATTTTGTCGAAGCTTTTGAAGCGCGAGGGCATTCCCCACAACGTTCTGAACGCCAAATACCACGAGCAGGAAGCCCAGATTGTGGCGCAGGCCGGTCACTTCGGCGCCGTCACCATCGCCACCAACATGGCAGGCCGTGGTACGGATATCGTGCTGGGCGGCAACGCGGAGTACATGGCCAAAAACGAGCTGCGCAAGGCAGGCATCGAAGAAGTCCTCATTGCCGAGGCCGACTCCTACGCGGAAACCGACAACCCGGAGATTCTTCAGATCCGCGCCCGGTACACGGAGCTTCTGAAGCAGTTCAAGGAGCAGATCAGGGAATCCGCCCAAAAGGTGCGGGAGGCCGGCGGCCTTTTCATCATCGGCACCGAGCGCCACGAGTCCAGACGAATCGACAATCAGCTCCGGGGCCGTTCCGGCCGTCAGGGCGACCCCGGCGAAAGCCAGTTCTTCCTGAGCCTGCAGGATGATCTGATGCGTCTGTTCTCTTCCGACCGCATCATGTCCATGATGGATTCTCTGGGTCTGGACGAGGACACCCCCATCGACGCGAAAATCCTCTCCAACGCGGTGGAAAATGCCCAGAAGAATGTGGAAAGCCGCAACTTCCGGGTGCGCAAATCCGTGCTGGAGTATGACGATGTGATGAACACCCAGCGTGAGGTCATCTATGCCCAGCGCCAGAAGGTGCTGGACGGCGAGGATCTGCGGGAGAATATGCTGAATAACCTCCGCGCGCTGGTGGAAAGCGGCGTCACCACGGCGCTTGCCCAGACCGGCGGCCATGTGGACGCGGACAGCGGACGCGCCATCCTTGCCCAGTTCCAGGGGCTCTACTTCCCCCGGGGCGCCTGGGAGATTCCCGAAAATGCCACCGCCGAGCAGGTCACGGAGCAGATCTACAATCTGGCGCTGAAGACCTACGAGGCCAAGGAAGCCGCCTACACCCCCAAGATCATGCGCGAGCTGGAGCGCGTGGTGATGCTGCGGGTGGTGGACGAGTACTGGATGGACAACATCGATGCCATGGACGATCTGAAGCAGGGCATCGGCCTGCGGGCTTACGGCCAGCATGACCCGGTCGTCGCCTACAAGGAAGAGGGCTACGAGATGTTCCAGGCCATGATTCAGGCCATCCGGGAGGAGACGGTTCGCCGGATGTTCCTGGTTCAGCTGAGAACCAACGAAGAGGTGAAGCGGGAGCGGGTGGCAAAGGAGACCGGCACTGCCGCCGCCACCAACACCGCTGTGAAAAAGCAGCCTGTGCGCACCGCCGGTCAGAAGGTCGGCCCCAACGATCCCTGCCCCTGCGGCAGCGGCAAAAAATACAAAAAATGCTGTATGCAGAAGGATAAGCTGGCCGAATAAGCCCGGCTTTGCAGAGTAGAAAATATGTCTGTCATTACAAAAAAACAGGGAGCCCTGGAATATCTGACTGCGGAAGGAATCACGGTGCCCCACTGCTTTACCACCCGCTTCGGCGGTGTCAGCTCCGGCGCCCTGACGAGCATGAATCTTGCCATCAGGCCGGGCGAAACCGAAGAGAACGTGACCCGGAATTTTGAAATTCTGGGTAAGGTTCTGGGCTTTGGTATCCATGATCTGGTGCTGACCCGGCAGACCCACACCGACATCGTCCGCACCGTGGGAAGCGCCGACTGCAGCGGGTTCTTCCACCGGGACTACCCGGAGTGCGATGCGCTGATTACCAATGATCCCGGAGTGGCTCTGATCGTTTTCACTGCCGACTGCACGCCCATTTTGTTCCACGACCCCGTCACCGGTGCCGTCGGCGCCGCCCATGCGGGCTGGCGGGGCACCGCCTCCGCCATTGCCGCCAAAACCGTCCGGGCCATGTGCCGTGATTTTGGCTGCAAAAGTGAAAATATCCGCGCCGCCATCGGACCCAACATCGGCTTCTGCCACTTTGAAACCGATGCCGATGTGCCCCAGGCCATGGTCGCCGCCTTTGGCAGTGAGGTGCTTCCCTTTATCCGGGAAAGCGGAGCCAAATACCATGTGGATCTGAAGCAGATCAACGCGCTGATCCTGCGCCGGGCCGGTGTCCGCCACATTGAGATCAGCGACGCGTGTACCGCCTGCCAGCCCGACCGGTTCTGGTCCCACCGGGTCACCGGCGGAAATCGGGGCTCGCAGGGCGCCATCATCCTTTGCAAGGAGGGACTGTAAATGAAGAGAATACTGCTGCTGGCCCTGTGCGCGGCGGTGCTGCTCACGCTCTTTTCCGGCTGCGCCGCGGAGGACACCCCCTATGTGCCCACCGGCGATGCCCTGGCGCCGGAGGACGCCGACGTCAACGCCACCCAGCCCGTGGAAAGGGGAGAAGCGCAGGACTTTTCCCTTGCATACTATCAGGAGCGCTCCATGAATCCGGTCATCGCCACGGACTTTACCAACCGGGCGCTGTTTTCTCTGATTTATCAGGGACTGTTCTTTGTCAACAGCAAAAACGAGCCGGTGCCCATTCTCTGCAAGAACTATCGGTATTCCACCGACTACCGCACCTTTACCTTTCTTCTGATGGATGGCGCCAAATTCTCCGACGGAACCCCTGTCACGGCGGAGGATGTGCTGGCCACCTACTCCGCGGCGCTGAAAAGCACCTATTACAGCGGCCGCTTTGTCCATGTGAAGGAAATCCGTATCTCCGACGACGGCGGCATCACCTTCAAGCTGAGCAACCCCATCACGGAGCTGCCCCTGCTGCTGGATGTTCCCATCATCAAGGCCTCCCAGATTGAGTCGGAGCATCCTCTGGGCACGGGCCCCTATATTTTTGAAGAGAACCTGGCCGGTGCCCAGCTGCGCCGCAACCCGGCATGGTGGTGCGAATACTCTGCCACCGATCTGGTGGTCACCGCGGACTCCATCCCCCTTGTGGAGGCACAGTCCAACACCCACATCCGGGACCAGTTTGAATTTGAAGATGTAGGTGTTGTCTGCACCGACCCCTTCTCCGACTCCTATGCGGACTACCGCTGCGACCGGGAGCTTTGGACCTGTGAAAACGGTATGTTCCTGTATCTGGCCTGCAATGTGGCATACAGTGATGTTTTCTCCAATGCCAACCTGCGCAGCGCCCTGACCTATGCCATCGACCGGAAGGCTCTGGCCGAGGATCACTACCGGGGCTTTGCCCAGACCACCACCATCGCCTGTTCTCCCAGCTCGCCCTATTACTCCCCGTCGCTTGCGGCGAAGTACGAGTATGAGCCCATTCGGTTCGTCGAGGCGCTGGGCAAGATCAAACGACCCGAGGAGCCCGTGCAGCTGCTGGTCAACAAAGACGACAGTCTGCGCCTGCGTGCCGCCCGTGACATTGCGGATATGCTCACCGAGTGCGGTCTGGAGACCGCCACCCTGGAGGTGGAGACCAGCAAATATCTCAGCTACATCCGTGTGGGCAGATACGACCTGTATCTGGGGCAGACCCGCCTGTCAGCCAACATGGATCTGACCCCCTTCTTCCACCCCTACGGCAACATCAGCCGCAACGGTGTTGCCAGCTCCGAAATCTATGACCTGTGTCTGGACGCGCTGGAAAACAGCGGCAACTTCTATAATCTGCACAAAGCCGTGGCGGACGAGGGCAGCATTGTTCCCATCCTCTTTGGCAGCTACGCGGTCTACGCCACAAGAGGTCTGGTCACCAACCTGACGCCCTCCCGGGACTGCGTGTTCTACTACTGGCTGGGTCGAACCGATTCCGATGCCATGATTCCCATCGATTACACCAACGGCTGATTAGCCGCACCTGTGCCAAATGCAAGCAATATGTATGAAACAAATCCGGAAAAACCGTCGCTTTCTGCAAAAATCACAGTTTACAATTATTGCTTTATGTTGTATAATTGAAGCGTATGGGGCTTTGCACCCGTGCAGAAAAAGTCTATTATGCTGCCAAAGGCAGTAATTTGAAATGGAGGATGTTCCCATGTCTGTTAAAGTTGCTATTAATGGTTTTGGTCGTATCGGCCGTCTGGCTTTCCGTCAGATGTTTGGTGCTGAGGGCTTTGAAGTCGTTGCCATCAACGACCTGACCTCCCCCAAGATGCTGGCTCACCTGCTGAAGTATGACTCCACGCAGGGCGCATACGCCGCTCCCTTCGGCACTCACACTGTCGAGGCCGGTGAGGACAACATCGTTGTCGACGGCAAGAAGATCACCATCTACGCAAAGGCCAACGCTGCCGAGCTGCCCTGGGGCGAGCTGGACGTCGACGTTGTTCTGGAGTGCACCGGTTTCTACACTTCCAAGGCCAAGGCTCAGGCTCACATCGATGCCGGCGCCAAGAAGGTCGTCATCTCCGCTCCTGCCGGCAATGACCTGCCCACCATCGTTTACAACGTCAACCACGAGACCCTGACCAAGGAAGACAACATCATCTCCGCTGCTTCCTGCACCACCAACTGCCTGGCTCCCATGGCCAAGGCTCTGAATGATCTGGCTCCCATCGAGTCCGGCATTATGTGCACCATCCACGCCTACACCGGCGACCAGATGATTCTGGACGGCCCCCAGAGAAAGGGCGACCTGCGCCGCTCCCGTGCCGGTGCCATCAACATCGT
>JAQXNO010000160.1 GCA_029098045.1 Bacillota bacterium
GTCTGGGGAGGTGGCTCGATTGCGGGAGCAATCGCGTTCAAACCCTCCCCAGCCGGCTTCTTTGGTGACTTTCTTGCCGGGACAAGAAAGTCACCCTCCGGAGGAACCGGCACCATCGTCTATGCGGAAGGCTTTCGAAATGCCCTCTCAGTCAGCTTCGCTGACAGCTCCCCCAGAGGGGGAGCCAAGTTTTGTCACAATGGACGGTGAAAATCACCGGCACTGCGAAAAAAACACCTCCGGGCCGACGGCACGGAGGTGTTTTCAAAAGCGCTTATTGATTCTTCAGGTAGGCATCGATGGCGGCAGCGCCCTTCTTGCCCGCGCCCATGGCCAGAATCACGGTGGCAGCACCGGTGACGGCATCGCCGCCGGCGAACACGCCGTCGCGGGTGGTCATCTCGTTCTCGTTCACGATCAGGCAGCCCTTGCGGTTGGTTTCCAGACCGGGGGTGGTGGAGCGGATCAGAGGGTTGGGGCTGGTGCCCAGGGACATGATGACGGTGTCCACATCCAGCATAAACTCGGAATCGGGAACCTCGATGGGACGGCGGCGGCCGGAGGCATCGGGCTCACCCAGCTCCATACGGACGCACTTCATGCCGCAGACCCGGCCGTTCTCGTCGCCCACGATGGCGGTGGGGTTGCACAGGGTCTTAAACTCGATGCCCTCTTCCTTGGCATGGTGCTGCTCTTCCAGACGGGCGGGCATTTCGGCCTCGCCGCGGCGGTAGACGATGTACACATGGTCGGCACCCAGACGCATGGCGCAGCGGGCGGCGTCCATGGCCACATTGCCGCCGCCCACAACGGCAACAGCCTTGCTCTTGATGATGGGGGTATCGGCGTCGCTGGTGTAGGCCTTCATCAGGTTGGTGCGGGTCAGGTACTCGTTGGCGGAGAACACGCCGTTGAGAGACTCGCCGGGGATATTCATGAACATGGGAAGACCCGCGCCGGAACCCACGAACACGGCCTTGTAGCCCATTTCGAACAGCTCATCGATGGACAGCACGCGGCCGATGACCATGTTGGTCATGACCTCCACGCCCTGTGCCTGCAGCTTGGTGATCTCGTTGGCAACAATGGCCTTGGGCAGTCTGAACTCGGGAATGCCGTAGACCAGCACGCCGCCGGCGGTGTGCAGGGCTTCGAACATGGTCACGGCGTAGCCCAGCTTGGCCAGATCGGAAGCGGCGGTCATACCGGCAGGGCCGGAGCCAACCACAGCCACCTTGATGCCGTTGGATGCGGGCTTTGTGGGCATTTCATTGATGTTCTCACGGTACCAGTCTGCCACGAACCGCTCCAGACGGCCGATGGCAACGGGTTCACCCTTGATGCCCCGGACGCAGCGGGCTTCGCACTGGCTCTCCTGGGGGCAGACGCGGCCGGACAGGGCGGGCAGCGCGTTGGTGGAGGTGATGATTTCATAGGCGGCCTTGAAGTCGCCTTCGGCGACCTTGCCGATGAATTCGGGGATGCGCACATTGACGGGGCAGCCCTCCACACACTTGGGGTTCTTGCACTTCAGGCAGCGGCCGGCCTCTTCCATGGCCATTTCCGCGGTATAGCCCAGCGCAACCTCCTTGAAGTTGCGGGCACGGACCTTGGGATCCTGCTCGGGCATGGGGGTTTTCACCAGAGTCATATTTGCCATGACAGCAGCCTCCTTACTTGATGAGCGCCTTGCCCATGGCATCCATGCGGCAGGCGTGGGTTTCGGTTACTTCCGCTTCGCGACCCCGGTAGACGGCGTTGCGCTTCATCAGCTCCGCGAAGTCCACCTTGTGGCCGTCGAACTCGGGGCCGTCCACACAGGCGAACTTGGTCTCGCCGCCCACGGTGACACGGCAGCCGCCGCACATACCGGTGCCGTCCACCATGATGGGGTTCAGGGAGACGGAGGTGTGGACACCGAAGGGCAGGGTGGTCAGGGAGACGAACTTCATCATGGGGATGGGTCCGATGGCGAGCACCTCGTCGAACTGCTCACCGGCCTCCAGCAGCTCCTTCAGAGGCTGGGTGACCAGACCATGACGGCCGTAGGAACCGTCGTCGGTCATGAGGATCATCCGGTCGGCAACCGCCTTGAACTCCTCCTCCAGAATCACAATGTCCTTGCTGCGGAAGCCCACGATGACGGTGACCTCTGCGCCTGCTTCCTTGAAAGCGGCTGCGGAGGGCAGGGCGATGGCGCAGCCCACGCCGCCGCCAACCACACAGACCTTCTTCTTGCCTTCCACGGGGGTGGGCTTACCCAGGGGACCCACAAAGTCGCGGATGCAGTCACCCTCGTTCAGCTTGCCCAGGGCAATGGTGGAGAAGCCGACCTTCTGGAAAATGATGGTAACGGTGCCCTTTTCCCGGTCGCAGCCGGCGATGGTCAGGGGAACACGCTCGCCCATCTCATCGATGCGGAAAATGATGAACTGACCGGCTCTTGCCTTCCGGGCGATGAAGGGGGCTTCAATCTCCATCAGGGTAACGGCGGCATTCAGCTCTTTCTTACGAACGATTTTATACATGTTCTGATCCGTCCTTTTCAGATTGTTGATTCAATATTGAGCTTAAAAGCCCATCATTTTCATTATAAACTGTTTTGTTATATTTGTCAAATATTTATCGATACTTTTGTATTCTTTGTTGATGCCTATCCGGCATTTTCGCAAAAAATTCCCTCCGAAAGCACGGAGGGAATCCTTTTTATTTGTCCTTCAGCAGGTCGCGGATTTCGGTCAGCAGCACTTCCTCTGCGGAAGGGGCAGGGGGTGCGGGGGGCTCCGCGGCAGCGGCTTCCGTTTCCTTCTTCTTGGTCATTTCGGACAGCTTGTTCAGTCCCTTTACCAGCCAGAACACCACCAGTGCCAGAATGGCAAAGTTGATGATCGCGGACAGGAAGTTGCCGTAGCTCAGGTAGTTGCGTACTTCCTGCACCACCTCGGCGCCGGTGGCGTCCACCACCGTCTCATAGGTGGGGGCGACCCAGGGCATCCGGGGCAGGGGGATTCTGGCCTTGCTGAAATCGGCGCCGCCCAGGAAGATGTTCACGATGGGCATGATGACATCGTCGGTCAGGCTCTTGGTGATGGTGGAGAAGGCACCGCCGATGATGGTGCCCACGGCCAGCGCCATGGCATTGCCCTTGACGGCAAAGGCCATAAATTCGTCCCACCAGCCGGGTTTTTTCACATTCTTATTCATAAGACGCTTCCTTTCTCAGACGTGTTACTTCTTTTCAATGACTTCCATGCCGCCCAGATACTTGCGCAGTACCTCGGGCACCACAATGGAGCCGTCCGCGCGCTGATTCTGTTCCACGATGGCGGGGAAAATTCTGGAAGTGGCAAGGCCGGAGCCATTGAGGGTGTGCACAAAGTCGAGTTTTCCGTCGGCACGGCGGTAGCGGATGTCGCCCCGGCGTGCCTGATAGTCCCGGGCATTGGAGACGGAGGAAACCTCCTTGTAGCCGTTCATGGAGGGGATCAGGATTTCGATGTCGTAGGTTCTGGCCATGGATGCGGAGCAGTCGCCTGCTGCCAGCTTCACGGTGCGGAAGTGCAGACCCAGTCCGGCGACCAGATTTTCCGCCTTTTTCACCAGCTCTTCGAAGGCCTCGTCGGAGCCTTCCGGGGTGGTGAACTGGAACATCTCCACCTTGTTGAACTGGTGACCGCGCACCATGCCCCGCTCGTCGGCACGGTGGGAACCTGCTTCCCGACGGAAGCAGGGGGTGTAGGCGAAGAACTTTTTGGGCAGATCTGCCTCCGTGAGGATCTCGCCCCGATAGACCGATGCCAGCGCGGCTTCCGCGGTGGGCAGCATATAGAAGGTGCTGCCTTCGATGGGATGGTTGGCGATCTTAAACACTTCGTCCGCAAACTTGGGGAACTGACCGGCGGTCACACCGCACTGGTACTCCAGCATATGGGGCGGCAGGATAAACTCGTAGCCGTCGGCAATGTGGGTGTCGATGAAGTAGTTCAGCAGTGCCCACTCCAGTCTTGCGCCCATGCCGGTGTACATCCAGTTGCCGCCGCCTGCCAGCTTGACGCCCCGCTCGTAGTCAATAAGACCCAGCTCGGTGCAAAGCTCCACGTGGTGCTTCGGCTCAAAATCGAAGGCGTGCTTTTCGCCGATGTAGCGCAGGGGCTGATTGTTTTCCTTGCCGCCGGGCAGCAGATCCGGGTCGGGCAGATTGGGCAGCGCCAGCATATTGGTATAGAGCTGCTCGTCCAGCTCCTTCAGCAGCGCCTTGTCC
The DNA here is from genome assembly GCA_029098045.1 of Bacillota bacterium. GTDB lineage: Bacteria > Bacillota > Clostridia > Oscillospirales > Oscillospiraceae > Faecousia. Next base: position 4,262 of record JAQXNO010000160.1, read on the forward strand.
GAAGCGATGGCTTCCTCGATCTGCACGGATTTTGCCATGTTTTCGGCGATCTGGGCTTCCACGGCGGATGTGTCCTCACCCTTCTTTTCCAGACTCTTCTTCATGCCGAAGAGCTTGCCGTTTTCCTTGGACAGCTTGTTTTTCTCCGCGGTTTTGGCTTCGGTGGAGGTTTTCAGGCCGCGCACCTGCACGTCCAGCTCCAGAATTCTGTCAACGATGGCGTCGCAGTCCACTTCCTTGGCTCTGAGACCTGCCTTGACTGCGTCGGGATTTTCCTTGATTTTACGAATGTCTAACATAGTTTCCTCTCCTTATAAGGTTACTGACTTATTCGGCATCCACAATGCTGCCGTCGGGTTTTTCGGGGATTACCACCGCACAGATGATGTAGGCCAGAATGCCGATTGCCGCGCAGACGGAGGCGATGGCCCAGATGACGCGAACCACCGTGACATCAATGTTCAGGTATTCCGCGACGCCTGCGCAGACACCTGCCACCATGCGGTTGGATTTAGAACGGTATAGTTTTTTCATGGTGATGCTCCTTATTTCTGAATTTTCATAAGCGTGTCCAGAAGAACCTGCAGGTCCTCCTGCCCGTAGAATTCCAGCTCAAAGCGCCCCTTGCGCTTTCCGTTGACAATTTTGACACCCCGGCCCAGATGTCTGCTCAGCTGCTTTTCACACTCAGCCACATAGTTGATCTTCATCACGGGCGTTTCCTTCTGGGGAACGGCTTCCTTGCTCATGTTCCGGCACAGCAGCTCCGCCTGCCGCACGGAAAGCCCCAGAGCGATGATTTTCTGGGTGGCCTCCAGCTGCTTTTTCGGTGTTTTCAGGGATAGTACTGCCCGGGCATGACCGGCGGACAGGTCGCCGCTGCGCACCTTTTCCAGAACCTCCGGGGAAAGACCCAGCAGCCGCAGGGCATTTGCCACGGCAGGGCGGGATTTGCCCACACGGGCAGCCGCTTCCTCCTGGGTCAGACCGTAGTCCCGGATCAGGCTCTGGTAGCCCTGGGCTTCTTCCACGGGGTTTAAGTCCTGCCGCTGGAGGTTTTCGATCAGCGCCAGCTCCATGACCTTCCGGTCATCGGCCTCGATGATCACCGCGGGCACCTCGGCAAGACCTGCCAGCCGGGCGGCACGCCAGCGGCGTTCACCGGCGATGATCTGATAATAGCCGCTTTTCAGCTCCCGCACGGCCAGCGGCTGAATGATGCCATGCTCGGAAATGGACTCGGACAGCGCCTGCAGCTCCGCTTCGTCGAAGTCCTGCCGGGGCTGATCCGGGTTTGGCTCCACTTTGTAAATCGGGAGCAGCTGATAGGCGCTTTTCTCAGCGGGTTCTTCCGAAAAATCACCCAGCAGCGCGCCCAGACCCTTGCCTAAACCTTTTTGGGATGCCATGTTTTCATCCTTTCGTTATACGAGTTTTTCATAAAACGATTCCATACCGTTTTAACGAGAAACAGGATTATAGCTTGCCTTTGATTTCCTCCGCCATTTCCCGGTAGGCCGCGGCGCCGCGGCTGAGTCGGTCGGAGGCGGTGACGGGGATGCCGTGGCTGGGCGCCTCCGCCAGCCGGATATTTCTGGGGATCACGGTGGTGAAGACCTTGCCGGGGAAGTGACGCCGCACCTCCTGCGCCACCTGTGCGGAGAAGTTGGTGCGTCCGTCGAACATGGTCAGCGCCACGCCGAATATCTCCAGACGCGGATTCAGCTTCCGCTTGACCATCCGCAGGGTCGCCATCAGATCGGACAGCCCTTCCAGCGCGTAGTATTCGCACTGCACCGGCACCAGAATTCCATCGGAGGCGCACAGCCCGTTGAGGGTCAGCAGCTCCAATGACGGGGGGCAGTCGATGAAGATCACGTCATACCTTGCTCGGACCCGCTCCAGCGCCATGGCCAGCTGCCGCTCCCGGTGCTCCGCACCGATCAGCTCCACCCCGGCGCCTGCCAGATCCGCGTGGCTGGGAAGAATGTCCCCGTATTTGGTATGGACGATGGCATCCTCCGCGGGGATGTTGTTGATGACCACATCATAGATGGAGTATTTGATTTTGCGCTTGTCCACACCGAGGCCGGATGTGGCATTGGCCTGGGGATCGAAGTCGCACAG
>JAQXNO010000161.1 GCA_029098045.1 Bacillota bacterium
TGGGCTATGTCCAGGGCATGGTCTCTGATTCCATGAACCTGTTCGGCATCGGCTTCGTTTCCGGCGTTCTGGCCGCGAACCCCGACGCCACCGTGCTGCAGTACAATGCCAACTCCTTTAATGACCTCGCTGCCGGCTCCGCTGCCGCCACCGACATGGTCACCAACGGTGCCGACATCATCTACCAGGCTGCCGGCGGCACCGGCATCGGCGTTATCAACGCCTGCACCGATAACAGCATCTACGCCATCGGCGTTGACTACGACCAGAGCTACATCGCTCCCCAGACCGTCATCACCTCCGCTAGGAAGCGCGTGGACAAGGGCGTGCCGGGAATCTGCAAGGATCTGAAGGACGGCAAGTTTGAGGCCGGCGTGCATACGTACTCTCTGACCGACGGCGGCGTGGACATCGCTCCCACCACCACCCTGCTGACCCCCGAGGCTCTGGCTGCTGTTGAGCAGGCCAAGAAGGACATCCTGGACGGCAAGATCGTTGTTCCCACCACCGTTGCTGAGTGCCCTGCCTTCACCCTGGCGGGCTAATCAAACCACTACATAGCATCTTTCCTCCCACCCGTAAGGGTGGGAGAATTTTTTCGCTGTTTTGCAGTAAGAATACAAAAAATATTGTGGCATTTGTGATGAAGATGTGATAGAATAAAGTGATGAAAAATGTATACAGGCATGCGCCATCGGGATTTGCCTGCCTGTTCATCTGAACGTCATACAACAGACAGAAGGAGGATATTTATGAAACGTGTTTTGACCCCGGAAATGATGGAGCAGATGCGCACAGAGATCTATGACACACTCACCGATTCCACAACCTCCCACGAGCAGAAGGTAACCTACCTTGCCCGGAAAGCGGAGAATTTCCTCACCGTTCTGGACGAACCGGAGGGGCTGGATGAGCTGATGCGCTGCGACATCGATACCCGGTGCATCTGCAACCTGTTTGAGGGTGACGCCCCCTACCGTCCCCGGTACATCTGCATCGACTTTCCCAAATTCCTGCGGGAGGGCAGCGCATTTCTGCAGCTCGGCCCCGCCAGAGATTTCTCTGAGGCGCTGACCAACCTGATGATCATGTTCCACAACATCCCCAGCATCACCAATTACCCCGTCTTCATCGGTGATCTGGATGAATTGCTGGATCCCTATATCGAGGATCTTTCCGACGAGGAAGTGAAGAAAGCCCTCCGCCTGTGGCTGACCACCGCCGACCGTACCATCCTCGATTCCTTCTGCCATGCCAACATCGGCCCCAAGGCCACCCGGCTTGGGTATCTGCTGCTGGAGGTGGAGGGCGAGCTTGAAAACGCTGTGCCCAACCTGACCATGCGGGTAGCGAAGGATACCCCGGATGAGTTTGTGCTGGCCGGTATCCGCTGCGCTCTGAAATCCGCCAAGCCCAGCTTCGCCAATGACGAGATGTTCCGCGCAGAGCTGGGAGACGACTATTGCATCGCCAGCTGCTACAACGGCCTTTACAAAGCCGGCGGCTCCTACACGCTCTCCCGTCTGATCCTCTCCAACATTGCCAAGCGGGCAAAGAACATTGAGGACTTCGAGAAGAACGTGCTGCCCTGGGTCATGGATGTGATGGCACGGTACATGGACGAGCGCATCCGCTTTTTGGTGGAGGAGAGCGGCTGGTTTACCACCAGCTTCCTGGCGACAGAAGGCTTTGTCCGCCGGGATAAGTTCTCCGCCATGTTCGGCCTTGTGGGTCTTGCGGAATGTGTCAATCTGCTTCTGGAGAAAGAGGGCTGCCACGAGCGCTTCGGCCACAGCCAGAAGGCCAACCGGCTGGGTGTCGAGATCATGGACATCATCGAAGACTTTAACAACAACCACTTCAATCCCTACTGTGAGGCCACCGGCAACCACTTCCTGCTCCACGCTCAGGTGGGCATCGATTCCGACCACGACTGTTCCCCCGGCACCCGGATTCCCATCGGCGAGGAGCCTGACGAGCTGGTGGATCACCTGAAGGTCATCAACCTGTTCCACAAGTACTTCCCCTCCGGCACCGGTGACATTTTCCCTGTGGATCTCACGGTTCATCAGAATCCCCAGTACGTGCTGGATATCATCCGGGGCAGCCTGGGCATGGACATCCGCTACCTTTCCTTCTACTCCAGCGACAGCGATGTGATCCGGGTTACCGGTTATCTGGTCAAGCGCAGCGAGATGGAAAAGCTGGATGCAGGTCAGAACGTGCGTCAGAATACCACCGGTCTGGGTCTGGGCGCTGCCAAGAACTGCAAGATTCTGGATCGACGGGTGCGGTAAGATGTCCACAGCCATCGTCAACAAGGTCATTCCCTTCAGCTCCGTGGACGGCCCCGGCAACCGCACTGCCATCTTTTTGCAGGGCTGCAACTTTAACTGCAAGTACTGTCACAACCCCGAGACCATTGCCGCCTGTATCCACTGCGGTGCATGCGTTCCCTTCTGCAAGCCCCAGGCGCTGAAAATGGAGAACGGGAAGGTCACCTACGACATTACAAAATGTGTCCTGTGCGACGAATGCTTCCACCACTGTCCCCACGGTTCCTCCCCCCGTACCCGGGAAATGACCGCCCCACAGGTGATGGAGTTGGTTCGCAGGAATATGCCATTCATCCGGGGCATCACCGTTTCCGGCGGAGAGTGTACCCGCTGGCCCGATTTTTTGCGGGAGCTTCTGACCCTGGCCAGAGCCGAGGGACTGAGCACCCTGCTGGATTCCAACGGCAGCTACGACTTTTCCGCCGATCCCCGGCTGATGGCCGTTACCGATGGTGTGATGCTGGACGTGAAAGCCTGGTCTGCGCAGGAGCATATGGCCATGACCGGGCAGGATAACCATATGGTTCTGCAAAACCTGCGCTATCTTGCAGGGCAGAGGAAACTGACCGAGGTGCGAACCGTGGTTGTTCCCGGCCTCTATGACTGCAGAGGCACCGTCGAACAGGTCAGCCGTTTGCTGTCCGAGACGCACAGCACCGATACCCGCTACAAAATCATCCGCTTCCGCCCCATGGGGGTGCGGGAAACCTACAAGCACCTGACAGAGCCAACGGACGCATTTCTGCAGGAACTCCGGAAGCTGGCGGAAAGCTTCGCTCTGGAAAATGTCATAACCGTGTAAACTATTCTTTCAACAGGGGTGATATGCTTGGCAAAAGAGCATGTAGATCAAAGCGTGAAAGTCATCGAAATGCGCAACATCGTGAAGAAATTCGGTGACTTTACCGCCAATGACGGTATCAACTTAACGGTTCACAAGGGTGAGATCCACGCCATTCTGGGTGAGAACGGCGCGGGAAAATCCACCCTGATGAATCAGCTTTATGGCCTGTACAAGCCGACCTCCGGCGAGATCCTCGTGAACGGAAAGAAGCTGGACATGAACACGCCCAGAGACGCCATCGCCGCGGGCATTGGCATGGTGCATCAGCACTTTATGCTGATTCAGCCCTTCACCGTCACGGAAAACATCGTCCTGGGTACGGAGCCCAGGAAGGGCATTGTGCTGGATATGGCCACCGCCCGGAAAAACGTGGTGGAGATTTCCCAGCGTTATGGTCTGGCCATCGATCCCGATGCCAAAATTGAAGATATCTCCGTGGGCATGCAGCAGCGTGTGGAGATCCTCAAGGCGCTCTATCGCGGCGCGGATGTGCTGATTCTGGACGAGCCCACCGCCTCGCTGACACCGCAGGAGATCGTGGAGCTTATCGACATTATGCACAACCTGACCGCCGACGGCAAGAGCATCATTCTGATTACGCACAAGCTCAAGGAGATCAAGGCCTCTGCCGATTACTGTACCATCATCCGTCTTGGCAAGTACATCGGCACCGTGGATGTGGCCGATGTGACAGAGGATCAGCTTGCCAGCATGATGGTGGGCCGTCAGGTCACCTTCAGCGTGGACAAGCCGGAGCAGGAGCCCGGTGATGTGGTGCTGGAAGTGAAGGATCTGCACGGCGTCGACTACCGGGGTGTGGAAATTCTCCGGGGTCTGAACCTGCACGTCCGCAAGGGCGAGATTGTCGGCATCGCCGGCATCGACGGCAACGGTCAGACCGAGCTGGTGGAGATCATCACCGGCCTGCGCAAGGGCACCAGCGGGCAGATCACCGTGGGCGGCGTGGACATTTTCAACAAGCCTCCCCGCTACGGCTTTGAGCACGGGGTGTCCAGCATCCCCGCCGACCGGCAGAAGCACGGCCTGGTGCTGGAATTCACCGTGGAGGAGAATCTGGTGCTCCAGAACTACCGGCAGCCCCGGTTCTCCAAAAAGGGCCTGCTGAAAAAGGACGCCATCCACGAATTCGCCAAACAGTGCGTGGAGAAGTACGATGTGCGCCCCGCGGGCAGCGAGACCCGTCCCGCAGGCACCCTGTCCGGCGGCAACCAGCAGAAGGTGATCATCGCCCGGGAAGTGGAGAACAACAAAAAGCTGCTCATCGCCGTGAACCCCACCCGGGGCCTGGATGTGGGCGCCATCGAGTATGTGCACAAGTATATTGTAGAGCAGCGGAACAAGGGCAACGCGGTGCTGCTGGTGTCCTTCGAGCTGGATGAAATCATGAGCCTGTCCGACCGGATCGATGTGATCTACGCTGGGCAGATCGTCAGCGAGGTGCCCGGCAAGGACGCGGACGAGCGGGAGCTGGGCCTGATGATGGCAGGAGGCGGAATGCATGGATAAGAAAAAGACACTGCTGGAGCGGTTCGCGGACAACCGGTTTGTCCACACCCTGCTGTCCATTGTCATCGGTTTTCTGGTGGGGGCGCTGTTTCTGATGATCATGGGCCTGTCCGTTTCTCAGGCCTACGGCAAGCTGTTTTCCAGCATTTTCTCCAGCACCAAGTCCCTGT
>JAQXNO010000162.1 GCA_029098045.1 Bacillota bacterium
TCCGCCCGACGCACCGGCGCGGCAGCGCCCTTGGCTCCCCCTCTGGGGGAGCTGTCACCGCAGGTGACTGAGAGGGCATCGGGGGCTGGTTACCCTCTCAGGCGGCTGATCGCCGCCAGCTCTCCCAAAGGGAGAGCCAAGGGGCGGGAAACCCGCCCCGCAATATTATGATGGCAGGTGTAACCCATGGACATCATTGAAGCAAAGGAAGAATACGCTGCGGCGCTGCGGCGTGGTCAAAAGGAATATAAGGAGGCCGTGGCCGCCGGTAAATCGCCCCACCCGGCAGTTCTGGACGAGCTGCTGTCCGACAGCACCGCCCAGGTGGTGCAGGAGGTGGGACTGCTGGAGATCCCTACCGGGCGCATTGTGGGCACCCGGTCTGCCGGGCGCATCACCACCTTTTCCCCCTCCTTTCTGCCGCTGGCCAAGCCCGCGTCGGAATTTGCCGTCAAGTGGGTGAATCTGTGCATGGCGCACCTGGGGGAAACGGGCATCCGGGACCCCATCACCTGCTATGAGTATCTGGGCAATTTCTATGTGGAAGAGGGCAACAAGCGGGTCTCCGTGCTGCGCCATTTTGGCGCGCCCCGGATCTCCGCCCAGGTTCGGCGAATCCTGCCCACCCCCGGGGATGATCCCCGGATTCAGGCCTACTATGAATTTCTGGAGTTCTTCAAGGTTTCCCGGCTCTATCTTGTGCAGTTCCGCAGGCCCGGGGATTACGCTAAGCTGCTGGCACATCTTGGCAAGGAGAAGGACGAATTCTGGACGGAGGATGAACGGCGCACCTTTTCCGCCTATTATCAGTACTTTCTGGATGCCTTTGAAGCCATCCACCCGGGCTTTTCCGATATTCTGCCGGAAGAAGCCCTGCTGCTGTGGCTGAAGATCAATCCCTACCGGGATTTGGGCAGGCTCAGTGCTTCGCAGCTTCGCAGCTCTCTGGCTGCCCTGTGGCCGGACGTGGTGTCCGGCACCCGGCAGACCCAGCTGCTGGACGAGAAGCCTGCCGCCGAAGGCAAGGGAAGCCTTCTGAGCCGTATCATCCAGCCCGCACCCGGGCAGGTCGCGGTGGCCTTTGTGCATCAGCTGGACCCTGCCACCAGCACCTGGGTGCTGGGGCATGAGGACGGGCGGCGGCATCTGGAGGAAACCTTCGGTGACCGGGTGGTCTGCCGCAGCTATTTCAATGCCAATTCCGACGAGGAGGCCACCCGCCTGCTGGAGCTTGCCATCGAAGAGGGCGCTCAGGTGATTTTCACCACCGCCCCGAAGCTGAACCGCGTGACGCTGAAATTCGCGGTGAAATACCCCAAGCTCCATTTCTTCAGCTGCTCCGTGGATCTGCCCTATTCCAGTGTCCGGGCCTATTACGGACGGATTTTCGAGGCAAAGTTCATCACAGGCGCCATTGCCGGTGCCATGGCCCAGAACGACCGCATCGGCTATGTGGGCTCCAATCCCATTCTGGGGGTGCCCGCCTCCATCAATGCCTTCGCCCTGGGCGCCCTGATGACCAACCCCCGGGCCCAAATCGAGCTGCGCTGGTCCTGCTGCCCGGGCACGCCTCAGGCGGACTTCTTCCGGGACGGCATCCGCATCATTTCCAACCGGGATGTGCCCACCGGGGACAAGATGTATATGGCATTCTGCAACTACGGCACCTACCAGATGGACGATCAGGGCGGTCTGCTGCCCCTGGCCTCCCCGGTGTGGGTCTGGGGAAAGTTCTACGCCAGCGTGGTGGAGTCCGCGCTTGCCGGCACCCTGAAGGATGACAAGTCAAACCTGCGGGCCGTCAACTACTGGCTGGGTATGGACAGCGGTGTGATTGACATCAGCCTGTCCGACCACCTGCCCGGCGGTGTGCGGATTCTGGCGGAGCTTCTGCGGGACGCCATGCGCCAGCGCACCCTGGACCCCTTCCGCCGCAGACTTGTGGCGCAGGACGGACGGCTCATCAGCGACGGCTCCCGGCGCTTAAGTCCCGACGAGCTGCTGCGTATGGACTGGCTGTGCCAGAATGTGACAGGCTCCATCCCCGAATTTGACGAACTGCTCCCCATGTCCCAGTCCCTTGTCCGGGAATTGGGTGTGTATAAAGATAAAATCCCAATCCTGAAGGAGAAAAGTGTGTGAAAATTCTGGCTCTGTCCGACGAGGAATGCCCCGCCCTGTGGGAATACTACACCCCGGGGAAGCTGGACGGCTTCGACCTGATTCTCTCCTGCGGTGATCTGAAGGCCGACTACCTGTCCTTCCTCGTCACCATGGCAAAATGCCCCGTGCTGTATGTGCCGGGCAATCACGATGAGCATTACAGCTGGCATCCGCCGCTGGGGTGCGACTGCATTGACGGTCATTTTGTGATCTACAATGGGGTTCGGATTCTGGGTCTGGGGGGCTGCCGCCGCTACCGCCCCGGGGAACACCAGTACACGGAGGCACAGATGCGTCGGCGCATCCGCCGGCTGCGGCTGCAGCTGTGGCTGTACGGCGGTGTGGATATCGTGGTGACCCATGCGCCCCCGGCGGGTCTGGGGGATGGGGACGACCCTGCCCACTGGGGCTTCGAAGCCCTGCGGAAGCTTCTGGACAAGTACCACCCGCAGTATCTGGTTCACGGCCATGTCCATCGCAGCTACGGCCATGAGATTCCCCGGGCGATCGACTGGGGCGACACCAAAATCCTCAATGCCTGCGGACAATACAGCTTTGAAATACCCGACCGGGAATTTCACCCGAAGGACTACGGTCAGGTGATCTACAAAACCCGATGCCGGAACGGGTATCTGGACGACGACTTCATGCAAGGAAGGTAAAGACTATGTTTATGGGCTACTCCCCCGAGACGGTGGACTTTCTCTGGGGCATTCGCATGAATAACAACCGGGAATGGTTTCTGGAGCACAAACAGGATTATGTCAACTATCTCTACGAACCGACCAAGGCACTGGGCAAGGAGCTGTTCCAGCCCTTCGTGGAAAAAAGCGGAGAGCTGCTGAAGGTCAGCCGCATCTACCGGGATGCCCGGCTGCACCATCCGCTGCCCTACAAGGAGAGCCTGTGGATCTGCATCCGGCAGGATGTGGATTGGTGGGCGGAAAACGGCTGCCTGTATTTTGAGATCAATCCCGAGGGTATCCACTACGGCTTTTTCCTCTACCATCCCCGCCCCGCGGTGATGAAGGAATTCCGCCGCGCCATCGCGGCAAAGCCCGATGAATTCCTGTCCATGATTCAAAAGGTGGAGACCGACACGGGACTGCGCATCTATGCCGACACCTACAAACGGCCGGAAAGCTGCCCCGATCCCGCGCTGGAGCGGTTCTACGGCTGGAAAGGGCAGATCGGCTGCACCATCCACGAGGACTTCGGCGACAGCACCTTCGGCCCCGCCCTGGCGGAGCGGGTGCGGGACTTCTTTGTGAAGCTCATCCCCCTCTATGACTACTTTAACCGTTTCAAGGTTTGAAGCGATTCCCAAAAGAAAAAGGAGAAACAGATATGAAGAACACCATCTTTACAGGCATGGCCACCGCGCTGGTCACCCCCATGGCTGCCGACGGCAGCGTGGATTACGAGGCCTTCGGCCGTCTTGTCGAGTTCCAGCTGGAGGGCGGCATCAACGCGCTGGTGGTCATGGGCACCACCGGCGAAAACGCTACCATTGAATACGACGATCAGCGGGAAATCATCCGCTTTGTGGTGGAAAAGGTGGCAGGCCGGGTGCCCGTCATTGCCGGAACCGGCACCAACAACACCGCCCATGTCATCGCCAACACCAAGGCCGCCTGTGAAGCGGGTGCCGATGCGGTTCTGGTGGTGACCCCCTATTACAACAAGGCCACCCAGAACGGTCTGATTGCCCATTTCACCGCCGTTGCCGACGCGTCCACCGTGCCTGTGATTCTCTACAACGTGCCCGGCCGCACCGGCTGCAATCTGCTGCCCAAAACCGTGGCGAAACTGGCGGAGCATCCCAACATCGTGGCCATCAAGGAAGCCACCGGCAACATGGCTCAGATGGTGGCGCTGCGCGCCCTGTGCGGCGAGAAGCTGGACATCTACTCCGGCGAGGACGCCCTGACCGTTCCCATGATGGCCATGGGTGCCAAGGGCACCATCAGCGTGCTGAGCAATGTGGTGCCGAAGGAAGCCGTTGCCATGACCGATGCCTGCAGGGCAGGTGACTATGAGACTGCCGCGGCGCTCCAGTGCAGGCTGCTGCCGCTGATTGACGCCCTCTTCAGCGAGGTCAATCCCATCCCCGCCAAGGCAGCCACCGCTGCCATGGGCTTCGGCGCCGATGTGCTGCGCCTGCCCCTGACCCCCATGGAGCCGCAGAACAGGGAAGTGCTCCTTTCCGAAATGAGAAAGCTGGGGCTGAAGGTATGAGAGCGGTTTTGTGCGGCGCCAACGGCGCCATGGGCAGGCTCATCGACGGCATTCTGGGTGACCATGTGGTGGGTCGGGTCAGCATCGACGGGGAGAACGGTGTCCCCAGAACCTTTGAGGAGCTGGGGCCGGTGAAGGCAGATGTGCTCATCGATTTTTCCCACCACAGCGCCGTGGCGGAAGTGCTCCGCTATGCCAGGGGAATCGGCTGCGCCGCCGTCATCGGCACCACGGGACACACGGCGGAGGAAAAGGCGCTGATTCTGGAGGCTGCCCGGGAGATTCCCGTTTTCTATTCCGGCAATGTGAGCCTTGGCATCGCGGTGCTCTGCCGCCTTGCAAAGCAGGCCGCCGCCTGCTTCCCCGATGCGGACATCGAGATCGTGGAGGTGCATCACAACCGGAAGGTGGATGCCCCCAGCGGCACGGCGATGATGCTCTTTGAGGCCATCCGGGAGGTTCGCCCCGGGGCGGTTCCCAACTGCGGCCGGGTGGGAGAGGGCAGGCGCACCAAAGAAGAGATCGGCATCTCCTCCCTGCGCATGGGCAATGTGGTGGGCATCCACGAGGTGCACATCTGCACCGGAACCCAGACCCTGACTCTGAAGCACGAGGCTGCCACCCGGGGGATGCTGGCCGACGGCGCGGTGGAGGCAGCCCGCTTCATGGTGGGCAAGGCCGCGGGGCTCTACAACATGGAAAACATTCTGGGCTGAGGATTTTGCCATGAAGGTTTGGTATATGAACGGCGCGGGCAACGACTTTATGGTGCTCGATGCCCGGGGACAGAAGCTGGATTTCAGCAAGCTGGCTATAGAATTATGTAAACTTACCGGTGCTGACGGCTTTATGGCCGCGGACAACTCGGAAATTGCGGATTTCAGGCTCCATTTCTACAATTCCGACGGCAGCCGGGGCGAGATGTGCGGCAACGGCGCCCGGTGCATCTGCCGCTTTGCCTATGAGATGGGCATCGCGGGGGAAGCAATGGTGGTGGAAACCGATGCGGGGCTGGTGCCGGGGCAGCGGGTCAGCGAGAGCGAATATGTGGTGCAGCTGAACAACCCCGGTGTGCTGGATCTGCACCGCAAGGGTGATATCGCCTATGTGGAGCTGGGAAATCCCGGGGTGCCCCACGCGGTGGCCCGGTATGAGGGTGATCTGTGGGCGGACGCGGATCGCATCCGGGATCGGATGCGGGCACTTCGCCATGACAGCGCTTTCCCCAAGGGCGCCAACGTGAATTTCTATCAGACCCTCACGGATACGGAAGTGAGGGTGCTGACCTTTGAGCGGGGCGTGGAGGACTATACCCTGGCCTGCGGCACCGGCTGCGGCTCTGTGGCAGCCACCCTGTGGATGCAGGGGAAGCTTCCCGGCGGCAGGCTCACCGCCCACAACCGGGGCGGCACCCTGACCGTTGCCATCGGCGGCGACGCCGGCGCCATCACCTCCATTCACCTGCAGGGCCCCACGGAAATCGTCAGCTGCTACGACCTCGCACTGCCCCCGGCGGCGAGTCGCCGCTGACAATGCGAGCCTGAAAGATTGTGCTTGTCGTCACACCATTGGGCTCTCCCGATTCGGCGGCGTGTCGCCGCTGACAATGCGAGCCTGACAGGCCGGCAATAATCGTTACGCCATTGGGCTCTCCCGGTTCGTGACTGCGTTCGTCATCCACCCCTTGGCTCCCCCTTTGGGGGAGCTGGCGGCGCTCAGCCGCCTGAGAGGGTAACAAGCCCCCGATGCCCTCTCAGTCACCTTCGGTGACAGCTCCCCCAGAGGGGGAGCCAAGAGGTGTGCGCAGTCCGGGGGCGACAGCAGAAGTGCTGTCGCCCCTTTCCTATATTTATTTATATTCATAAAACCTGTGTGATGGTGCCGCCGCCGATGACCATAT
>JAQXNO010000163.1 GCA_029098045.1 Bacillota bacterium
ACACCCCCAAGTGGAAGACCATGACCCGCATCACCCTTCCCATGGTGAAGCCCGCCATCCTCTCCACCATTTTGCTGGTGTTCGGAAGCGCCATGGGCTCCTACCCGGTGCCCCATTACCTGGGCCTCACCACCCTGTCCACCAAGTATGTGTCCATGAACTCCAAGTACACCGGCGAGGCCTCCATCCTGGCCATCATCATGATGATCTTCGGCATTCTCATCATGCTGCTGAACCAGCTGAGCCTCACCAGCCGGAAGAATTACACCACCGTCACCGGCAAGTCCGGCCAGATCTCCCGGATCAACCTGGGAAAATCCGGCCGCTACATCATCGCCGTGATTCTGGTGATCCTCACCTTCTTCACCAGCATCTTCCCCATTGTGTCCTTCGCCTTTGAGACCTTCCTGCCCAACCCCGGCGACTACTCCTTCCTGTACACCGGCGACGCCTCCAACCTGACCACCAAGTGGTGGGTCACCAACGAGAACATCACCGAAAACGGCATGTACGGCCAGAAGGGCATCCTGTACAACGAGACCATCTGGCACGCCTTCCGGGGGACCATCTGGGTCAGTGTGGTCTGCGCCCTCACCGCCGGTACCATCGGAACCCTGATCGGCTACGCGGTCTCCAAGCAGCGCAGAAGCAAGTGGGCCAACTATGTGAACTCCATGGCCTTCCTGCCTTACCTGATGCCCTCTCTGGCGGTGGGCGCGGCCTTCTTCATCCTGTTCTCCTCGGAGAAGCTGAACCTGTTCAACACCTACACCCTGCTGATCATCGTGGGCACCATCAAGTACATCCCCTTCGCCAGCCGGAACGCCCTGAACTCCATGCTCCAGCTCTCCGGCGAGATCGAGGAGGCCGCCATCATTCAGGATATCCCCTGGGTCAAGCGGATGACCCGGATCATCATTCCCATTCAGAAGTCCTCCATCATCTCCGGCTACCTGCTGCCCTTTATGACCTGCCTGAGAGAGCTGAGCCTGTTCATGCTGCTGTGCGTGCAGGGCTTCATCCTGTCCACCACTCTGGACTATTTTGACGAAATGGGTCTTTACGCCTTTTCCAGCGGCATCAACCTGATGCTCATCATCACCATTCTGGTGTGCAACACACTGGTCAACAAACTCACCGGCGCAAGCCTGGACGAAGGGATTGGAGGATAAACCATGCCTGAAATCAGATTGGAACATGTGACCAAGCACTGGGGGAAGTTCTACGCGGTGGACGACCTGAACCTGGTCATCGAGGATAATGCGTTCGTCACATTGCTGGGCCCCTCGGGCTGCGGCAAAACCACCACCCTGCGGATGATCGCCGGACTGGAGACCCCCACCAGCGGCCGGATCACCATCGGCGACCAGGTGGTGTTTGACAGCGACCAGGGCATCAATGTGCCCGCCAACAAGCGGAAGGTGGGCTTCCTGTTCCAGAACTACGCCCTGTGGCCCAACATGACCGTGTACCAGAACATCGCCTTCGGCCTGTCCAACATCCGCGAGGAGCTGCCGGAGTACAACTTCGAGGCGAAAAATGCCGCCCGGCTGGCCCAGATTCTGGAGCGGCCGGAGGAGGTTGTGAAGGTTCTGGAGGAGTGCCGGGACAAAAAGGGCGGGCTGGACGGGAAAAAGGCCGTCATCAAGCTCATCGACGCCTTCACCATCTCCCAGTACACCGCCAAAAAGCTGCTGGGCTTCCACCTGGAGCAGAAGCCGGACCTGTCCGGCCGGATTCAGGCCCTGAAGGCCCAGGTGGAGTCCGCCAAAGCCGCCGGCATGACCGACGACTTCCAGCTCATCAAAAACGGAAAGCCCGCCTCCTCCCTCCGGAAGCTGACCAAAGAGGAGATCGACCTGGCGGTGCGCCGGGTGTCCCGGATCGTGAAAATCAGTATGTTTATGGACCGGTACCCGGCGGAGCTGTCCGGCGGTCAGCAGCAGCGTGTTGCCATTGCCCGTACCCTGGCGCCGGAGCCCACGGTGCTGTTCATGGACGAGCCCCTGTCCAATCTGGATGCCAAGCTGCGTCTGGAAATGCGCTATGAGCTGCAGCGCCTGCACGTGGAGACCGGCTCCACCTTCGTCTACGTCACCCACGACCAGATGGAGGCCATGACCCTTGCCACCCAGATCTGCCTGATCAACAACGGTGTTCTGCAGCAGTACGACGCGCCCCTGACCGTCTACGGCAAGCCCGAAAACCTGTTCGTGGCGGACTTCGTGGGCAACCCCTCCATCAACTTTGTGGAGGCAAAGGGCGTCCAGAAGGGCGACGCGGTGGAGCTGACCGTCTTTGGCGGCCGCAAGGCTGTGTTCCACCCCAACGGGAAGCTGGATCTGGCTGCCTGGTTCGCGCAGCGGGATCGGGAGGCCGACCAGAAGGCCGCGGAACTGAAGGAAAAGGCCGCCCAGAAGGGCTATGTGGAAAAGGGCAACAAGGACGAGGTGTTCCGCTACCACATCGCCCGGGTGGATGAGATCGACGAGTCCCTGCTGGAGGAGCCGGTACTGACCAACGAGGATCTGGTGCTGGGCATCCGCCCCGAATTCATCAGCATCGCGGACGGAACCGTGGAGGGCGAAATCTACGGCGCCATGCCCACCGGCATGGAGTCCACCATCAAGATCCGTCTGGACGACTTCCTGCTCACCGGCGTGGTCTTCGGCAGCACCCTGTTCACCATCGGCACCCGGGTAAAGCTGCGCATCGAGGGCGACGGCATTCTGCTCTTCGACCGCAGAAGCGGCAGACGCATCGCCAGCGGCAGCCTGGAGCTGCTGGGCTGATACCCAATCCATATCGCTACAAAATGACCGGGTACACAGCCGTGTACCCGGTCATTTTGTTCCGCGGGGTGCCCCCGCTGGCGATTCGAGCCTGACAGACTGTGCTTGTCGTTACACCATTGGGCTCTCCCGATTCGGCGGCGCGGCAGCGCCCTTGGCTCCCCCTATGGGGGAGCTGGCGGCGATCAGCCGCCTGAGAGGGTAACCAGCCCCCGAGACCCTCTCAGTCACCTTCGGTGACAGCTCTCCCAAAGGGGGAGCCAAGGGCGCTGCCGCGCCGGTGCGCAGGGGCCGCCAGAAGCGGCACAGAATAAAGCGTTGTCATGTTCTCGCCCTCTCAAAAAGATGCATTTCTGGCAATGATTATAGCATCTTCCTCCTGAAAACACAAGAAATATCGTTTTACGGCCATTCTGTGCTTGCAAATATACGGTTTGTGGTGTATACTGACTGCGAACGCAGCAGATGACGCTGCATTTTGACGTGGGTAGGAGGCCGCGGCTTCCTATCTATGGTACAATGACGAACGGAGAAGCTGCTATGAATCAGGCGGATCGCACCTGCCCGGGGCAAAAAATTGCCGCCGTTGTGGTTACCTATAACCGAAAAGAACTGCTGGAACAGTGCATCGCGCACATACTGAACCAGCAGAACATTTTTTGCGACGTGCTTGTGGTGGACAATGCCAGTACCGACGCAACGGCGCAGTATGTTCAAAGTATCCCGGATCCCAGAGTGCGCTACCGGAATACCGGAGCCAATCTGGGCGGCGCCGACGGCTTTCACTTCGGGATGCAATGGGCCGTGGAAGCCGGGTACGATTACGTGTGGATTATGGACGATGATTGTCTGCCGGAGGCGGATGCGCTGAGCACGTTCTGGGATGCCCATATCCGGCTGGGCGGCGCCTACGGCTGGTTGTCGTCTCAGGTTCTCTGGACGGACGGCAGCCTCTGCCGTATGAATTTGCAGCGGGTCACTCCCTTCCGGAAGGTGTCCGGGTTTGCGGACGGCCTTTGCGCCGTGGTGGCGGCCAGCTTTGTATCCCTGTTTCTGCCTGTTTCTCATATTGTTACATACGGCCTTCCCATCCGGGATTTTTTTATCTGGGCGGATGACCTGGAGTACACCCGCCGGATTTCCCGGAAAGAGCGCTGCTATGTGGTTCCGGGCAGCAGGGTGGTGCATGCAATGGCTGCCAATGTGGACAGCAGTATTGTCTATGCCACGCCGGAGCGGATGAACCGGTATGCCTGCTCCTATCGCAATGAGGTCTATCTCTACCGCCAGGAAGGGCTGCCGGGCTGGCTTTGGATTCTGGCCAAGTATGGGTATCATTCCCTGCGGGTGCTGCTCAGTCCCACGGACAGGAAGTGGCACCGCATCGGCGTGATCTGGAAGGGCTTCTTCCGGGGGCTGAGATTCCATCCGAAGGTGGAATACGCGCAGGCGCTTTCCACCCGGAGCTGAGGGTGGTGCATATGGAAAAACAGAACAGGGCAGCGGCAGTGGTGGTGACCTATAACCGGCTGGAGCTGCTGCGGCAATGTGTGCAGGCGCTGCGAAACCAGTCGGCAGCCTGCGATATCCTGAGTGTGGACAATGCCAGCACCGACTGAACTGCCCGGTGGCTGGCCTCCCAGCCGGAGCTGACCTGCCGGAACACCGGCAGCAATCTGGGCGGCGCGGGGGGCTTCAACTATGGAATGCGCTGGGCGGTGGAAGCGGGCTATGACTATATCTGGGTCATGGACGATGACACCCTGCCCCAGCCGGATGCCCTGCAGAAGCTGCTGGAAGCGGACGAAGTTTTGAAGGGAAGCTACGGCTGGCTCAGCAGTGTTGTGCTGTGGACGGACGGCAGCGACTGCAAGATGAACCGGCAGAAGCCGAAAAAGGGCTGCCAGGAATATTTCCCGCTGCTGCAATACGGACTGGTACAGGCCGAACAGGCCACCTTTGTGTCGCTGTTCCTGCGCGCGGAAACCATATGCCGCTTCGGGCTTCCCATAAAGGAATTCTTCATCTGGGGAGATGACATCGAGTTCACCCGCCGGATCGCCATACGGGGCGGACTGCCCTCCTTCGTGGCGGGGTGCAGTCAGGTGGTGCATGCCACAAAGAACAATGTTGGCTCCAATGTGGCGCTGGACGACACGGCGCGGATCGGCCGGTATTTTTACGCGTTCCGAAATGAAGCCTACCTCTACCGGCAGGAGGGCATCAAAGGGCGCGTCCGTTGTACCGCCATGCGCTGCAGGGATTTTTTGCGGATTGCGCTTCACGGAAAGCCCAAGCTTGTCCGCTTCAGGACGCTGCTTCACGGCATCTGGTCGGGTTTCTTTTTTTACCCGGAGGTGGAGCATATTCAGCCCCGAAATAAAAAGAGTTCATGTATCGTTTAGTGATTCAGTAAAAACATGAAAATTGAAACATATAACGAGGAGACTTTGAAAGATGAATATACATCCCAAAATATCCGTAATTATTCCGGTATACAACGGTGAAGAATACTTGCCCGTGTGTCTGGACAGTGTGATTCATCAGACGATGACAGATATCGAAATATTCTGCGTCGATGACGGTTCTACTGACCACACGCCAGAAATTTTGAAGCAGTATGCACAGAAAGACAGCCGCATCCGGGTTATTACTCAGAAAAACGGCGGTGCGGGCGCAGCGAGGAACAACGCACTGCAATATGTTACTGGCGAATACTTGTCCATTCTGGATGCGGATGACTTTTTTGAGTTGGAAATGTTGGAAAAGGCTTACGCTAAGGTCAAGGAAACGGAGTCCGACATAGTGGTATTCCGCAGCGATAATTACATCTCTCCGGAGAATCGTTATGAACCTTTGAATTATTCTGTCAAGAAGGCGCTTCTGCCTGAAACCCAGCCCTTCGCAGGGACGGACATTCAGAAGGATGTGTTCCGTGTTTTTGTGGGCTGGGCATGGGACAAGCTGTTCCGTACAGAGTTCGTAAGAAAGCATAGATTCTATTTCCAGGAGCAGCGGACAACCAACGATCTTCTGTTTGTATTCAACGCAGTTGTCAGCGCAGAGAAGATCGTCACCATGGATGATGTCCTTGCCCATCACCGCAGGGGAATTAAGAGCCTGTCCGTCACCCGGGAAAAAAGCTGGCACTGCTTCTATGATGCGTTGATTGCGATGCGCGATAGCCTGATAGAAATGGGGCTTTACTCACGATTTGAGGATGATTTCATCAACTACAGCGCCGGTTTCTCCCTCTGGCATCTGGAAACCCTTGCGATGCCCCAGCAGGCCATGCTGTATGAAAGGTTGCACAGCCAGTGGCTGGCGGATTTGGGCGTAGCAGATTATCCCATGGAAAAATTCTATGATGTGATGGACTACTGCAAGTGCCGCAGAATTCTGCACCGTCAAACTATAGGGGGAGGCGAAAACCAGCCCAAGGTGTCCGTGGTACTTCCTTCTTTAAATGTGGCTCCTTATATTCGGGAGTGTATTGAGAGCGCAATCAATCAGACAATGCGGGAAATTGAAATCATTTGCGTTGACGCAGGCTCCACCGACGGGACGCTAGAAATACTAGAAGAATATGCGCAGAAGGATTCACGGATCAGGATTATCCATTCGCCGATTAAAAGCTACGGCCATCAGATGAACCTTGGCTTGGATGCTGCTCGAGGTGAATACTTTGCCATTCTTGAGACAGACGACTATATCAAACCGCTGATGTTTGAAGAATTGTATCAGCTTGCGGAAGATAATTATCTGGATATCATCAAGCCGGATTATTCAATATTCGTTACGGATGGGAACGGCTGGAAGTATTTTACTTATCAGGCGATCATTAATACGCGAATCTTATCCTATAACACGGTATATAACCCCGCAGATAATCTGGAAACTTTTAAAGCAAAAAATAATATTTGGACAGGCCTTTACGATTTGGAATTCTTAAAGGCAAATCAAATTCGCTTCCATGAATCGCCGGGAGCCTCGTATCAGGATAACGGCTTTTGGTTCCTGACAATGTGCCATGCCCACCGTATCATGTTCTATGAGAAGGATTATTATATGCTTAGGCGGGATAATCCCAATTCCTCGGTTCATTCCCGCAGTAAGGTATTCTGTATGTGTCACGAGTACGATTTTATTCGGAATGAACTGAGGAAAGATGCGGATATCGAAGCGAGGTTTGCACCTGTTTTGGCGCTCTTCCGTTTCAAAAATTACCAATGGAACTATCATCGTATCGGTGACGAGTATAAAGATGAATTTCTGGAACGATTTTCAAGTGATTTTAAAGCGTTGCAGGCAAACGGAGAAATTCATGGTGAATACTTTGACATGGAAGAAAGCTTCCGCCTGAAAATGATTTTGGAAGCGCCAATTGCTTATAAGTATCACAGGCTCGCGGTGGAAAACCGGGAAAATACAAAAACAATCAAAACGGGTAATCCAGAGTCTATGTCCAGCAAGCTGGAAAGAACGAAATATGACTTGGACTGTGTTCATAAGTCTGTTTCCTTTAGAATTGGACGGGCGGTCACATGGCTGCCCAGAAAGATCCGCGGCGGCGTACGGTGTCTTGCGGCACATGGCTGGAAGTATACATTTATAAGGCTTTTGTTTCACATGGGTCTGGTAAAGAACAATGAGCCTGAACGGCTCTCAGTACCTGCCTCCGAAATCCAAAGAGATTATAATTTCTATTCCGGCATCCATCGGGATTATTACCGAACAGAATTGATGAAATGGTATGAAGCGACCGTAGGTTCTCGGCTGAATCTGAACTATCCAAAGACATTTAATGAAAAAATTCAGTGGATGAAGCTTTATGATTCCACCCCTCTTAAGACTATGCTCTCCGACAAGTATCAGGTGAGAGACTATGTTGCAAAAAAGATCGGTGAAGAATATCTTGTTCCGCTTCTGGGCGTCTGGGATAGATTCGATGACATTGATATTGCACAATTGCCGGATCGGTTTGTATTAAAAACAAATCATGGGCGTGGAACAAATCTCATTGTAACCAACAAAGAAACCGTGGATCTTGATGAAATGAGAAGAACCATGAACAACTGGTTGTCGGTGAATTACGCATTTAAAGACGGTTTTGAATTGCAATACATGAACATCAAGCCCAGAATAATTGCGGAAGAATATTTGGGAAACGCTGGTGGTGACCTAAAAGACTATAAAGTCTTTTGCTTTAACGGGAAAGCAGACTGCATTATGCACTTGAGTGATCGGAGAAATGGTCTCAGAATGGCCTTTTTTGATTTGGATTGGAACAAAATGGATTATACCTACTCATATCCCAGAATAGAAGAAGATGTTCCTCGTCCTCAAAGGCTAAAGGAACTGATTGACCTTGCTGAAAAGTTGTCAAAAGGCTTTGCCCATGTTCGGGTAGATTTTTATGAGCTGAATGATGGACGAATTTTGTTCGATGAGATGGCATTTACCAGCGCAAGCGGGGTATGCAAGTGGTCGGATCAGGCGATTAATGAACGCTTCGGAAAAATGATCACTTTGCCGATTAAAAGTCCGATTCCTCAATTTGAGGGTATGGAAGTATATAAGAGGCAAGCAATGGGGAATGCCAAATAGATTACTGCGAAAAGGTTAAACAATGAAAAATATAAAAATTGCTGTGGCTTGCCACAAACCATCCGTTCTGCCGGATAATCCTCTCTTGATGCCTGTTCAGGTGGGTTCGGCGCTTGCGGCGAACCGAATGACAGGGATGATGCACGACGATGACGGAGAGAATATTTCTGTCAAGAATCCGTATTATTGTGAATTGACCGCGCAATATTGGGCATGGAAAAATGTGGAGGCTGATTATATCGGCTTGTGCCATTATCGCCGGTTCCTCTGTTTCCGAGATGTGGATACTCCCCGCAATTTGCGCGGACAGATGGAAGCATCCGCCATCACCCCCGGTAATCTGGCACGCTTTGGACTGGAAGACGATGCGGAAATGCGTGCGGTTATTGAAGCGAATGACATTGTCTGCGGCCCACTTCAGGATGTTCGAAAGCTGTACACCCCCAGAGGGAACCAGCCTACGGCGCTGCGACATTGGACCGCACATGACCGCGCTCTGATTATGACCGAAGATTTGGAGAAAATGCTTACGATTCTCTCAGAAGTATCACCTGAGGTCGGTGCCGCTACCAGAGAGTATTTGAACGGGAAATATTTTTTGGGTTTTAATTGCTTTGTGATGCGCAAGGAACTGTTTCAGCAAATGTGCGCAATAGAGTTCAGTGTCTTGGAAAGGCTGGAATCTCAGGTCGATCTTACCCATTATAACCAGCAGCTTCGGCGAATCTACGGTTTTATGGGGGAAATTATTTGCAGTTCCTATATTTATTGGATCGAAAAAAAGAAACAGCACAGGGTCTGTCACCTGCCGCTGGTGTACTTCAATGATACGGATCCAATTCCCACCTATCACCCGGTTAATCAGGAGAACGCGATTGCGGCATTCTTTGATTTTAGCAAGGAGCCTCCGTTCCTGTTTGCCGCGACTCTGCAGTCTTTTTTGGAGCATATCGATCAGGAGCACTATTATGATATTGTTGTCGCGCTAGACCAGGCGGACACATTTGTCCAGAGTGAATTGAAAAAGATGTGTGCCGGATTGGACAACATTTCTTTGCGTTTTCTGAATGCAAAGCTTTGGAAGAGTATTCTGTCGGAGCAAAACCATGCAGTTTGTGGTCTGCTTCCGTATCTGCCGTGGATACTGCCAGAGTATCAACATATTCTTGTGTTTGGCCCGAAGATTTTGTTTGCTGGTTCGATTGCACTGCTTTGGGATGAGAAGAGATGCTCCGATGCGTTCGTCTGTGCCCCTTGCGATATTTTAATGCAGGCAAGAATCAATGATATCTACCGGGAAACGGAAGAAAACTATATCATTAAGCAGTTACAGAATCCCTACGAGTATTTCAGTACAGACTCTATGCTATGGAACCTGCAAAAGATGCGGGAAAGCTATCAGATTTCCCAAATAAATGAGTTCTGCTTCAACACACTGAATCAACTGCGTTCTGACAAAGAGATTGTGAATATCCTATGCCAAGGGCACTCAGAGAAGATTGGACAGGAGTATAATGTCTGGTACGCAACAGATGATTATTTGAAGTATCAGCTTCCATACGCTCCTTGCGATGACTATTTCGCACTACTCAAAGCTCAGAAGGAGCCGATTGTGCTTGTTTATCAGTTTGACTCACCCTGGTTTGACTTTAGCAATCCCGTAAGTAATTTGTTTTGGAGATCTGTCAGAAAGACTGTATTCTATGAACAATCGCTTGCGTTTATGATGATCAGAATGATGGATGTCAGAAATGATGACATGGATGTGCTGAACAGATTGTTCCCGCGTGGAAAAGCAATGAGGAGCATTTTGAGCTACCTGTTTCCCAAAGGTTCCCGCAGGCACGCATTTATCAAAAAAGCCTTGCATTTTTTTCATATGAGATGACTATGAGAATTATAAAACTTATTCAGGAAAAAGCAGTTAAAAATCAGTTTTTGTTTGAGGAACTAACAAAACGGGACTTTAAGCAGAAGTATAAGCGTACTGTGTTAGGCATGGTTTGGAGTGTTTTGTCCCCGCTGCTTCAACTCCTTGTCATGCGGATGGTATTCATGAATTTTTTCGGCAGAACAATGGAGCACTACACCACCTATCTGTTCTGCGGAAATCTGCTCTTTTCCTATTTTAATGAGTCCACACATGGTGGAATGAATTCGCTTATGGCAAATTCTTCTATATTCAGCAAAGTGAATGTGCCTAAGTATATGTTTCTTCTGTCCAAGAATATCTCCTCGTTAATCAACTTTGGACTGACACTGATCGTGTTTTTCCTGTTTGCAGCAGTTGATGGCGTGGCGTTCCATTTCCGCTTCCTTATGCTGATTTACCCCATCATCTGTTTAGTTGCATTCAACATCGGCGCAGGTCTGATTCTTTCTGCACTTTTCGTTTTTTTTCGGGACATTGGATATCTGTACGACATTTTCACACTGCTCTTGATGTATTTATCGGCGATATTCTACACGGTGGAGCAGTTCTCCGCCACAGCACAAAGATTGTTCCTGCTGAATCCGATTTACTGCTATATCAAGTATTTCCGAGTTGTTGTTCTGGGCGGAAATATCCCATCGTTTGCTTTCCATGTCCTGTGCGCAATGTATGCGCTGGTCTTAGTGTTGATCGGCAGTGTAATCTACAAGAAGTACAATCACAGTTTCCTGTATTACGTCTAAGGGTGGGATTCAATATGGTAATGATTCGGGCGGAAGGAATATCCATCCGCTATATTACAGGAGATTTTAAGGACATCGGGCTGAAGGAATATGTGATGCGGCGGCTGAAGCACGACTACCATGTCACCGAATTCTGGGCAGATCGGGATATCACCTTTTCGTTGGAAAAAGGAGATATGCTGGGTATCATCGGCTCCAACGGCGCGGGGAAGTCCACCTTGCTGAAAGCGGTGTCCGGCATTATGGTTCCGACGAAAGGCTCCATGGAGATCAACGGCAGTGTGGCCGCGCTGCTGGAGCTGGGTTCCGGCTTTGACGGTGACCTGACCGTTCGGGAGAACACCTATCTTCGGGG
>JAQXNO010000164.1 GCA_029098045.1 Bacillota bacterium
TAGGCTTTAACGCGCTGCGCGCCGCCTTCGCCGCGCATGGCCTGCGCCAGATCGATGGGCTTTGCCTGCTTCAGCGCATCAAAGGAAGCAAGCTCGTCCATATTTTTCCAGGTAATCATTGGAATCATCCTCCTAAATCAATCAAGATAAACTATTTAGAATCATACAATGCTTTCGGGAAAAAAGCAAGAAAAAAGCAAAAGAATCCAAAAGAAAAACGGAAACAGTGATGTTCACATCTTTACATGGAGGTTCCCTCAATCACCCAGACCCAGACTGCTGGAACCGCCCTTGTACCGCTCATTGCCGTTTGCATCCGCCGAAAAGATCACATAGAGATATTCGCCGCTTTCGGCACCCCACCTGTATTCGTAATTGCCTGACTTCCAGACGGAGCCGGTGGTCTGCGCCACACCATGGACATTGCCCATTTGGGCGTAGAGGGCTCCGTAGGTCAAATCGGAGGTATGTGCTTTGATATACCGATAAGCTGACTTCAGTGTCGCCAGCGGCACAATTCCGGTTGCATCCGCAACGGAAAATCCGTATTCTCCCAGTGTGCCGGAGTCGGGGATTGGTTCCGTTGCAGTGACCTGTACCTCTACCTGCGCACCGGGAACTTCAGAGTTGCCGCCCTGTGGCACCATAAGATCATCGGGCACTTCTCCGGGTGCCAGAAAATCGCCGCCGCCAATGTAATCCGGCATCGCGATTCCGGCCTCGATTGCAGGCAGATACAGGTGTAGGGCAGCATATCCGGGTCGCTGACCGCCACATCTTCCCAATCCATCCCCCAGGGGCGCAGGTAGATTTTGTAGTCAAAATCACCGTCATTTTCGGAATCCTCGTAGGTACCGTCAATGCAAATCATGTGATCGTATTGGCTGGCAACGGAGACACCGGGATCAATAATCCAGTCCGCGTATTCAATGGGATCATCCTGCCAGAAGGCACCGTACTGGCTCATCATACAGCCGGCATCGGTGGTGCCGGGACAAAGGAAACCGCACATTCAACCATATATTCATTGTTTCCGCTGCCGTCTTCATCCCTGGTAAGCGTATACCCTTTGAATACTGCGGTATGCTTGCCCAGCTTGATCGCCTCCGGCTGGTCTGCATCCGCGCTTGCTGCCGGACTCTTTCCGCCGCAGGCGGCAAGAGAGAAGATCATCACAAATGTCAATAGCAGTGCAAGTGCCTTTTCATTTCGCTATCCTCCTTGTTTCAGAGTATCGGTTTTGATAGAGCGTTAATGGGGTTTGCATTGACATGGGGCACCAATTATCCGAAAGCCCCACGATAGCGCATCGATTGTGCCATAAAATGGTACTGCCTGTATAGTCAGAATTGCAAATTTTTGCCGTATGGACATAATGATGAGACAGCAACGGCTCATGACATCTTGCGCTTTATGGTATCGTACGAAAACGCTTTCCTATATTTTCGTTGACTGCCTTTTGTACGGTATTTATAATGATGGCAGCAAAAGGCGAGATCCTTTTGTGAGAAAACTATAAAAGGAGCAGAAAATCATGAAAAAGATCATTGCACTGCTGATGGCAGTATTGATGACCGTTGGCATGCTGGCAGCATGCTCCAACACTCCCGTTGAAAACAATCCTCCCGCCGACGAAACTAAGGGTCAGGTTGATACCCCTGAAACTCCTGACACCCCTGCTGAAAAGGAAAAGGTCACTCTGAAGGTTTGGGCAGATCAGGGCGAACTGGAACTGATCGAAAAGCTTTGCAACGAATTCGCCGCTGCACATACTGAGAAGGAATACACCTTTGAGTACGGTGCCGTTGGCGCAGTTGACGGCAAGACCCGTTATCTGGAAGACCCTGCCGCAGCAGCAGACGTTTTCCTGTTTGCAGATGACCAGCTCGTCGATCTGGTTAAGGCTGATGCTCTGTACGAAGTGACCCGTAATACCGATGCAATCATCGCTGCCAACACTCCCGGTTCTATCGGTGCCGCATCTTATGAGGGCACCCTGTACGGCTACCCCATGACCTCTGACAATGGCTACTTCCTGTATTATGATAAGTCCGTCTTCACCGAAGAAGACCTGGCTACTTTGGACGGCATTCTGGCAGCAGCCAATGCAGCCGGCAAGCAGGTCCACATGGACGTTTCCAACGGCTGGTATCTGGCTTCCTTCTTCCTGGGCAATGGCTGTAAACTGACCATCGAGGACGGCAAGCAGGTGATCGACTTTAATAACGCCAACGGCCTTGCCGCTGCGGAGGCAATCCGCACTTTCTGCAACAATCCCGCATTTGTTACAGGTGACGATTCTGTTTTGGCCGGCGGTATTGGCGATGCCATTGCCTGTGGTGTTTCCGGTACTTGGATGGCTACTGCAATTCAGGAAAAGCTGGGTGACAACTATGGCTGCTGCAAGCTGCCCACTTTTACTTGCGGCGACAAGCAGATCCAGATGGGTTCCTTCCTGGGCTGCAAGATCTACGGCGTCAACTCCCAGACCGCTTATCCCGTGGATGCCATGGAACTGGCTGAATACCTGACGGCCGAGGCTGCACAGATTGAGCGCTACAAGGTTCTGAACTATGGTCCCTCTAACGTCAACGCATTGGCCGATGAAACCATCGCATCCAACCTGGCGCTTCAGGCGCTGAGCGCGCAGAGCGAATTCGCAGTCTCCCAGATGGTTCTCGGCGGTTTCTGGACTCCCGCGGAGGCATTCGGTGCCGAACTGGAAGCCCACTCCACGGCAGATCTGCAGACGATGCTGGATCAGCTTGTTGCACAGGCACTGCAAGGCTAAGATCATCTTCATTTTGGGAAAGGGGCTGGAAACGGCCCCTTTTCACCCGTATTCACGGAGGTGTATCATGCGCAGAAACAACAATCAAAATGTACTTATTTCTGCTGCGGCAAAGGGCAGCACATGGACACGGTTATCCATTTTTGTTATGGGTACAGGCTGCGTTCGGTATAAGCAGTACATTCGCGGCCTGATTTACTTTTTGACTGAAATAGGGTTCTTCTGCTTTTTCAGGAACTTTGCGCTTCAGTATCTCAGCAAATTCAGTACGCTTGGCACAGAAACACAGAAAAAAGTATGGAATGAGGAACTCCAGATTTTTCAGAGATTCCCCGGTGACAATTCCATGCTGATTCTGCTGTACAGTGTGCTGTCTTTGGCGGTTGTAATTGTCTTTGTGTACATCTGGTATGCAAATATCAGGGACGCATGGAACGCACAGCAGAGCCTGGAGCAGGGAAGAAAGATCAATGGCTTCCGGGATGATCTTCGGAGCCTGACGCATGAGCGATTCCACATTACGCTTCTGTCCATGCCCATGCTTACCTTGGTGCTGTTTACGCTGCTTCCAATCATTTTTATGATCCTCATTGCATTTACCAATTTTGATGCGGATCATCAGCCGCCCGGCAATCTGTTTACATGGGTCGGCATGACCAATGTGACTGATATTTTTCTGGGGAATGAAATCAAGACCAATACGTTTTTTGGGCTTTTGGGCTGGACCATCATTTGGGCCATTCTCGCGACATTCACCAATTACATTCTGGGGATGCTGCTGGCGGTTGCGATCAACAGTAAGATGGTGAAGCTGAAGCAGGTTTGGCGCACTTGCTTCATTATTGCAATTGCGATTCCTCAATTTGTGAGCTTGCTTCTGATTTCCCGTGCGCTGGAACCGGCCGGTGCTGTTAATGTGCTGCTGCAAAAAGTGGGACTCATCAGCCAGCCGCTGCCATTCCTGCTGGATCCCACACTGGCCCGAATTACAGTGGTGGTAGTAAATATGTGGATCGGTATTCCCTACACAATGATGACGTTCTCCGGCGTGCTGATGAACATCCCGGCGGAGCTGTATGAAAGTGCAGAAATTGACGGTGCCGGTCCAATCAGGAGATTCACTTCGATTACACTGCCATATATGATCTTTGTAACGGCCCCCGCAACGATCACAACATTCGTGACCAATTTCAACAATTTCAATGTCATTTATCTGCTGACTGCCGGCGGTCCATTCTCCCTGGATTATTATCAGGCGGGCAAGACCGACTTGCTTGTGACATGGCTGTATAAGCTGACTGTGAACCGGAATGATTACTCTCTGGCATCTACCATTGGCATATTCATTTTTGTTCTGGTCAGTACATGCTCCCTGCTGGTATACAACCGTACCGGTGCCGTCAGAAAGGAGGATCAGTTCCGATGAGGAATATGCGCAAGCGCAAACGCGCAGCATCTATTGCGTTGAATGTCTTCATTGCATTACTTGCCATTCTCTGGCTCGTGCCGGTGTTCTGGCTGATTCTTTCATCCTTCCGGGCGGAGCAGGGTGCCTACACACCCTATTTGTGGCCGAAGGGATTTACGTTTGGTAATTACATCAGGCTTTTTACAGACAGAAAGCTCTTTGATTTCC
Source organism: Bacillota bacterium (assembly GCA_029098045.1). GTDB lineage: Bacteria > Bacillota > Clostridia > Oscillospirales > Oscillospiraceae > Faecousia. Next base: position 4,428 of record JAQXNO010000164.1, read on the forward strand.
CGAAGTGGTTTGGCAATACGATGCTTGTCGCCGGATGCAGCTGTGTCATTACAACGATTCTGACTTTGATGGTTGCCTATGTGTACTCTCGGCTTCGCTTCCCCAGCCGGAAGTTCCTGATGAACGTATCCCTGATTCTGGGAATGTTCCCCGGTTTTATGAGTATCATCGCCATATATCATTTTATGAAAGCAGTAAGTCTGGATCAGACACTGTTGGCGTTGATTCTGGTATATTCCGGCGGCGCAGCGCTTAACTATTACATTGCAAAGGGGTATTTTGATACGATTCCCAAATCCCTGGATGAGGCTGCCATTTTGGACGGAGCATCCAACAGCACAATTTTCTGGAAGATCATCCTGCCAAACTCCAAGCCCGTCATTGCTACGACAGCAATCAACGCGTTTATCAATCCGATCGTGGATTACATCTTTGTGTCGGTGATCATGAAGGATAATTACAGCAACTTTACTGTGTCAAAAGGCCTGTATACCATGGTTGATAAAACCAATATCTACGAATACTACACCGTCTTCTGCGCAGGTGCGGTGATCGTTGCAATCCCCGTGGTGCTGCTTTTTATCCGTATGCAAAAATACTATGTTGCCGGTGTTGTCGGCGGCTCCGTGAAAGGATAATGTATGAATCCTGCAACCATTTACCACAGACCCCTAAGTGAATACGCCTTTGCGTTAGACGATACGCATTATGTTTTCCGGCTGCGGACAGGAAAGGGAGAGGCACAATGCTGCAAGTTCTATTACGCTGATCGGGCCATCATGACTCCGGAATTGGAATTCTTCTGCATTCCCATGGAAAAAATCCGGGAAGATCTGTATTTTGACTGGTATGAGATTCGACTGGAAACCGGCTTTGCACGTATTGCGTATTACTTTGAGCTGTCCGACGGCGCAGAAACTCTGTCCTATTACGGAGACTGTTATGAATTGGTTGGGCAGCCGAACCGGGCAGATTACTTTCAACTGCCGTTTAATCACCGGGCAGACCGGCTGGAAGTTCCGGAATGGACGAAGGATGCCATTGTTTACAACATTTTCCCTGACAGCTTTGCAGACGGCAAACGAACCCTTTCCGGAAATTCTGCGGTGGGCCTGGGCGGTACCATAAAGGGCATCACTGAAAACCTAGACTATATTGCTTCCATGGGCTTCAACTGCATCTATATGAATCCGATTTTCAAAGCGGAGTCTTATCATCGGTATGATACCCTTGATTACTATGAGATCGATCCTCAAATGGGTACCAAAGATGATTTGAAAACGATGGTACAGATGGCACATTCCATGGGAATCCGGGTGATCCTGGACGGTGTATTCAACCATATCAGTAGCAGTCACTTCATGTTCCGGGATGTGTTGGAGCATGGCCAGGATTCAGAATACTACGGTTGCTTTTATCAGCTCCCGGAGCATCCTGAAATTCCTGATCCGGGTGAATATCCCCAGTATACCTGTTTCTCTTATGTGTCCAATATGCCAAAGACCAATACAGCCAATTCCTTCCTGTGCCAGTATTTTTGCGATGTTGGTACTTATTGGATCCGCGAATTCGATATTGATGGCTGGCGGTTGGATGTTGCGAACGAACTGGATGATGGTTTTCTCCGCGCTTTTCGTTCCGCAGTGAAAAGAGAAAAAAGGGATGCTCTGATTGTAGGAGAAGTATGGGAAAATGCAGCCCATTATCTGGGCGGTGATATGCTGGATTCCGCCATGAACTACGACTTCCGCCGATACTGCCGCAGATTCTTTGCAGAGGAAACGGTCAGGGCGGATGTCTTTGATTCCAATGTTTCCACTTTACTGCTCCGCTATCGTGAAAATGCGCTGTATGCCCAGCTGAATCTGTTGGACAGCCATGATGTCAGCCGCTACATGACCCTGTGCGACGGAAACGCGAATAAGATGGAACTGTCGGTGCTGCTGCAAATGACCTTCCCCGGAATGCCCTGTGTGTTCTATGGAGACGAGAAGGGCCTTTGCGGCATCAGCGAACGTGAGTATCGTCAGGCCATGGAGTGGGAAGAAAAAAGTCCGATGGAAGATGTTTATCGTCGCTTGATTGCCTTGAGAAGAGCACATCCGGCTTTGCGGTATGGAAGCTTTCGAACGAATATTGCACTGGATCAGGTATATAGCTACAGCCGAATCTGGAATGGTCAGAAAATCACAGTAACCATGAATCTGGGCGGCGCGCCAATCCGCGCACCGAAGCAGGGCAGACTGCTCTTGAAAAAGGGCGAAAACCATGGCATAATCGGTGCATGGGAATACGAAGTGCGGGAGGAAAAGAGCCATGGCAGTGACGATTTATGATGTCGCAAAAGAGGCGGGCGTCTCAATCGCGACGGTTTCCAAGGCACTCAATGACAGCTATACCATCCCGGATCAGACAAAGGAAATGATTCGGGAGATTGCGCAGCGGTTGGGATACCGGCCCAACGCAAGGGCCAAGAACTTTGCCAAACAGGCAAGCGGCACGATTCTGTTCATTACGGATTTCTATCAGAATATCGCTTTTGAGAATCCCCATATGTTTGAGATTATCTCCGGGATTACCACCTATTTGGATGATAAGGATTATTCTCTGACATTGAAACCGTTATCGAAGCAGGCTGCTCCCATGTACATTAGGGACATCATCCAGCAGCGTTCGGCAGATGCACTGATTATCCATGCCCACATTCTCAGTACGGAACTGGCAGCAATTCTTTCCCGTGTTGATTTTCCTTACCTTGTGATTGGTAAACCGGGATTTCGCTGTAATGTCTGTTGGATTGATGTGAACCATGAACAAGCCGGTCAGCTTGCTGCGAACTATCTGCTGGATAAGGGTTATCGCAGAATGGCGCTTATTATGGGTCAAGAAGATGATGCATTATCACAGAGCCGCTTAACGGGTATCAAGCAAGCCATGGCAGAGGAAGAGTTGACCGTTACGGTGGTCTGTAACGAGTCTCCTTATGCTCTGGATGATGCAGCGCTGGACAATCTTCTGATCTCACAATCCCGGCCAGAAGTCCTGTTATGTTGCAATAACCATCTTGCGCTGCATTGCCTGCAGCATATTCGTAAGCTGGGTATGAAGATTCCCGAAGATATTGCACTGCTAACCTTCGACAACTATCCGTTTTCCATGCTGACAGATCCGGGTATCACAGCGGTAGAGGTGGACATGCATGATATGGGAGTGAATGCGGCACGTTTCGTACTGCAAAGAATTCGCAAGCCCAACCTGCAAACACAAACCTACTGTACATCACCATGTATTCTTGAACGAGAGTCAACATAAAACAAAAAAGCGATACTTGGCTATCTCTGAAGGCAAGTATCGCTTTTTTGTTTTTGCACCCTGTTTGGCAGCTACCCTATGTCAGTAATTTCCATCCTGTCTTATTGGAAGCTACCCGAAGGGGCCGCTTTTATTATGGCTGGGTGATGTCGCTGCCGAAGTATTTTTCGGACAATGCCGTGAGGGTGCCGTCGGCGCGGAGCTCCTCCAGCGCCTGGTCAATGGCGGCACGGAGGGTGGCGGTGCTGTCGCTCTTGTACAGGGGGAAGGCCACCTGGGTGGCGTCCTCGGTCAGGACAGCCAGCTGAACCTTCGCATCGGGCCGGGCCCGGAGATAGTCGTAGAAGGTGACCTCGGAGTTTAATGTGGCGTCAATCCGGCCAGCCAGCAGCAGCTCCATGGTCTGGTTCAGATCGTCCACGGCGGTGACGGTGGCGCCGTACTGCTCCGCCAGCTGGGCGTAGGTGCTGGAGATGGTGTTGGCGGTGGTCATGCCCTTCAGATCCTCCAGAGTGTGGATGCGGTCATCACCCGAGCGGACGATGACGGCGGTACGGTTGTAGGCGTAGGGGATGGAAAAGTCGTACTTTCCCTGCCGCTCCGTGGTGAGGTCCACGCCGTTGGCCATCATGTCATAGCGGCCGACCTCCAGTCCTGCCAGCAGGCCGTCCCATTCGCCCTCGATGAACACGGGCTTTACCCCCAGCTTCTGTGCAACAGCCGTGGCAACCTCCACATCGAAGCCCACCAGAGCGCCGCTCTCGTCGTGGAAGGTCCAGGGCGCCCAGGTGCCCTCGGTGGCGATGGTGATTTCTCCCTTGGCCTGGATCTGAGCCAGCAGATCCTGATCCCTGGCGGCTTCCTTGCCGCAGGCCGTGAGGGCCAGAACCAGGCACAGGGCCAGGGCCAGCGCAATGATCTTTTTCATGCTACGATCTCCTTTTCTATGATCTCAATTTGCTCTTCTATTTCCTCTTGGGTAAACCATGCATACCCCAGGGCGAACAGCGCCTGGGTCAGCAGGGGCAGGGAAGGGTGTTCACACTGCCGGGCATAACGGATGGCGGCAGACAGCAGGGCCTGCTTTGCTGACCGAAGCTCCGCGGGCAGGCTTTCCAGCTCCTTAACGTCCAGGTCTTC
>JAQXNO010000165.1 GCA_029098045.1 Bacillota bacterium
CTTTCTTCCGCTCCGGCACAGACGACGCTGCTGGTCGCCCTGTTCCTCACCCTGATCTTCTCCCTTTTCCTGATGCTTGCGGCTTACGGCAGACAGCGTGACAAGCGGAAGAGTATTCTGCGTCTGTCCGTATTTTTGTTCTTTCTGATCTTATTGTCCGTGTTGGCGGACGCTTTTTCCCGAATGACCGAAGGGCTGGCGTACAGGACATGGCTGCCTCTGCCTATGTGGCTGCTTTGGTGCATCACATTTGCGGCAGATTTTCTGCTGCTATGGGATATGGCAGGGCTGCACAGACAAGGGAAGCAAATACTCAGCCGCGATTCCGTCAAGCAGGCGCTGGATATGCTGCCAAGCGGCATCTGCTATTTCACACCCTTCGGGAGCGTGAAACTGTGCAACAGGCAAATGCATTCTCTGTTCCGCACACTTTCACAGAGTGATCTCCAAACGCTTGCGGAACTTCAGGATGCTCTGTCGGACTGCGATGCGTGCAGCGGCGTAATATGTCTCTCTCAAGAGAGGCAGACCTACCTTTTCCCTGACGGCAAAGCATGGCGTTACCGGCAGACCGGGGTGAAAGCTTCGGACGGCGCCACGTATACGGAAGCCATATTTTCGGATATTACGGAGCTGTACAGTAAAAATCTTGAGCTGAAAGCGCAGATCAAGCAGCTCAGCGCCATTTCCCGGGAATTAAAATGGCTTTCCGACAATGCTCTGATCCTGACAAGAGAAAAGGAAGTGCTGTCCGCCAAGACGAAGCTGCATGACGATATGGGAGCGGGACTGATCGCCATACGGCACATTCTGAATAATAACCAAACACAGGAAGCGGCAACTGCTGTAGATGTGTTCCGTCGGGCGGTCAGCGCCATAAAATACGATAATGCCTATCCGCAGGGGCGCAGCGAGCTGGACAGATTCCTGCAGGATGCCGGGGCCATCGGCATCAAAGTCAACTTGTCCGGAGATTTGCCCGAGCAGGAGGAGCTTCGGCGCGTGATGATTCTTGCCATGCGGGAATGCCTGACAAACAGCGTGCGTCATGCCGGAGCGACAACACTGCATATCACGGTGGAGAAAAAGGGAGACAGCGTTTCCATGAAGATCACAAACGACGGAAGACCTCCCGAAACCGAGGTCGTTCCCAAGGGCGGACTTCACAACCTGTATCGCCATATTATGGATCGCGGCGGTACGATGGAAATACAGTCGAAACCGGTCTTTGCGCTCACCGTGGTTCTCCCGGTGATAAAGGAGGGTACGAAATGAAACGGGTTCTTATTGTAGAGGATCAGCGGATGCCCCGTGAAAACATGGAGCGGACGCTTTCCGACAGCGGCAGATATGAGCTGGTCGCCAGTCTCAACGGAGCGGATATTGCGATTTTGAAATGCTGTCAGCAGTACATTGACCTGATTTTAATGGATGTCTGCACTTCGGGGAGTAAAGACGGCATTGAAGCTGCCGCGCAGATCAAGGCGAAGTTTCCGGAAATCAAGATCATCATTGTCACATCCATGGTTGAGGTGAGCTACCTGGAACGCGCCAAAGCAGCCGGGGTGGACAGCTTCTGGTATAAGGACATCAGTCCGGAAGCGCTGATCGACGTGATCGACCGGACCATGGCTGGGGAGCATCTTTTCCCCAACGAAACGCCGAAGGTGAAATTGGGACTGGCCGAAAGCACGGAGCTGACGTCCAAGGAGATCGAGGTACTGCGGCTGATCTGTGACGGATTGGAATACGATGAGATCGCCCACAAGCTGGATGTTGCGGAAAGAACCGTCAAATTCCATGTTTCCAACATCTTATCAAAAACCGGGTATGCCAACAGAACCCGGCTTGCCATTGCGGTAACAAACAAGAAATTTATCGTTCCGAACCTCCCTGAAGAACAGGCGTTTTCCACAGCCGAATAACCAAAACCGTATCAGTCTATCCCGGCTCATTTTGGAGCCGGGTATATTTTGGGCAACACCGCACAATTGCGTCTGCGGATCTCAGCGGATCTTTTGTGCCATTTCTGCAGTTCCAAAAACGGGAAATACATACAGTATTCCCACGTTTTTGAAACTTTGAACTGGAACAAAATCTCTCGCTGAGCTTCCTTGCCGAATTATGCGGTGTAGCCTTTGAAAAAAGTGCCCGAACCTGTACTTAGGTACAGTGTGCGATCGAAAACAATCTGTTACAATGATCAAGGAACAAATCTGTGTTGTCGATTTTATACTAATTCTTATTTAAAAGATTCAATCAGCAGCGAAGGAATATTGGTGCAAGACAAGGCAGAGGAGTGCAGCCATACTGGATGTATGGCAAGCGACGATAACGAAGTATTGCGCCAATAGGTCAAGCTGATATTGAAGATTTTAATTAAGAGTTAGTATTACATTCAGAATCGGAGGTGATGCAAATGCGGAGAGTTGTTGTTGATATGCAAAATGCTTTATTTGCCGACGCCATTGCAACGGCTCTGCAAAAATTTGATTCGGACTTTGATGTATACCAAAGTGAAAGCCCTGCCAAAACCACGGATCTAT
>JAQXNO010000166.1 GCA_029098045.1 Bacillota bacterium
CGGACCATTAAAACCGAAGGAACATCAGTTCCTTCGGTTTTAATCTTTCAGATAAGAGATTCGAACCATCGAATGCAAGGCTCCGGTGGAGCCTTGCTCGCTGCGGGCTGGACCGCAGCGACTCCATAACTTCCCGAATCTCGACACTCGGACCATGAAAACCGAAAGAGCTTTTGCTCGTTCGGTTTTCATGATTTAGTGAGAGATTCGAACCATCAAATGCAAGGCTCCGGTGGAGCCTTGCTCGCTGCGGGCTGGACCGCAGCAACTCCATAACTTCCCGAATCTCGACACTCGGACCATTAAAACCGAAGGAACATCAGTTCCTTCGGTTTTAATCTTTCAGATAAGAGATTCGAACCATCGAATGCAACTGTCCGGTGGACAGTTGCTTGCCGACGGCTTGACGGCGGCAACACATTGTTTATATTTGCCGCTATTTGCTGACGCCCCCCACCCTGTACTCTGCGTAACGTAACGGATGGCGCAACGCGAAAAATCATTTTCTCTTCGTCACTCTTGCCTTTTATTCGACAAGGAGTATCCATTACACTGACCTCAGGCAGATACATCCCCTGTATGCGACACTGCCAAAGCGCCGCCCCGGTTCTCCCCCGGGACGGCGCTTGATTATTTACTTCACGGGCACCAGAAGCATTCGATTCTCCTCCGGCTCTGCGTCCAGACGGTTTGCCCTTCGGATATCCGTAACAGTGGAGCCGCACCGCTTTGCGATGTTCCAAAGGCTTTCGCCCTGTGCCCTGCATAGGATCAGAGAGGGTCGTGTAGGATCCGGTTCCTGCATCTGTCCCAGTTCCAGTCCCGTCACCATCATGATACCCCGGTCAGCAGTGGTATTCATCAGCATTCTGTACTGTGTGGATACAGACAGTTCGGCGGTCCCCGGAACGGACTGCACCTTCCACTGGGGCTGCACCAGAATATCCATTCGGCTTTCCTCATCGGCCGGTATCTGCAGATTTCCTTCCCATCGTCCGCTTGCGCCCTGAAGGCTGCCATCCTCTCCATAGTAAAGGATCTGGAATTGCCCCGGAGTGTCCAGCATCAAATGATCTCCGGCACGGGTCTGCCGCGGAAAATCCGGCAGGAAAGCCGCATCTACGACCTCCCCCAGAACACCCGGGAGCTGCTGCTGAACCGGAATTGATTCCATTCGCTGCTCTATGATAGCGGGAAGCCGCAATTCCTCTGTTTTCAGCTGTACCTCCCGGCATGGGCTGTAGGCATCCTCTGTCAGCTCCGCAAGGAGCCTGTCACTGATCAGATATTGTGCCACCAGACCACACTTGAGCCGCAGATTGGATGCATCGTTCTGATCCAGCTCCAGGCTGGTAACCCCCATTTGCACATCCGCCTGCGCATCCGTGCCATAGGTATCCTCCAGCTGTGCGTATTGGGAGATCGGAACCTCCAAATCCACCGTGTGCAGCCTTCCCTCCGGGCAGCGGTAGACGGCGTGCAGATTTCCGCTGCCCCGCATAATAACCTTATCCCCTGCCACGCGCTTTTCCTGAAGCTGCGGAAAAAAAGTATACGACAGCAGCCGTTCCACAGGTGCGGAACCTGCAGGTATTGTCAGATCCTCATCCAGAAGGAAGGTCTTCTCTCCGGCTTCCCTGGGCAGACGAACGGGGTAAGTATGACGCAGAATCTGGATATCCTCCGGCACCTCATCGGGAGAATAGATTGCCGCGTCCATTGGGATCAACGCCTCGCCCATGGCGGCAATTCCGGCTCTGACCATCATCTTTCGCGCGGAGATGCCTCTGCTGTCAACAAAGCGCAGCAGCGGGCTGACGCGGATTGGACCCTCCCGTTTCATTTCATACAGATCCCATTTCAGCTGAAACGGAATCCACGCATCCACACAACGGGGCTGTGTGGAGTCTTCCGGCGCGTAAAGAATCCACACCATAATCCCGCCGGTCACACAGATCTGGTCGTTTTGCCATTCCTTGGTTCTCAATATGGGCTGTCCCCAAGATGCCAACACCCGTCCGATATCCGGCATTCCGTCTGTCAGGCGTACTTCCTGTGTCAGTTCTGTGCTGCGGATTTCACGAACAGCCGCCTCAAGGCAGCGGCACATATTGCCCGAAAACTGCAATTCCATAGTTTCACTCCTTGTATGCGTTTCTACCAAAGCATATTCATCCCGGGACAAGGTTATGACGGCTATTTTCTTCTCATGCAGCAAAAGCCAAAAACAACAAGCCCAATTCCACCGAAGGTACAGAGAAAACCCGATTCCAGGCACCGGCCGATGAGCAGGCCCAGGCCGAACCCCACCATGATGCAGCCAAGCAAATGCTGTCTTCTGCACATACAAAACACCCCCTGCTCAGCTTTATGCAGGGGGTGTTTTCTTTATGAACATGAATCCGTCACTGTGCGTCCATTACTTCCTTACAGGCAGAAAGGACTTTATTCAGAATGGGAATACAGGTCGAGCTTCCGTAGCCGCCGTTTTCCACCACTGCAATAAACGCCAGCGGGTATGCCTCATCGGTTACGAAGCCCGCAAACATGGCATTGGACTGCTGGTTTCCACCCAACTGGCTGGTGCCGGATTTGCCGCAGACGGTCATATCCGGGAATCTGTCTGCACCGTAAATGGAAACCACATTGTTTCGCAAATACTCCTGCAGCATTTGTGCGACCTCAGCGGACATGATTCGCTCTGACATGGCAGGCTCTGCTTCGTACGTCAGTTCCCCTGCCAGGCTGACATGACTGACAATATGGGGCAGTGCACCCTTTCCGCCGCCGGCGACGGCACCCATGAAGCTCATATACCGGCAGGGATTGATCTGATCTGTATACTGACCGATGGCGCTCCAGGCCACTTCTACAGGGGCAGCTTTGGAAAGATTGAAATTACCTGCCGCCGTGGTAATGCCATCGAATTTCAAAGGCTTGACAACTCCAAACTGCTCCACATACTTTTCCATATTCTCCGCGCCAACCAGCGCGGCGATCTGGGCAAAGCAGCAGTTGCAGGAACGTGCAAGCGCCTCTTTCAGGTTCAGCTTTCCATGAGCCCGTTCGCAGGTCACTTTGTCAATTCCATACTCATACACGCCTGTACAGGTAAAGGTTCTGTCCAGAATATCATCTACGCAGTCCAGTGCTGCGGCCGTGGTGACCACCTTAAAAATAGAGCCGGGAATATAGACGGACTGAACAAAACGGTTCAGGTAAATGCCCTCATAGGCACCGGTGGTGTCACCTTCTATATCCGGCACATTGTCAGGATCGTAGGTGGGTGTTGTCACTGCGCAGAGGATTTCACCGGTCTTGTAGTTATAAACCGCCACGGTTCCCTTGCGCCCTTCCATGGCTTCCAGCGCGGCAGACTGCACTCTGGCCGACAGCGTCAGCACTGCCGCGCCCGCTTCGCCGCCATAGGAATAGAGACCGCCCACCAGATCATAGCCGGTCATTTCCTTCGCATAGTGGGCAATTGCCGGAGCGCTGATGCTGCCCTTGCGGTCGCCCAGCCAGTGCAGCGTGGAAAGGCGCACCGTTTCATCCGATGCATAGGTGCGCGACTCCGTGATGTCCAGCAGCAGCGTTCCGCTGCGGTCATAGACCCGGCCGCAGCCGATATTGCTGCTGTTGTAGATGTGGGGAGACCCGGTTGACACCACCCACTGATCTGCCTTCGTAAAATACTCATAGATAAAGAAACTCAGGCCGCCAACCAGAACAAAAACCAGCAGCAGCACCGCAGAGGCACGTCGTGTTATTCTATTCATCATCAGTGCCCCCCTTTACCTTTTTCGCAAGCCGCACCGCAAAGCTGGCATTCTGACGGGTATCCGCCGCCTTAATAAAGGCGAGCAAACCCCATGCGCCGATCATGCTGGAGCCGCCGTTGCTGAGGAATGGGAATGTCACGCCTGTCAGAGGCAGAACGTCCACGGTACCAAGGCAGTTGAGAATCACCTGTGTCAGCATCACCGCTGAAGCTGTGACTGCGCCGATGGTATAGAAGCTGCTTCGTGCCATGGAGGCACTGCGCAGAGAAAACAGTGCCAGTGCCACGATGCTCAGCACCAGCAGCGATGCCATGACAAGGCCCCATTCTTCGGAAACGGAAGCAAAAACAATGTCGGAATCCGCAGCAAAAACTCGCTTCAGAAGCCCCCGTCCGGCTCCAAGCCCCAGCAGGCCGCCGGATGCGATGCACATGATCGCGCGTGTCTGCTGAAAACCGAGGCCAAAGGGATCTTCCCAGATATGACGCCAGATGGTAAACCGGCGCAATGCGTGGGGTGCGATTTTCACCGCAATAACACCTGCAAAGCCCAGCGCCGTACAGGCAAGGCCAACAGTCCCCACACTGCCGGAGCGCATATAGGCAATGACCAGAAATGCCACAAAGAAAATCAGTGCCGTACCGAAGTCGTTCATCAATGCAAGGCATCCGCAGATCAGGATAGAATACAGAATGAAGAAGAACAGATTGCGCTTGTTCATCAGCCTGTCCATGGTCGATGCCCCTGCATAGACGAAGCATACTTTGCTCAGCTCCGAGGGCTGCAGTGTCATACCGCCAATCACAACCCATGCTTTCGCGCCGTAGGTTTCCTTGCCGAAAAGCAGTGTAAATACCAATAATCCAACACCCAGCACAACCGCCAGATACCGGAATTTCTTTGCCCGCTCCAGATCCCGCATGGACCAGCCGACAATCAGAAACACAAGGATGCCCAACACCAGTGCAAAGAGCTGTTTGCTGATTTCCTCCGGCTTGATGGATGACAGCGCCGCCATGCCCATGGTACACAAAAAAAACGCAACCGTTTCCACTTCAAAGGCACTGCGGCGGATGATGGCATAAAAAATGAACAGTATCCACTGGCAGATCAGGATCCCGGCAAAGCCCTGAATAATCAGTGAAAAATGCTCCGTGTCGCCTCCAAGGAGAAATCCGATGCAGCACATACATTGAAAGATCGTCAGCAGCAGCAGATTGGCAGCACTGTCCAAGCCGCTGGCACCGCGGGTACGAAGCTGCGCCTGCAAGGATTCCTGCCGCTTCGTCATAGGGATCAGTGTCATATCGAGACCCCCGATGTTGATCACATCATCCGCTTCCAGCGCACAAATCTGAACACTTCGGCCATTGACCAGCACGCCGCTTTTGGAATGGGCATCCGCTACCGTCCAGCTGCCGTCATCATAGCGCGTCAGAACGGCGTGGTTGCGGGAGACCGTCGGGAAGTCAATATACACATCACTGGCTTTGCTGCGGCCGATGACGTTCTCCCAATGGGTCAATGCATACTTGGAACCGTCCGACACGTTCAGCCACGCCCAAATCTCAGGCTCCCGCTTGAAAGACAACAGGGGCTTCAGACATCGGAACAAAATTATAAATGCCAAAATCGGCGCGGCATAGCGCAAAATTGCGATATACACATCCGCATAGGTTCCACTGGCCTGCGTCAGAAACTGAAGCATCTCCTCCACGTCATCACCTCCGTTTTCTCTTTCTTACTATAAAATGACACAATATTTTGAATCTGTCAAATGAACAAATCATGAAAACCTGAGGCCATGCAGCAGTTCTATTTCCCGCTGATAGCCCGGCAATTCGTTGGGCGTTTCCAGAATCATGGGAAGCGTACGCAGTGCGGGATGATTCACGATGGCACGGAATGTATCCACTCCCAGACTGCCATCACCGATGCACGCGTGCCGGTCCTTGTGGCTGGAAAAGGGATTCCTGGAGTCATTCAGGTGCAGCGCTTTGAGTCTGTGAAGCCCCACAATACGATCAAACTCCGCCAATACACCGTCCAACTCATGCACACGGTCGTAGCCGCCGTCGTACACATGGCAGGTATCCAGGCACACGCCGACCTGCTCACTGCCCACCGCGTCGATAATGCTTCTCAGTTCCTCGAACCTGCCGCCAATCTCGCTGCCCTTTCCGGCCATGGTCTCCAGCAGAACCGTCACCGGGTAGCCGGGTGCCAGCGCCTTGCGCAGTGCAGCGGCAATATAATCAATCCCAGCCTCCGTGCCCTGTCCCACATGGCTGCCGGGGTGGAAATTGTAATACTGCCCCGGAAGCGCTGCCATGCGGCGCAGATCGTCACAGAGCACACTGCAGGCAAACGCCCTTGCGTCATCATCTTTGGTACAAAGATTCATGGTATAGGCGCCATGGGCAACCAACGGGCCAAATCCGCCCCTGCGCAGCAGCTCCATGGCAGCAGCCGCGTCCGCGGCATCCTCCGCCTTTGCTTTGCTGCCTCTGGGGTTTCTGGTAAAGAACGCAAAGGTGTTGGCACCGATGGACTGGGCAGTGCGCACCATATTCTCAAAGCCGTCGGCTGCGGACAAGTGGCATCCGATGTAATTCATCACAATACACCTCCTGAAAGTATCAGTATAGCATAATGGAAGCCCAATTGCAAACATGGCAGTCAAAATGGGACACATTGACAGGCAGGTTTTCATTTTTTCAGCCGTGCTTCCAAGGTATTACCCAAAAGAGACCGCCTACACAATGTAAGCGGTCTTTGATATGAAGGCTTGGGATTATTGCCCGGAATGCGCCTGGTATTTGTATCGGAACGGATGCTGTAAGAAGCCGCCCTGCTCGCTTAACGGATCATGTCAATGCCCCGCTGCAGTGTTTCCTCATTGATGGCACCTGTTGCCTGGGCGATTGCATAGCCTTGCGCATCAATAAAATATGTGGCAGGGATCGAATAAACACCATAGGTTATCGCCGCGTCGGATTGTGTATCGTAAAACACCGGGAATGCATAGCCCTGCTGCGCAACAAATGCCGACGCCACCTCCACCGTCTCTCTGGAGCCGTCGGTCAAATTGACGATGAGAAACTGCACCTGCTCGCCCAGCTCCAGATACTTTTTGTCAAAACCGGGCATTTCCATTTTACAGGGGCCGCACCAGCTTGCCCAAAAGTTCAGGACGACAGGCTTTCCGACAAAGTCGGAAAGGTGCACTTCATTGCCTTCCAGATCGTAGACGGTAAAATCCGGCGCCAGGACTTTTTGCGGTTCTTCCGACTCCGCTACAGCAGTTTCGTCTGCAGCGGATTCCGTTTCCTGCGGTGCCTGTGTGGCAAGCTGATCGAAAGACACTTCCCCGCTCAGTTGTCTGTAAAGGATTCCCGCGCCACATAGCAGGAACACAAACACGAGAATCAAAATCAGCAGTGTTTTCTTATTGCTCATAGTATCTCCTTATACGTGTTTTCCAGAGGACGGCATCTAACGGGAAGCAGTATCAGCTGAGCAGATTCAATAACCGGCCAAGGGTTCCCGTGGCCATCAGAATGCCCACCAGCACCAGAAATGTACCGCAAGCTATGTTAATGGCTCGATAATGCCGCTTAATCCAGTTGAAGGCCGATTTCAGATAATCAATCAGCACGGCACTGAACAGGAAAGGAATCCCAAGTCCCAGAGAATAGGCAAGCAGCATCAGCATACCTTCAAACACATGCCCCTGCTGGGAGGCCAGCATCAGGGCCGAACCCAGAAATGCCCCCACACAGGGTGTCCATCCCAGGGAGAAAATCACGCCGAAGAGCATGGCAGAGAAGAATCCCATCCGGCTGTCGCGCATCGCTGCACTGCTTCCGCGAAACAGGTTCCATTTGAAAACACCCAGATAATTGAGGCCAAACCCAATCACAATCAGTCCGGATATCACGTTCACCGCGCTTTGATACGCACGCAGGAAGCCGCCCACGGTACCTGCCAATGCGCCCATTGCCACAAAAACGACGGTAAAGCCGCACACAAACCCAAACGCTCCTGAAAGGGTTTTCTTCGTGCTGCGCGCTCCGCCTCCTGCAAAATAGGAGATGTAAACAGGCAGCATTGGCAGCAGGCAGGGAGAGATGAAGGTGATGATTCCCTCCAGAAATGAGATGACATATTGCATATTTCGCACACCCTTTTTCAAAAATGCCGGTTTGCCGGTATTACGTCCAACGCATATGGCATTGCCATACTTCCGATGCTTCCATTATCGATGTTTTTCTGTCATATGTCAACCATCTCATTTTAGCGTAGGGCATCCGCCTGCTGCTTGATTCTGCAAGCAGATGCCCTCCCCGCGCGGTTTTACAGCATGGCAAGGATCTGTGCTTTCGGTCTGGCGCCCACCGCACGGTTGACAATTTTGCCGTTCTTCATGACGACGAGCGTGGGAATGCTCATGACTTGAAACTGCATGGCCAGCTCCTGCTCCTCATCGACATTGACCTTGACCACCTTCACATCGGAACGCTCCGCGGCAATTTCCTCCACCAACGGTCCAACCATGCGGCAGGGGCCGCACCAGCTTGCCCAAAAGTCTATCAGAACAGGCTTGTCGGAATTCAGAACTTCCTGGTTGAAACTATTCTTATTGACATTGATTGCAGACATATTGTTGTCCTCCTTATTTCGCTTTATGACATGATTATAAGCTGCATACCGCCCCCGTTCTGTGACTTTATCACCCAATACGCAGGTCTTTCAAATACGGCATGCTTCTGTTGCTTCAAATTGCGAAAAATCCCACACCAAAGCAGTGTGGGATTTTCTGAAATAATCACCGGATGGCTTTCTTCGGAAGCGATCTTTCTTCTGCCTTTCCGCCTTTTGTCCCAGTGTTTCTCACACCCGACCCGTCAGGCTTCCTTCCGGCAGTCCACAAGAGAAACCGACAGAACGCCGGGCAGCGTCTTCAGCTGGCCGACTTCCTGATAGCCCTGATTGCGGACACTCACTTCGTAAATGCTCTCACAGTAGCGTCCTGTATCCACGCAGGAGGTCAGTGCGTATCGAAGCCCATTTTCGCTCAAATAAGCCTCCACACCCGCAAAAGCATCGCTGCTTTCTCCCCGGATCACCAGGAGGAAGGGTCTGGCGGTGGTATCCACATAATATGCCGAAAGAACACAGATCAAGCCACCCACCAGACAACCAATCAGCGACAGCAGATAAAAGCCTGCACCGGAGGTAATGCCGGCAGCCACTGCCCAGAACAGGAACGCAGTGTCCGCAGGATCCTTTACAGCAGTTCGAAAACGGACAATGGACAGGGCACCAACCATGCCCAGAGAAAGCGCCAGATTCGAGGTAATGGTCAGCACCATCGTGGCGGTGGTGGTACAAATCAGCAGCAGGGTAAGCTGAAAGCTGCTGCTCACAGCCGTTCGGCGCATGGTTCTTTTGTAAATAAACAGGATGAACACACCCGCTGCCATGGAAACGGCAAGACTCAGCAGGATCTGCCATACGGAAATGCTCCCATCAAAGCGCTGAATCACACTGCTTTTGATAATATCCCAAATACTCATCATTCTCTCTCCTATTCTGATCAAACTCTCACGCGGCAAAGGGCATATTTGGACAGGGACAACTGCGGGGCATGTACCCGCGTCAGCTTCCTGGCAAATACAGGCAGGCAGCTGCCGTACTTAATCTCCATGACCACGCTTCCCGGGGGCAGTACCGGAACGCCCACAAAATCGGGGCTGCTGAGTGCACAAACGTCCGCAGGAAGTGCTTCCAGGTCACGGTCAAAGGTCAGCCGAAGATCACTGCCGGGATGGCAGAAGGCATCGCGCACATAGCGAACCGCCACAACAGGTCTCATGGATTTGGACTGCATCTGCTGCATCAGCGCCCGGGCATCCCCCTCTGCCTGCTCCCATGCGCCGGATTCCGTCAGTAATGGCAGCTGAGACCATCCGATCACAGCGGAGATCTTGTTGGTCAGAATGCCGAGCTTGTCCTTCCGCTCAAGGCGGACAAACTCCGTGTCAAAATCATAGGTACGCACCCGGAACTTGCTGTGCAATGCAAGACCATCCAGTTTTTCGAACAGGCCCGTATCCTCGGGGTCGTCATAATAGATGGAGGTAATGGTGTAGGTACCGGCGTCGCCGTGCTTGTCGGGAACCAGTACTTCCTGTGCGCGGCTGCGCAGCTGCAGGTACTGCCGGTAGGTCAGTATGTATTTTTCTTCGTGTCGCGACAGCATGGCTCACACCTCAAATCCATAATCGCGCATCTGCTGCGTGGTCAGGCCGAAAAAGTCCTGTATGTATTTCAGAAGATAGCCATTGCGCTGTGCGGCAAACGTGCGCAGCACCTGAACGCTTTCTTCCCACGTGGCAACGGATTGACTCCACCGGGCGCATTCCTTTTCAATGTCCGGTTCCAGAATCCGGCAGAAATCATCGATGCGCGCTGTCACAACCGTTTCGTTCCATACCGTGTTCATCTGGTACGCCATACGCCGCAAGAATGCATCTTTGAATTGGGAATTCTCCAAAAGACAGTTCAGAAGAATAATCGAATGGGTGTCATCAGACTTCAGGAAACCACTTCCAATGAATTTCGGAAGCGGATTATTGGCCGGGTCGAACATGGATACATCTGTATCATACAAGGCCCATGTCCAGGATGTGCGGGAGGTTTTGAAGAATTTCACGTTGCCGCGGTCTCCGTTGCCGATCCACATCTGGGTAATCATATAATCCATGTAGTTTGCAACATCCATCTGTGAGCAGACATAGTCATAGTGTACCTGCTCTTTCAGATCGTGCTGTATGGCATAGCTCCGAAGTGCTCTGTATCCCGCGCTGCTGTTTCCCGCTTGTAACGTAAAGTCCACATCCTCAGCATCTACACAGTAGTGTCCGGCTACATACTGATCGTTCAGCTTCTCGCGAATGAAATAGATGCCCCAGTACTCGCCGTTGAGGTACAGCGCCACAGGGCGGTACTTCTGCACCGGCAAGCCCAGATAATCCGATGCCAGGGAGGTGATTAACTCATCACGAAATTTGGAGGAGAGGAAGTCCTGTCCCCCGGCACGCAGGACAAAGCTCTGGAAACTGTTTAGACCGTCGTTTCCAAACAGCGGGTAATCCAGACTGGACGCACCAAACTCGCTGCGGAACATACAGGCGAAGGACTTCTTTGCCTGTACCCGGGAAAAGCCGCCGAAAATTTTCAGTCCGCATGGCGCGCAGAAGCCACCGCCGTCGGTTTCGAAAAGGGACACCGTGGCGGGACACTCTGTATCTGCCCAGAAGTTCGCGCCGAAGCAGGGATAAGTCGTCTCCGCGCCCGGGCCCAACACATAGATGCCGGTAGAGTAGTTCCACAAATAATAGGGGTTTGTGACCAAACACATACTGGGAAGCGTATCTGTCTCACCCACAAGGTAAGTCAGATCCAGAATTTGGGAAGGCGCGCAGCCATCCTCATAGGCGATGACGCGAAAGACCGTGGTTTCGGTGATCTGAATAGGTCCGGTATACCGCCGGGCATTCCGATCAGGATCGGAACAGTCGGTGGTATAGAATATCTCACCGGAGCCGGAAAAGGAAACCGTCAGGGAGGAAGCATCGCTGTACGTGCCTTGCGGAAGCTCCGCAGTGGGTATCTGTGAGATCCGCGCTTCATCGGAATTGACTGCGCCGGGGGTAGGCTTTGAAAGCTGTGCGGCATACAGTGCGCCGGCGGGACGTCCCCAGGCCGTGTCGCCGCCCAGTTTGGGAAGGATCAGATAGTCTTCGATCCGGCCATCCTTTGTCAGATACAGCGTATCGCCGCCGGCAGAAAGATTCATGCTCAGATGCGCGTAGCCGGGCAGCAGGTTTCTGTCCGACTCAGAAAGAAGAATCACTGCGTATGCACCGGGCGCAAGCGTCATAGCCGGTAGCGGGTGCTGATACAGATCATCGGAATCGGTCAGGCAGTAGTCGGACAGCAGCAGCGGGCTGCTTCCGGCATTGTAAAGCTCTACCCAGTCGGTGGTATTGCCGTAGGGTCCCGGCAGGAACGAATCATTGGCACTCATGGCTTCACTCAGCCGCAAACTCCCGGATGCCGTCTGCGACTGAAACTGTATGGCACCTTCCCGGGTATTTTCAAAGCCAAGGGTAACCTCTGCCTGTACATATGTTGGTTCGCTGCCCTCTTCCGAAAGCTGTATACTGCAGCCGGGCATCATGCCATCACCGCAAATACAGGAGGCGAACAGATAGTCCGGGCTCATCAGATACAGGGACTCCCCACGAGACAGGGAAAAACCGGTTGTTTCGCGGCTGATGGGCAGCACCAGTCGCTGACCGGCAGAAAGGGTCCTTTCCGGCAACGGGTAGGCATACGGATCCTTGCCATCGGATAAGTACCAACCCGCAGTGCTGATCGGCACATCGCCGCGGTTTTGCAGTTCCACCGCATGGGTCAGCGCTCCCTGGTACGGCACAGCAGAGTCAGCAGTCAGCAATTCGCTGATCACCAGAGGGCTCTGCGCATCCAGTCGTGACAGATACGCACTGCGGCAGCCGTCTTCCGTGTTGTCGAAGCCAAGGCTGGAGGTCATCAGCTGGTAGCCCTCTTCGGTACGGGAGAGCGAAATGTCGTCCGCACTGTACTGGGGTGTCACCGTGATATATGCTCCTGCAGGATCTGTCAGGCAGACCACATCCCGGGTACTCAGCGCAAAGTTCGCATGGATATTCCCATTTTCACTGATATAATTCTCACCATCGCAGAATACCAGCTGATAACCACCCGCAGGAATGGTGATGTCCGGCAGGCGGAAACGAAAGCGCTGCTCCAGTCGATCGGACAGATACCAACCACTGAGGCGCACCGGCGTGTTGCTTTCGTTGTGCAGTTCCACCACATCGCTGAAAACACCCTTTTCATCGGGAAGCGACATACAGTTGGCAATCAGCACCTCGCTTATCTGCACAGGAAGCTGTGTTACAGCCGTTCCCGTTTGGAAGGCATGAATGCCGGTTTCATCATTGGCAAATCCCGGGGATGGCTGATTGCCCAGCTGCCAGACGCCATCCACATAAACCATCACCTGGTCTGCATTCAGGGTATGGAGCTTGGCTTGTGCCAGAACATTTCCCGCGGCATCCTGAAGCTGAATGCTGTCGCGTCCCGATGCGGACAGGGCGAACCCGGTGGTTTCCTTGCCCAGAAACAGCACCCGGTACTCCCCTTCCCCCAGAACCAGACTGTCGAAGTAATAGCGCACAGATCCGTCCGTCAGACTGCAGCCGGCAAGATCCACACAATCGCCTGCGTTGTACAATTCGATATAGTCATGGTACTTGCCGTCATTATCTGAAATGATGGTCTCGTTTTTTGCACAGATCTCCGTGATCTGCACATGATAGCTTCCCACCGGAGTGCTTGCCGGCTCCGATGTGGGGTCTAGCATCAGGCCAATGGTAACGCAAAGCACCAGTGCAAGCAGCAAAACCCAAAATAGACGGGTGTTGTTCTGTTTCATAACTGCCAGTTCCTTATATCAAGTTTTACAATATTTTCAAGTATTGTACACCAAATGGCAGAAATATGCAATAAAAAAGAAGCCGAAAGAGCATATGCTCGTTCAGCGTTTTCGTCCGAGTGTCGAGATTCGGAAAATTACGGAGTCGCTGCGGTCCAGCCCGCAGCGAGCAAGGCTCCACCGGAGCCTTGCATTTGATGGTTCGATTATTGCTCCGAGTGTCGAGATTCGTTTCATTCCGATTCCACCAGGGAATCGGAATCAATGTGTTGCCGCCGTCAAGCCGTCGGCAAGCAACTGTCCACCGGACAGTTGCATTTGATGGTTCGAATCTCTCATCGAATAAGAAAAGCTGGCAGATTTCTTACTGAAATCTGCCAGCTTTTCTTGGTCCGAGTGTCGAGATTCGAACTCGAGGCCTCTTGAACCCCATTCAAGCGCGATACCAAACTTCGCCACACCCGGATATTTCTGTCAAACGACTGGAGTATGATAGCACAATCTCTTAGTAAAATCAAGTCTTAATTTCAATTTTTTGAATATGCTACCTTGAAGAAGGGACTGTTCCAAAAAAAGCGGTATTGTTTCGCAAATACAACAAGTGCAGTGGAATTCGTCGATTTTCTGCGCCATGGGTAATAATGATCAAATTCTCATTGACTTGTAAAAGTCGCTGTGATAACCTATTATAGATGATGATTACCAGTTTACAGATATGTCTTGTTGGCAAATTATTAATTGGAGGAGACTAAAATGCTTATTTCCGTCATTCTTTTCGCCGTTGGCCTGGTTCTTCTGATCAAGGGCGGCGACTGGTTCGTTGATGGCGCTACCGGCATCGCAAAGCGCTTCAACCTGCCCGATATTGTTGTGGGTGCAACCGTCGTTTCCATTGGTACCACGCTGCCCGAGGTCATGGTTTCCACAACAGGCGCACTTGCCGGCTCCGGCGCTATGGCGTACGGCAATGCAATCGGCTCCATCATTTGCAACACGGCGCTGATCGCTGCCATTTCCATCACCTGCAATCCCGGCCCTGTCAATGTGAAATCCATGAAAACCCCCGCCATTTTCTTCTTCTGCTCCGCGGCGCTCTACTGCCTCGCTGCGTACGTACTGGGAACCTTCCCCCGGTGGATGGGTTTTGCAATGCTGGTCATCTTTGTGGTCTATATGATTCTCACCGTTCGCAACGGCATGCGAAACCCCGACTCTGTTGCCGGGGAGGAAGAAGAGGAAAGCAAGCCCAAGGCGCTGTGGCAGGAGCTGCTTCTGCTGGTCGTCGGCGCGGCTGTTATTGCAATCGGCGCCGATCTGCTGGTTGAGCACGGTCAGGCCATCGCAATTGGATTGGGCGTCCCTGAAACCGTTGTCGCGCTGCTCTTCGTGGCTCTGGGTACTTCCCTGCCTGAGCTGGTTACCACCATCACATCTCTGAAGAAGGGTCGTGCGTCTCTGGGCGTAGGCAACGTCATCGGTGCGAATGTGTTTAATCTGGTTCTGGTTTCCGGCGTTTCGGTTTCCATTGCTCCCTTCGATGTTCCGGTGGAGAACACCTTGCTGAACACCGGTTTGAATCTGTCTCTGGTTTTCGATATTCCCGTGATGCTGGGTGTCATGTCTTTGATGATTTTCCCGGCACTGCTTACCAAAAAGCTGAGCCGCTGGCAGGGCATCCTGCTGCTTGGAATTTATCTGGCATTCTGCGTTTGCCAGTTTGTGCTGTGATTTTTCTGCGGCATCCCGTTTGGGTATGCCGCAAAGCCCTTTTTTATCCTTGACAAAAGATGCACCTTATGCTAGAATACCTTGGTAACCAATCCAATACAGCTTTCTTTTGATTCGGAGTGATACCCAAGAGGCCGAAGGGGCTCCCCTGCTAAGGGAGTAGGCGTCTAAAAAGCGCGCGAGGGTTCAAATCCCTCTCACTCCGCCAAAAGTCCTGTTTTTTACCAATTAACGGTGGAAAACGGGACTTTTATTTTTTTCATACGAAATACGCTCACGCGGTTTTTCCATTTTCATATTTGAATACATCTGAATTGATAGAAGTTTCAATGCGTTGTGAAGACAAAGCTCAAAAAATTACCCCGTGGTCGTTTCCATTTTAGAAATAGCCGCGGGGCTTTTGTATATTCATTCTGTCCCTCATTGTTTTTGATGTAACCGCAGATGTAGTCGAAGATGGTATCCAGTGACTTCTTCATCACAGTGCCGCCGGTTACCTTCCCCTGCAAGCTAAGCAGCTCCCTGAGCCGGGAAACATCCTCCCGCAGCTTCCCGTTCTCCTTCTCCAAAGCCGCCCGCGTAGCCTCCGCAGTGGGGTCACGGTCTGAGAAATACATATTAGGATTCGACTTATCGAAGGTGCCCACATTTTCCGTAGCGGATTTTATCTGCGTGGGCTGAAAAGCCACTGTCTCCATCGCAGTCACGATCCCGTCATAGTCGGTACCGTTGACCTGGTTGAACAGTTCCACAGCCTCCACCATATCGCCGATGGCGGTCGCACTGATATCCTGAATCACTCGGAACGCATCAGCCTTGCTTTTGCCGCTCATAACGTTCCGAAGAATCTGGTCAATATCATAGGTTCCGTAATTCTCGATGGAGTAGTCTTCGTTCTCCGAAACAGCCTCCAGGAACTTTCGCACCTGATCCCTCGTGACGTTGCCCTTTCCGTGTTGAAGCGGGTTCTGGATGCTCAAATACACAGCGTAAAGATTACCGTAGGTACCGGCGTGGGAGGAAGAATCCGTAAAGTAAAATCCCTTTCCGAAGGTGCCGCTGCTCTTTGCCTTTTTCCGGTCGAAGGTGTCAAACTGCGCTTGACTGCCATGGTACATGATCTTTGGACTTCCGTCTGCATTGACGATTTTACTGCCACCAAACCAATGCTTAAACTGCCTTGTCTCCGTCTGAGAAGCAACTCTGAGCTTGACAGGGGAGTTTGGATCTGATATACTGTGATTAACACCATCGCTGATATTCGGCCCACTGGTTATTGGGTAGCCAGCCGTCCGAAGGTAGGCGGTGGTTTTATTTTTGTCTACAAAAAACACCATTATGTTTTCGTCAGTATCATTCGTAACAGCATACCATAGTCTTTGCATAGTGTCCTTGTTTCCATGAACAGAGGAAATTGCATTTGCATCTATTGTCATACCATGCTGTTTTGCAGTTCCGGTAATCTGTACGGGAACCAAGGTATCCTTACCATTTATTTTTATCTCAATAAGGACATCTATAGTAGATTCAGACACAGTCCACTTATTCCTGACAAGCCGTCTGTCTGCAATGATAGCAACTGGATTGGCAATTTTTTCAGGGATTGACTTCATATCTTCTGGAGAAATTGAATGATCAGCAATCTCCTGTGACGTTCCTTTATACTGTCCTAGAAGTGTTTCCCGAAGATTCTTCTGTGCAATTGTAACCGGAAGTGACGGAACACCAATATCAAGAAGTACTTTAGGAGTTCTCCCGACAAGAAG
>JAQXNO010000167.1 GCA_029098045.1 Bacillota bacterium
TGGAGCTAGTGACCTGACTCGAACAGGCGACCTTCTCATTACGAGTGAGATGCACTACCGACTGTGCTACACTAGCATCGAATTGCCAAATTATTATATCGGTTTTATGGCGCAATGTCAACTGTTTTTTAGATATCCGGGATATGATTCTGCTCAGTATCCTGAATATGTATTGCACTTGACTGGAAACAATGGTATAATCCACGAAAAAAGACAGTGTTTTCCACCGGCGTGGGAAACTGACCAGAGAGAAGGGAAAAATGCAGATGCGCAAACTTCTGAAATACATGCGTGGATACGGCAAGGAGTGCGTGCTTGGCCCACTGTTCAAGCTGCTGGAAGCCAGCTTTGAGCTGCTGATTCCGCTGGTGGTGGCGGCCATTGTGGATACAGGCATCGAAAACAATGACCGGGGCTATGTGGTCAAAATGTGCCTGGTGATGGTTCTGCTTGGCCTTGTGGGCTTCGGCTGCGCGGTGACGGCTCAGTTTTTTGCTGCTAAGGCCGCGGTGGGCTTTGCCACCCGGCTGCGTCATGCGGTGCTGAAAAGAATTATGGGACTTTCCTATACCCAGATCGACACGGTGGGTACTTCCACCATGATTACCCGCATGACCTCCGACATCAACCAGGTTCAGAATGGGGTCAATCTGACGCTGCGGCTGCTGCTGCGGTCGCCCTTTGTGGTGTTTGGTGCCATGATTATGGCGTTTTCCATTGACTTTGACGCGGCACTGACCTTTGCCGGTTTGATTCCGGTGCTGTGTGTTGTGGTTTTTGGCATTATGCTGATCACCATGCCGCAGTATCGGCGTGTGCAGGCAGCACTGGACAAGGTAACTGCCGCCACCCGGCAGAATCTGACCGGCGTGCGGGTGCTCCGGGCGTTCACCATGGAAGCGGCGGAAATCGATTCTTTTGAAGGCAGTACAGCCGATTTGCAGCACAGACAGCAGAAAGCGGGCAGGATCTCCAATCTGATGAACCCCCTGACGCTGGTTGCGGTGAATCTGGCGGTGGTGCTGCTGATTCAGGTCGGTGCCCGGAAAACCGATGCGGGCATTCTGACCCAGGGCCTTGTGATTGCCCTGTATAACTATATGTCCCAGATTCTGGTGGAACTGGTGAAGATGGCAAACTTAATCATCACCATGACCAAGGCGGCCGCCTGTGCCGGACGTGTCCAAAGTGTTCTGGAGATTGGGCAGGCGCAGGAAAACGGCACCAGAGACGGGGCATCCCTTTCCGGCAAGGTGGAATTTCGAAATGTGACTGCCAAATATGAGGGGGCGGCGGAAGCCTCTGTGGAGGGTATCAGCTTCACGGCGCTTCCCGGCCAGACCGTGGGCGTCATTGGCGGCACCGGTTCCGGCAAAACCACACTGATCAATCTGATCCCCAGACTGTATGATGCTTTTTCGGGGGATGTGCTTCTGGACGGGGTGAATGTACGGGAATTTGATCTGGTATCCCTGCGCCGCAGCATCGGCATCGTGCCTCAGAAGTCTGTGCTGTTTCAGGGAACCATCCGCAAAAATCTGTGCTGGGGCAAGGCGGATGCCACGGACGCGGAGCTCTGGGCGGCGCTGGAAACGGCCCAGGCCTATGAAGTGGTCAAAAGCAGGGAAGGGGAACTGGACGCGCCGGTGGAGCAGGGCGGTGCCAACTTCTCCGGCGGTCAGCGCCAGCGGCTGGCCATTGCCCGGGCACTGGTACGAAAACCCTCCATTCTGATTCTGGATGACAGCGCCTCCGCGCTGGACTATGCGACCGACGCGAAGCTGCGCATGGCAATCCGGAATATGGAACACCCGCCCACAACCTTCATCGTTTCCCAGCGGGCGGCGTCCGTTCGCTACGCGGATCAGATTCTGGTGCTGGATGACGGCCGGCTGGTGGGAATCGGAAAACACGATCAATTGCTGGAAACCTGCACAGTCTATCAGGAAATTTACTATTCCCAGTTTCCAAAGGAGGCGCACCAATGAAGAAACAATCGGAGATTCTGAAAAGAGTCCTTCACTATGTGCGCCCCTATGGGTTCGCGCTGGGCGGCGCTTTGCTGCTGGCACTGCTGACAGTTGCCATGTCGCTGTATATCCCCATTCTGGTGGGCAGAGCCATTGACTTCATTGTGGGAGCAGGTGCTGTGGATTTTGCGCAGGTAAGCGGGAAGCTGCTGCTGGTGGCTGCTTGCGCGCTGATCGGGGCACTTGCCCAGTGGCTCATGAGCCAGATCAACAATTTTGTAACCTTCCGGGTGACCCGGGATATCCGAAACGAAGCCTTTCGGCACATTCAGGTGCTGCCCGTTTCCTATCTGGACAGCCATCCCCAGGGCGATACGGTGAGTCGGGTGATTTCCGATGTGGATACCTTTGCCGACGGCCTGCTCATGGGCTTTACCCAACTGTTCACCGGTGTCATGACCATTGCAGGTACGCTGATTCTGATGCTTTCCATCCGCCCGGCGGTTGCGCTGGTTGTCATCGTGCTCACGCCGCTGTCGCTGGTGGTAGCCAACTTCATTGCGGGCAGAACCTATTCCATGTTCCGCCGGCAGACCGCCATCCGGGGCGAACAGACGGCGCTGATCGACGAAACCATCGGACAGCTGAAGCTGGTGCGTGCCTTCGGTCAGGAGGCGGCACTGCTGGAGGAATTTGATGAGGTCAACGAGCGGTTGGAGAAGTACTCTCTGCGGGCGATCTTCTTCTCCAGCCTGACCAATCCTGCCACCCGATTTCTCAATGCCGTGGTGTACGCGGCGGTGGCGCTGACCGGCGCCTTGATGTGTATTGGCGGTGCCGGTGGTTTTACGGTGGGCAATCTGACCACGTTCCTCAACTATGCCAATCAGTACACCAAGCCTTTCAATGAGATCTCCGGTGTGGTGACGGAGCTGCAAAATGCCCTTGCCTGCGCCGGACGCGTCTTCGAACTGATCGACGCGCCGGAAAGAAGCGGCGAGCCTGAAACGCCGCAGTATCCCGAAAGCATACAGGGCGCAGTGGAGATCCGGGATCTGAAATTCTCCTATGTGCCCGAAAAGCCTCTGATCGACCATTTTAACCTGACCGTCCAACCCGGTCAGCGGATCGCCATCGTGGGTCCCACCGGCTGCGGCAAGACCACGTTCATCAATCTGCTGATGCGCTTTTATGATCCGCAGGGCGGTGAAATCAAGCTGGACGGCATCAACACACGGGATATGAGCCGTGCCGCGCTGCGCCGCAGTGTGGGTATGGTGCTGCAGGATACCTGGCTGAAGGCCGGCACGATTCGCGAGAATATCACCATGGGCAAGCCCGATGCCACGGAAGAGGAAATCATCGCGGCTGCCAAGCAGGCGCATGCCCACAGCTTCATCAAGCGGCTGCCCCAGGGATATGATACGGTAATCGGCGAATCCGGCGGCAATCTGTCACAGGGGCAGAAGCAGCTGCTGTGCATTGCAAGAGTGATGCTGTGCCTGCCGCCCATGCTGTTTCTGGACGAGGCGACGTCCTCCATCGACACCCGGACGGAGGTGCGGATTCAGAAGGCCTTTGATGCCTTGATGAAGGGCAGGACATCCTTCATCGTGGCGCACCGTCTTTCTACCATCCGGGAGGCTGATCTGATTCTTGTAATGCGCGACGGCCATATCGTGGAGCAGGGAAGGCACGAGGAGCTTCTGGAAAAGCGGGGCTTCTATGCCGACCTCTACAAAAGCCAGTTTGCCCATTGAACGGATTCCGGCTTTCAAAGGAACCTCTGAATAAATCGTCTGCGGCTGAACGGCGGATCTTTTACACCAATCGTGCAGTACGAAAAATGGAAAATACATACAGTATTCCCTCATTTTTCGTACTTTCGCCTGGTGCAAAATCTCTCGCCGTCAGCTCTTGCCGATTTCATCAGAGCTTCCCAAATTCTCGACTTCTTCCGTCAACCGCAAGGAGAGGGAAAACATGAAATATACCAAAGAACAAATTCAAAGCCTGCTGGATGCGCTGCCGGAAAACTACAAAACCGGGGATGTGGATCGGGTGATCCGGGATCTTGTGAAGCAAAAGGCGGATGTGTCGCAGCTGCGCCCCTATATTCTCACCCTGCAGCAGTTTCACAGAATCTACTACTACGTTTCCCTGAAGCAACTGAAAACCGCAGATGCGCGCATGGCGTTTATCCACGGGAATCTGCTGTTTTCCGACTGGTGGCACACGGATCAGCTGATTTCCTTTGTGGCGGATCTGGATTTTGATACGGCGCTGATGCTTGCAAAGCAGTACATCCGCGATGCGGATCCCTTCATCCGCCGCTGGGGGTATGTGCTGTTTATCTCCCGGCTGGGAAGAGGGCACGCGGCGCAGCTTCTCCCGCTGATGCACAATGATGAGGCCTACTATGTTCAGATGGCGCAGGCCTGGCTCATTGCGGAGCTGGCGATCTTTGAGCCGGAGACGGTTCATGGCTGGATGCCGGAAAGTGGGCTGCGCTACGACATCAACGGCAAGGCCATTCAGAAGATCTGCGATTCCTTCCGCATCCCGGAGCAGTGGAAGGACAGCTTCAAAGCGCTGCGCCCGCTTTTATACGGGCGAAACGGATAAAGATATGGCTGTTTGCCGTAATCGTGCTGCCATGGGGTGCGCGTATGACCGGCCATAACAGAAGCTTTTGACTGTATTTTATGGAGTGTGTTACAGATGGACAAGTCTTTTTATATGGGCAACCGTCAGCGGTTTGCGGCATCCATGAAACCCGGCTCCGTTGCGGTTTTGTTTGCAGGACAGGAGCTGCGCAAGACCCACGACGAATACTATCCCTTCTTTGCCCAGCGCAATTTTGTGTATCTGACGGGAATCGAACAGAAAAGAACGGTGCTGGTCATCTGCAAGGACGCTGACACGGCCGTTCATCAGCGGCTGTACATCCTGCCCGGTGATGCCATGGCAGAGCGCTGGACCGGCCGGCGGTTTACTCCGGCGGAGGCGGAGGAGATTTCCGGCATTTCGGACATTCGGTTCGAAGCACAGCTTCTGCCGGATTTGCAGGCATTGGCGCTTTCCGGCGCCTATGACAACGTGTATCTGGATTTGTTCCGCTATGCCCCGGATGATCCGGATACCCCTGCGCACCTCATGGCATCGCGCATCCAAAAGGAGTATCCGTATCTGACGATTTGCAATGCCAATCCCCTGATCCGCGCCCTTCGCACCATCAAGCAGCCCTGTGAAATCGAGGCACTGCGACAGGCGGAAAAAATCACGGGTGCGGGCATTCTGGCTATGATGAAAGCCTCCAGACCCGGTATGTATGAATACCAGTATAAGGCGGAATTTGACCGGGCAATCGGGCAGTTCGGCCCCTGGGGTCCCGGCTTTCCCTCCATCATTTCCGCGGGCAGCAACAATTTCTGCATCCACTACTATTCCTACACCGGGCAGGCGCACGACGGAGATATGGTGCTGAACGATGTGGGCGCCCAGTACGACAATCTGATCACGGATGTTTCCCGGGGCTTCCCCTGCAACGGCAAATTTACGGACAGGCAGAAGCTGCTCTATGAATGTGCGCTGCAGACTTCCGATTATATGTTTTCCATCATCCGCCCGGGTATGAAAATGAAGGATGTGGATGCAACCATCCGCAGCTATAACGCGCAGCTGCTGAAGGATGCGGGGGTGCTGAAGGATGTGTCGGAGATCGGCACCTATATGTGGCACGGCGGCGCCCATCACATTGGGTTTGACTGCCATGATGCCATTGAAACGCCCCAGATCATTGGACCCAATATGG
>JAQXNO010000168.1 GCA_029098045.1 Bacillota bacterium
TTACTTACGGATACCCAGCTTGGCGATCAGAGCACGGTAACGGTTGATGTCCTTGTTTGCCAGGTAGTCCAGCATCTTGCGGCGCTTACCGACCATCATCAGCAGACCACGACGGGAGTGGTTGTCGTGCTTGTGGGTGCGCAGATGCTCGGTCAGCTCGTTGATGCGGGCAGTCAGAATGGCAACCTGAACCTCGGGGGAACCGGTGTCGCCTTCATGGGTTGCGTTCTCCAGGATAACCTGAGTCTTCTTTTCCTTCTGGATCATTGTTTTTTCCACCTTTTTTCATAGATTTGCCGCGCAGCCAAGTAGGGGCGGGTGGTGTACTGATTTCATACAGCTTTCTCCCACAACTGAGCAACGGGCATAAAAATGACGTCCGGTCCGCAGACCAGCCTGATTATCATAACATGAGTTTACCCAAAAGTAAAGGGAAATTTTCGCACTTTTCCGCATTTTTTTCGGGAAAATCCTCCGGCGGCGGGGTGCCCCCGCGGGCGATGCGTTACGCACTGCATCCGACAAATAGCTGCCCTTCGCCGCTCGACCCCGAACTGCGTGCCGAATTTTTGTAGGGGACGATGTCGAAGGCAGTTACGAATCGGGAGAGCCCATTGGTGTAACGACAAGCACAATCTGTCAGGCTCGTATTGTCAGCGGCGACACGCCGCCCCTTGGCTCCCCCTCTGGGGGAGCTGTCAGCGAAGCTGACTGAGAGGGCATCGGGGGCTGGTTACCCTCTCAGGCGGCTGAACGCCGCCAGCTCTCCCAAAGGGAGAGCCAAGGGGTGGATGACGAACGCGGTTACGAATCGGGAGAGCCCAATGGTGTAACGACACCTGCCGGCCTTTCAGGCTCGAATCGTCAGCGGCGACCCGCCGCCGGAGGGGAGCATCAGAAATTGATCCGCTGCAGGGGTTCACATTTTTCCTGAATCAGCAGAAGATCGGAGATGATGGAATTGGAGATGAGAAAGCCCTTGGGGGTCAGTCTCCAGCGGCCTTCCTCGTCCTTTACCGCGTGGCCGAAGGTGCGGCACCGCTCCAGCGCCTCCTCAATGGGCGCAAAGGGCAGCAGGTACTGCCGCTCGTACTCCTCCCGGGCGATGCCCTCGCAGGTGCGCAGCCGCATCATCAGATATTCGCCGGCACGCTCCCGGACGGGGATCTGCTCCATCTCCTGCAGCACTTCACCGCCGTTTTTAATGCCGTCGATGTAGCCCTGCAGATCCCGGATGATGGTGAAGCGTCTTCCGGCAAAGTCGGAGCTGGCATTGGGGCCGAAGCCCAGATACTCGCCGCCGGTCCAGTATTTCATGTTGTGGCGGGAGTACAGACCCTTCCGGGCAAAATTGGAGATCTCATACTGGCGGAAGCCCCGGGCCCGGAGAATTTCCACGGCGGCCAGATACATATCCGCCTGCAGGTCGTCCCCCGGCAGATTCAGAAACTCCCGGTAGTCGTACATGGGGGTTCCCTCCTCCAGCTTCAGGCCGTAGCAGCTGATGTGGTCGGGGTTCAGCGCCAGCACCCGCTCCAGGGTATCCTTCCAGCCGTTGAGGGTCTGGTTGGGCAGGCCGTACATCAAATCGAAGGAAAGGTTCCGGAAGCCTGCCTTGCGGATGCGCTGGGCGGCGGAAACCGCCTGGGCATAGTCGTGGGGGCGGCCGATCTTCTTGAGAATTTCATCGTCGTCGGTCTGGATGCCCAGACTGACCCGGTTGAAGCCCTCGCCCCGCAGGCGGGTCAGCAGCTTGTCGGAAACGGAGTCCGGATTGGCCTCGAAGGTGATCTCCGCCCCGGAGTCCACATCGAAGTAGCGGCGGATGGCAGTGAGAATGGTGGCCATGCCGTCGGCGCCGAAGAAGGTGGGGGTGCCGCCGCCGAAGTAGACGGTGTCCACCCGGTAGCCGGGTGCCAGCGCGCCGGATTCCTTGATGTGGGCGCAGATGGCCTTCAGATAGCCGTCCATCATCTTGTCATCCTTGTTGGTCACAGAGTAAAAGTCGCAGTATTGGCATTTGCTGCGGCAGAAGGGCACATGGATATAGATGCCCAGAGGGGTCTTGTTTTTTCTCGTTGTAAAAATGGGCATGGGGCAGCCTCCGGTAAAAGTAATGCAAAATTGTATTAGGGAAGCTCTGATTCATTTGGCAAGAGCTGACAGTGAGGGATTTTGGCTCAGGCGAAAGTATCAAAATTGAGGGAATACTTTGTGTATTTCCCAATTTTGATACTGCACGGATGGGGCAAAAGACCCGCTGATCAGCCGCAGACGAATGATTCAGAGGTTCCTTAGTCTTCATCCAGCTTCAGAACCGCCATAAAGGCCTCGGAGGGCACGGAAACCGTACCGAAGGTACGCATCCGCTTCTTGCCTTCCTTCTGCTTTTCCAGCAGCTTCTTCTTGCGGGTGATGTCACCGCCGTAGCACTTGGCCAGCACGTCCTTGCGGACGGCCTTGATGGTCTCCCGGGCGATGATCTTGCCGCCGATGGCCGCCTGAACGGGGATCTCAAACTGGGCGCGGGGGATGTTTTCCTTCAGCTTCTCGCAGATCTTCCGGGCCCGGGGATAGGCATTGTCCGCAAAGAGAATGAAGCTCAGGGCATCCACCACATCACCGTTGAGGAGAATATCCAGCTTCACCAGCTTGGAGGGGCGGTAGCCGATCAGCTCGTAGTCCAGCGAGCCGTAGCCCCGGGTGCGGCTCTTAAGTGCGTCGAAGAAATCGTAAATGATCTCGTTCAGCGGCATATCGTAGTGCAGCTCCACCCGGTTGGCGTCCAGATACACCATATCCTTAAATTCGCCCCGGCGGGAGGTGGCCAGATCCATGATGTTGCCCACATATTCCTGGGGCGCCATCAGGTTGACCTTCACATAGGGCTCTTCCGCCAGCTGAATTTCCATGGGATCGGGATAATCCAGAGGGGTATAGACCATCATCACCTCACCGGTATTCTTGGTGATCCGGTAGACCACGTTGGGGGCCGTGGTGATCAGATCCAGATTGTATTCCCGTTCCAAACGCTCCTGAATGATCTCCATATGCAGCAGTCCCAGAAAACCGCAGCGGAAGCCGAAGCCCAGAGCGATGGAGCTTTCCAGCTCGAAGGACATGGAAGCGTCATTCAGCCGCAGCTTTTCCAGAGCTTCTCTCAAATCC
>JAQXNO010000169.1 GCA_029098045.1 Bacillota bacterium
CAGTTGGTAGAGCAACTGACTCTTAATCAGTGGGTCCCGGGTTCGAGTCCCTGAAGGTGCACCAATGGCCCATTGGTCAAGTGGTTAAGACAGCGGCCTCTCACGCCGTTAACATCGGTTCGAATCCGGTATGGGTCACCAATTGCGAAAGCGAAAAAAGGGTTGACAGAAGGAAAGAAATCTGGTACAATCCGAAGGCTGTTAGATGACGAAGGTCATTTGACATAAAGATGGGCCAAAGCTCATCGAAAGAAGTTCGTGTTGATTGTCATGTGGGTCCACCTGTTCCCATCCCGAACACAGAAGTTAAGCACATGTACGCCGACGATAGTTGCCGGGTGACTGGCCGTGAAAATAGGTAACGCGAACACTAATATTCCTCTTTAGCTCAGTCGGTAGAGCGACGGACTGTTAATCCGCAGGTCGTCGGTTCGAGTCCAACAAGGGGAGCCAAAGAAAGCGACATGCTTGTGCGTGCCGCTTTTCTTTTTGCCTGCTGAACTCGAAAGGCGGCTCTTGGTGACAGTCCGCGACTGTCAAAAATGAAATAACTGGAACACAGCGATAAAAATGGAAAAACCTCTTGACTTGAACCCCAACCTGGGATATATAATATATTTTGAGGGTATATAGCTTGGTGTGTGAATTTCCAAAGACGCAAGAAACCAAGTCAATGTATTGCTTTCTGCGTTTGCTGCTTTGAAATGACAAAATGACGCTGGCTGAGCTTTCTTGCCGCATGATGTGGTGTAGCCCCGAAAAAAATCAGCTCGAGGAGGAGTATTATGAAAGCTGCTGTCTATTTTTCCCGTACGATTACGCCTGAAAAGGTGCTGGAACTGTATAAACTGGTGGGAAAGGAATTGCCCGGCAACGTGGCAGTAAAGGTTCATTCCGGTGAAAAGGGAAATCAGAATTTCCTGCGCCCTGACTTCTGGAAGGACATCATCGGTTATGTGGGAGGAACGGTGGTTGAGTGCAATACCGCCTATGAAGGTGCACGCAATACCACCCGCAAGCACCGGCAGCTGCTTGCGGAGCATGGCTGGAATCGGTATTTCCCTGTGGATCTTCTGGATGCGGAGGGCCCGGATCTGGAGCTGGCAATTCCGAACGGCAAGGTGATTCAGAAGAATTATGTGGGCAAGGATATTGTCAACTATGACTCCATGCTGGTGCTGTCCCACTTTAAGGGTCATCCCATGGGCGGCTTTGGCGGCGCGCTGAAGCAGCTTTCCATCGGCGTGGGCTCCTCCTATGGCAAGGCTTATATCCATGGTGCCGGCGATCCGCAACAGATCTGGACCGCCGACCACGACTCCTTCCTGGAAGCCATGGCGGACGCGGCTGGTTCTGTTGTGGACTATTTTCATGGCAATCTGGTGTACATCAATGTGATGAAAAATATGAGCGTGGACTGCGACTGCTGCGCTGTCGCGGAGGATCCCTGCATTGCTGATATCGGCATTCTTGCATCAACCGACCCCATTGCCATCGATCAGGCTTGCATTGATCTGGTTTATGCCTGCTCTGATCCCGGAAAGCCCCATCTGGTGGAGCGGATCGAAAGCCGGAACGGCGTCCATACCATTGAGGCCGCCGCCGCTCTTGGGTATGGTACAAGAGAATACGACCTGATTGAAGTAGAATAAGCATGCAGAAATCACACAGCGGCTTGGCTGTGTGATTTCTTCTGAATGACGATGCCGCCGGATTTAACGTTGCGCAGAGGAGCAACTGTCCATGGATTCCTTTACAATTGAGATTGCGGGACTTGCAGCCCGCGTTCAGCCCCTGTTTTCCAGCACACGGGAATACTGCCGCCCCTACCTGACAGTGGCAGAACCGAACCTCTGTGTTGAGGTGACCCAAGAGGATCTGGTGTATGAGCAGAAAATGGCAGAGCTGGAGGCGGTGGAGGAGGGGCTTCGGATTCGGAAGTTTACGGATCCGTTTCTGGAGCGGGCGACCATCCAGAGAAAAATCGCGCGGGAATTGCTGAATCGTGACACCATACTCCTGCACGGCAGCACCATCGGCGTTGACGGGGTTGCCTACCTGTTTACGGCGCCCTGCGGAACGGGAAAATCTACGCACACCCGGCTCTGGCGGGAGGCCTTTGGACAGCGCGCCGTGATGGTCAATGATGATAAGGCGTTCCTTCGGATTACAGATTCCTGTGTGCTTGCCTGCGGCTCTCCATGGAACGGAAAGCATGGCCTTGGCACGAATATCACCCTTCCGCTGGCGGGAATTTGCTTTCTCCGGCGCGGCGCGGAGAATCGGATTTATCATGCAAACCCCGAAGATTATATAGGGGAACTTCGTCATCAGTGCTTTGTTCCCGAAGATGCCCCTGGGCAGATGACTGCCTGTAACCTTGTGGACCGGCTGGCACAGCTGGTGCCTTTGTGGGAAATGGAATGCACAAAAGATCTGGCCGCAGCACGTCTGGCGCATCAGGCGATGTCAGGTGGAGGAACCGAAGCGCAACGACAACACAAAAATGCGGGAGAAATCACGATAAAGTGATTTCTCCCGCAGATTTCCGGTGAAGCAAAATCCAGCCGGTTCCTGCGACTTGGTTCAGAATCACCCAGTCAGTTGAAATTCTCCGGCTGAGGGAAGGCGTTGAGGCTTGTGGCATAGGCACCCTGATATTTCACGGTTACATAAAGGGTTTCGTCCCCGTTTTTCAGCTGGACAAAGCAGATGTTTTCCGCGTTAAAGAGGTCGGTGATCTCCATGGCCTGATCCATATAGTAGATCCAAACACTCCCATCCTCTTTGTACGCCACCTCCGGACTATTCAGGTGCTCCAGAAGCTCCTGTTCTGTCAGTGGACGTTCGGAACCGTCGGGATTTATGGCGACACCGCCGCCGCCCCGCTGCTGGGTATGCCCTTCGGCATCTTCATAGGTCATGGTGTATTGCCCGTTCTGTATGTCCATAACGGCGGTGGTCTGATCGCCGTGAATCCATAGCTGAACGGTTCTGCGAATACCGCCTACATCGGCTGCATAACAAACTGTGGCCATCCCAAGAATCAGAATGACGGCAGCACACAGAATCCCGATTCTGCGCGCGGAAAAACGTTTCGCTGGCTGCATGGTAATGTCCTCCTTCAAAAAATCACCGGAGGCATGGAGTACACCGAAGGTGCGTTGATACTGCTCTTTGTCAATCATGGTTACCATCCTCCGTCAGTATGGATTTCAGGAGCTTTCTTCCGCGATTCAGTTGACTTTTCACGGTTCCGGGGCTTCTTCGTACCGTTCTCGATATCTCCTCTATGGAATATTCCTCATAGTAGTGCAGATGGATCACGATACGGTATTTCTCGGGAAGCTGCATGACCGCTTCAAAGAGACTTCGGTCTTCCGGCTGCTCGAATTCAAGCTCATTCATATTGTCTTCCCAGGAAACTCTGTTTCTGCGCCAGAAGGCACCGGTGATATCCCTGGCACGGTTGATTGCAACACGGAGCAGCCAGGCCTTCAAATGCGATTCATCTGCGTAATCCGCATTTTGCGTATGATATTTCAAAAAGGTATCCTGAACGGTATCATCCGCATCCTCACGGCTTCTGCATATGCTGAAAGCCGCGGAGAACACCCGGTCGCCGTACCGCCGGAAGGCTTCGTCAACGGACAGTCTCATAAAAAACTCCTGTGTATTGGTGCTGCTTCCCGACAATCTGCGTGGGGAAGCGGCATCGCATTGAAAGATCTTTCACTTATCATACGATTCCGGGAAGGAAAAGGTTGCATGAAATGCTAATATTTTTCATCCGGGCATGAAAAGCGCGGTTTTCATTGCGGAATATCCCGCCATGAAAGGCCTGGAAGAGCAGAAAAGACAAACCCCGTGCCGGAAAAGACGGTTGATTTTTCGGGACGGCTCCGTTATACTGAGAAAAACGGAAAAACAGGGAGGACACAATGAATCTGGATGAATTAAAGAAGAAAATGGATGAGGCGCATTACATCTATGATGACACGCTGGCAACGGTGCTGTTTGTGGCGCTGCAATTGGGAAGACCTTTGCTGATCGAGGGCGCTGCCGGCGTGGGCAAGACCGAGATCGCCAAGGTGATGGCATCCAGTCTGGATCGGGAGCTGGTGCGTCTGCAATGCTACGAGGGACTGGATGAAAGCAAGGCGCTCTATGAGTGGAACTACCAGAAGCAGCTGCTGTCCATTCAGGTGAATATGGGCAGCCGGGACAGTGACGAGCTGACAAAGTCTTTGTTCAGCGATGACTATCTGCTGGAACGGCCGCTGCTGAAATCCATCCGTTCCGAAAAGCCGGTGGTGCTGCTGATCGATGAGATCGACAAGGCAGACGAGGAATTCGAGGCGTTTTTGCTGGAGCTGCTGTCCGAAATGCAGGTGAGCATCCCGGAGATCGGCACCATTCAGGCGAAAACACTTCCCTTTGTGGTACTCACCTCCAACCGGGCAAGGCCTCTTTCGGAGGCGCTGCGGCGGCGCTGCGCCTATCTGTATATCGAGTACCCGGATATGGAGAAGGAGCTTGCAATCCTGCGGGCCAAGCTGCCCCATGTGGACGACCGCCTCTGCGCCCAAGTGGCATTGGCGGTACAGAAGCTGCGCTCCAACGAATCGATCCTGAAAAAGCCCTCCATCGCGGAGACCCTGGACTGGGCGGCGGCACTGGATGCGCTGGGAATCCGGGAGTTGACCCCGGACGCGCTGCGGCAGACTGCGGGGTTTGTCCTGAAAAACAGCGAGGACTTTGCCGCACTGGAGCAAACGCAGGCGGAGGAACATACCTGCCACTGTGGCGGCTGTGAGGGGCACTCCCATGGATGAACCGACTGTCTATCTGGAAAAGCTGTCCTGCTTTTCCAGAATGCTCCGGCTGGAGGGACTTCCCGTGAGCCCCAAGGAAACAGCGGATGCGGCACAGATTTTGACCCATCTTGGTTTTCAAAGCCGGGAGCGGGTGAAAACCGCCCTGCGGACGGTGTTTGCCAAATCCCGGGAGGAGCAGCTGGCTTTTGACCGTACCTTTGACAGCTTCTTCATTCCGGAGGAAGCTATGCGGCAGCAGGCGAAACAGCAGCAGGAACGGGAAATGCAAATGGCGCAGGCACGCCGGGAGGCGGAGCAGAATTTGCAGGTCAATGGACAGAGTCTGGGTCTGAACCAATCACAGCTCGATACTTATGCCTCCATGCCCGAGGAGCAGCGGCAGCGGCTGCGGAACTTTATGGACAGATACCGGGACAGTGCGGAGCGCAATCCCGACCTGTATGGCAACTTCATTCATTCCGTATTTGCCAAGACACTGCTGGAACAGCAAATGCGCATGGAGGATGCGGCTCTGGGCTGCGCCGCGGTGGACCCGGAGCTGGGACTGCTGTACCGGGATATTTCCCAATTCAAGGATACGGAGATCCCCAAAGCGATTTCCATCATCCAGACGGTTTCCCGGCAGATCAATGGGGAACTGACGGCCAGACGGGCACGGGGCGGACACAGCGGCAAGCTGGATTTTCGCCGCACCATCCGCAGGGGGTTGGAGACGGGCGGCAGCTTCTACCGCCTGCATTATCGGAAGAAACGGAACCGACGGAAAAAACTGGTGCTGCTCTGTGATGTTTCCGGCTCCATGATGCAGTTTTCGGAATTTGCGCTGCGGTTTATCCAGTCGCTGAATCAGGTATCGGAAAGCTCCCGGGTATTTCTGTTTTCCGAGGAGCTTTTTGAGGCAGACCCGTTCAGCCTGCAGAATATGGATGCCTTCCGCAGCTATGTGCGCCAGTGCGGCATCTACGGCAAGGGGACCAATCTGGGCAGCGCCCTGGAACAGCTATGCGCCAAACGTCCTGCGGTATTGGGCAGCGCAGCCACATTGATCATCCTGTCGGACACGAAAACCGTCGACCAGAACCGTGCCGTGGCAGCACTTATGGAGGCAAAACGGCAATCCGGCCGGGTCTTGTGGCTCAATCCCATCCCGGAAAGCCACTGGCAGCATATCCGCAGCGTCCAGACCTTCAGCAGCCTGTGCGCCATGGCTTCCTGCAATACCCTGCAATCTCTGGCAGCGGCATGCAGAAGGATTACATTGTAATTGAGAATTCCCCGCACACAAAAGCATACAGCAAGGCCGCTATGAAGTCCGAAAGGAACCATAGCGGCCTCGTCATTTTTGCGGAAACGGCAGGCGGGCGGAAGGCATGGCGGAGCTGCGGGGAGCCGCCTGCGATCATTCTTCTGCCACAACAAATACGTAGAAAATCTTCTCGCTGCCCTGCAGCACAAGGTGACCATAGTCCATGACAGGAATTCTGACACCATCCTTGCGTACAATGTGATACTTTACAAAATCCATTTGATCGCTGCTGCTCGAAATCTGCTGGTCGATGGACTGCTGAACCTTCTCCAGTTCCTCGGGGCAGACCACGCCGCGGAAGGAACCATGGACGTATTCCATGAATTCGTCTTCACTGTCACAGCCAAACAAATTCCACATATAACGGTTGGAAAACAGAATGCGGGCTTCCTCGTCGGCACGATAGCCAAAGAAACCGCCGGGCACATACTGATTCATTTTTGATATGGAATGCTTTGCCAGCTCCTCTTCCGAGATCAGCGTGTATTTTTCCTGGGGGCCGGAGCTTCGGGATGTGGCGTTCATTTGACTGATTACCACTTTTTCAAACTCCTCGACCGGAAGCGGCCTGGAGAAATAATAGCCCTGAATGAAATCACAACCGTTCTTTTGCAGAAATTCAAGCTGCTGCGCGGTTTCCACACCTTCGGCCACCAACTGGAGTCCCAGCTCCTTGCTCAGCACCATGGTATACTTGAGAATCAGCTCACCGCGCCTGTCACCAATATAGTCGATCAGGCTCTTGTCCAGCTTCACCATATCAAAATGGAGCAGATTCAAGCCGCTTAACGAGGAACGGCCGGAACCAAAATCGTCCATATGCAGCGGGAAGCCGGCTTCGAAAAAGGCATCCGTGAAGGCTTTGATGGTGCGATTCTCAACGGCGGCGGTCTCGGTGATTTCGATGGGCACATCCTTTGGATCAATGCCGCATTCGCGCACGATCTGCTGATACCGGTGTACAATGCTCAGGTTGTACAAGCTGTTTCTGGACAGGTTCACGGAGATGGGCATCAGGTATCCGTTGCGTTTCTGCGCTTTCTGAAACTGACAGACGGTGCGGAAAACATATTCGTCCAACTGACGAACCAGCCCGTTGGATTCAAAGACACCCATGAACTCCCCCGGAGGAAGCAAACCGTTCGGCGTGTTCCAGCGTACCAGTGCTTCCGCACCGACGATGTTTTGCCGGTTCGCATCATACTTTAGCTGATACCATACGACGAATTCCCGATTCTGGAGGGCCGATTGGAACTGCTGCTCATAAATCTGCTCCTTCAGATGCCGCTGGCTGAGGGGCCCGTCATATCTGGCAGAAACCAGATTGTGGTTATGCTTCACACTCTTCAGCGCCAGAAACGCCCGGTCGCAGATGACGGAAAGAGGCAATGCGCGGTCGATATTCTGATAAATGCCATACTTGAGAACAATGTTGGGAACCGGCGCGGTCCTTTTGAATTCCCGGTATTTCTGCTGAAATCCAGCCACTTCCTCGGCGGATGCTACCGGGCGCATGATGACAATCTGATCTCCTCCGTAGCGGCCGCAGAGGCCGTTCCTGCAGCAATCCAGGGAATGCATGGCAAAGAATTTCAGCAGTTCATTGCCTATATTGGGACCATAGGTCGCGTTGATCAACCGGAAGTTTTCAATATCCGAGATGACGACTTCAAAGGATACATTCGGATTTTCGTCCAGCATGGTTCTGGCATGATAGAAAAATGCCTGCTTCGTATAAATGCCGGTCAGATCATCAAATTCAATGGCATTCAAAGACGAGGTCATCTCACGCATTCGAATAATATTCTGCAATCTTGCCCGGATCAGGGAGGGACTG
>JAQXNO010000170.1 GCA_029098045.1 Bacillota bacterium
GAACGGCATTCTGATCGTCCACCACAATGACGGCTATTCCAGAAATCTGGTTCCCTACATGGTGGAGATGGGCATTGATATCTGGCAGGGCCCCATCCCGGCCAACGACATTCCCAGCCTGATCGAAGAATACGGCGGAAAGATCACCTTCATGGGTGAGATCGAGACCCGCCTGCTTGACGTTCCCAACTGGACGCCGGAGCTGGTCAGGGAAGAGGTGGAGCGTGCCTGCAGAAAGTGCGGCAAGCATTGCTTCATTCCCTGCCTGACCGCCGGTATGCCCTTTACCACATTTGGCGTGGGCGAAACAGTTGATGCTGAGATCGACCGCATGAGCAAGGAAATGTTCTGCTAAACCATACACTGCATCGTTTTGATGTGCCGGATCCGGGTATCGAGATCCGGCAGGGTGCCCTTTCCCAAAACGACTCTGACCCGTGCTTCGCGGCAGGGTCAACCCCATAATGAGGAGGGAGCTTTTCCGAGCATCGGGCGTTTCTTCCCGCCCGGTCCCTGGAGAGGGACTTGAATCAATACTACTACATCATTTCTGAGGTGTTGTTGTATGCAGCAGAAGACAAAACTCGGCATCAACTTCGGTTTTCGCGGTTGGATGCTGCTGATCTTTGAGGTCACTGCGTTCCTCCTGTTCCAGGCGTTCACCAACTTCCCCATGAACATGCTGGCCGACTTCTACGGCGGCGCCCAGCTGCTGTCCACCCTGTACACTGTGGGCACTCTGGTGGGTATCGTGATCCAGCTGATTCTGTCCGGCTTCATCGGAAAGATCAAGAGCGTGAAGACCCTTACCCTGGTGGTGGGCATCATTACCCTGCTGGCCGCTCTGGGTGTGATGGTGGTTCCCGCCGGCTCCTTCTGGCTGGTCTGCTATTTCCTGGTCAACGTGTTCTCCATCATCTACGGCATGTTCGGCATCGGCATCATCATCGGCCAGTGGTTCCCCACCCGCAAGGGCGTGTTCATGGGTATTGCCACCTTTGCCTTCCCCATCTGCAACGGCCTGATGGGCCCCTTCGCCGGTGTTGCCTTTAACGGTGCCTACATGGCTGCCAGCCATGGTCTGCCCAACGTGTTCGGCGCGTTCCTGCCCTTCCTGATCGTGGGTGTTGTGGGCTGGCTTATCGGCCTGATCTTCATCAAGGACTATCCCGAGCAGGTCGGCTGCTACCGCGACAACGACAAGTCCTTCACCAAGGAGAAGGCTGACGCTATGCTGGCCGCCGAGATCGAGAACAAGAAGACCTCCGTGTGGAAGACCGGCAACGCTCTGAAGAGCGCTCAGTTCTGGCTGGTCACCATCCCCATGGGCACCCTGCTGATGTGCGCTGTGGGTATGATGACTCAGACCTCCCGGATCATCGGCTCCTATCCGGGTCTGGACTTCGGCACCGTCATGGGCATGGTCATGATCTTCGCCCTGATCGGTTCCTATGTGCTGGGTCTGATCGACGGCAAGTTCGGCACCAAGACCGCCATCACCGTCTCTGTCATCGTCATGCTGCTCTCCGGCATTCTGGGTGGTATCGGCAACCAGTCCACCACCATGATCTCCATCATTCTGCTGGCTATCTTCATGGGCGCCGGCTCCAACTTCACCGTGTCTGCCGCTGCTCAGTACTGGCGCCGTGAGGACTTCCCCTCTGTGTTTGCTGTGGTCAACCCCATTGCCAACATCATCCAGTCCCTGGGCCCCATGATGGTCGCCATGACCATCGGCATCAGCGTGACCGTTCCCTTCTGGGTGGTTGCTGTGATCGCTGTCATCGCCCTGATCCTGATCCTGTGCTTCAAGCCTGAGAAGGTCAAGGCCACCGATGACAAGTACCGCGCTGCCGCCGGCAAGCCCCTGGACGACGCTCTGGTGGGCCGCAAGTAAGTAGTTCGCATCCCGCCCTCCTCATCACAAAAGCACACAGTCGGAATAGCTGGCTGTGTGCTTTTGTTCGAATAAATTGAACATGTAAGGAGCGCTGTATTATGTGTAAATTTCCCCATCTGTTTGAGCCTCTGAAGCTCAACGACAAGTACACCATGCGCAACCGCGTGTGCTGTGCCCCCATGGCCTTTGCCCTGATCGCCTGCAACCCTGAGGCCAACGAGAAGTCCTTCCGCAAGCTGGAGTCCCCCGCCCGGGGCGGCGATGCCATTGTCTGCGTGGGTGAGCTGGACGTCAACTTCAAGGATGCCGTTCGCATCCCCCTGCCCCCCATCGACTTCACTGAGGAAGGCAGCTATGCCGAGCAGCAGGTGGGCGAGTACGCCCGCCGTATTCATAAGCACGGCGCCATCGCCCTGTGTGAGCTGGCCCATCCCGGTGCGGAGAAGGTGCCCTTTGGCCCTGATGAGGAAGCCATCGGCCCCAACGATGAGGTGCGCCCCAACGGTGTGCCCGTCCGCGCC
>JAQXNO010000171.1 GCA_029098045.1 Bacillota bacterium
TCCCTGTCCCTGCCCGGTGAGCGGATCGGCTACATCTATGTGCCCCGGCAGGCAGCGGATGCGGCTGCCCTCTATGCCGCCATCGCCGGTGCCGCCCGTTCCATGGGGCATGTGTGCGCCCCCAGCCTGTGGCAGAAGGTCATCGCCCGCTGCACCCGGCTGCGCCCCGATCTGGACAGCTACGACCGCAACCGCCGCGCCCTGTACGAGGCGCTGACCGCCATGGGCTACGAGATGGCCAGGCCCGACGGCGCGTTCTATCTGTTCATCAAGGCGCCCGGCGGCGACGCCAACGCCTTTTCCGAGAAGGCAAAGCAGAAGGATCTGCTGCTGGTGCCCGGCGACGGCTTTGGCTGCCCCGGCTATTTCCGCATCTGCTACTGTGTCAGCTATGACATGATTCAGCGCAGCCTGCCCGTCTTCGCCCAGCTCATCCATGAATAGTTGCGGCAGTGCCCTTGGCTCCCCCTTTGGGGGAGGGGTGTCCTACGCCCAGCTTCAAAGGGCGCTGCCGCGCCGGTGCAACCTACCGCCCCAAAGGTGGATGTCGAAAGCAGTCACGAACCGGGTGAGCCCTATGGTGGAACGACAATTGCCGGCCTGTCAGGCTCGCATTGTCAGCGGCGACACGCCGCCCCTCTCAGTCACCTGCGGTGACAGCTCTCCCAGAGGGAGAGCCAAGGGGCGGCGGAACGCCGCCCAAAAAGTACCGGCGCTCCGATCATGGGGCATCACAGGGCAAAACAATACCGCACAATGGAAGCTCCGGCTTTCACTGTGCGGTTTTGTCTTATGTTTTCCTGACGAAGCGTTCCCGGCAGCGGGGACAGGTGATGGCGATCCTGCCCTTCCCCCGGGGCACACGCACCACCTGGCGGCACTTGGGGCAGTCGTAATAGCGGTGCTCCCGATCCTTCAGCCGTTCAAAAAACTGCAGGAATTTCCGGTTCTCCTGATACCGCTTGTAGGTATTGCGGGAAAAGCCCCGAAACAGCGCCCAGATCATCAGCCCATAGGAAACTGCGGTCAGCAGCAGCTGCACCTTCGCGGAATTTACAAAGGGGCTGATGAGGCAGATCACAAGACCCGCGGAAAGAATGACCATGTTCAGCTTGTCGGTTCCATAGCGGCCTGCCATAA
Source organism: Bacillota bacterium (assembly GCA_029098045.1). Classification (GTDB taxonomy): domain Bacteria; phylum Bacillota; class Clostridia; order Oscillospirales; family Oscillospiraceae; genus Faecousia. The sequence goes on from JAQXNO010000171.1 coordinate 1,141, forward strand.
AGTTTCGGAATCCATAGCCCAGCCGCTGGAAAAACTGTCGAATCATAAAACGATCACCTTGGAGATTGATTTTTCTCTATTATATTGCAACGGACAGGAAATTCAACATCTGCGGCGCAATGTTTACGGATTGTTTAAGTTTTTTATAAGATTGCATGGCGCTACGGACTGTTCACCGGCAGGAAGCTGTGGTAGAATATAGAAAACACGGATTGGAGTGTGTGGTATGGGAAAATGTGTGGTTTTCTGCGCGGCGCAGTTTGATGCCCTTGCCGCCCCCATCGCGCCGGACGACTATCTGCTGGCAGCCGACGGCGGTCTGCGCCACCTGAACCGGCTGAAGCTGAAGCCCCATGGGATTATCGGCGATTTTGACTCGCTGGGCTACGTCCCCCGGGGCGCTCAGGTATTCCCGGTGGAAAAGGATGACACCGATGCCATGCTGGCCGCCCGGAAGGGGCTGGAACTGGGGTATCGGGAGTTCCTCTTTTACGGCAGTCTGGACGGCCCCCGGCTGGATCACACCATTTCCAATTTCCAGACCCTGCAGTTTCTGGCAGACCGGGGCGCCCATGGATATCTGGTGGGCAGGGACTATCTTGTCACCGTCATCCGGCAGGAGACACTGGAGTTTCCCGCCGCCGCCACGGGCATTTTGTCCCTTTTCTGCCTCGGCCCCGATGCACAGGGGGTGACGCTGGAGGGGCTGCACTATCCGCTGCGCAGCGGACGGCTGACCAGCGGTTTCCCCCTGGGCGTCAGCAATCATTTTACGGGAAGCCCCGCCCGGATCACCGTCCGAAGGGGCAGCCTTCTGGCGCTCTGGGATCGGAAGAACGGATTTGCGAACCGGGTTGAAAACCCAAGGTCATGGTGATGTTATGTTAACTTATGAACTGAAAAAATCCCCCGGCGTGCCCCTGTACGAGGCGCTCTACCGCTGCATCCGCGCCGACATTCTGGCAGGCCGCCTGCAGCCGGGGCAGAAGCTGCCCTCCAAGCGGGCACTGGCGCAGAATCTGAAGGTCAGCAAGATCACCGTGGAGGGTGCCTACGGCCAGCTGCTGGCGGAGGGCTACATCCGGGCTGCGGAAAAGGTCGGCTTCTTTGTGGAGGACGTGCCCTTCACCCCGGCGGCGGCCGCGCCCTGTCCCGCCGCCGCCCCCGCTTCGCCCCGGCAGCCCCTGCTGGATCTCAGCGGCAGCGGCACGGAGCGGTTTCCCTTCTCTGTCTGGAGCCGCCTGCAGCGGGAGGTGATGCTGGACTACGGCGAAAAGCTGCTGCTGCCCCTGCCCAATCAGGGCATCGCGCCGCTGCGGCAGGCCATTGCGGATCATCTGGCCGCCTTCCGCGCCATGACCGTAAAAGCGGACAACATTCTCATCGGCGCGGGCACCGACTTTCTCTACAACCTGCTGATCCAGCTTCTGGGTCGTGACAAAACCTATGCCGTGGAGGATCCCGGTTACGGAAAGATTCACAAAATCTATGCCGCAGGCGGCGTCCGCTGCATCAGCGTGCCCATGGACCGGGAGGGGGTCCTGCCCGAAGCGCTGCATCCGGCGCAGGTGCTGCATCTGTCCCCGGCGCACCATTTCCCCACGGGTCGCGTCACCTCCACCGGGCGGCGGCAGCAGCTGATTTCCTGGGCCAATAGCAGCGGCGGCTACATCATCGAGGACGACTACGATTCGGAATTCCGCTTCGATGCCCACCCCCAGCCTGCCATGCAGTCTCTGGACAGCAGCGGCCGGGTGATTTACATGAACACCTTCTCCAGAAGCCTTGCGCCCTCCATCCGCATCAGCTATATGGTGCTGCCGGATCACCTGATGACCCGCTTCCGGGAAAACCTGGGCTTTTACAGCTGCACCGTGTCCAGCTTCGAGCAGTACACCCTGGCGCGGTTTCTCAGCCGGGGCTATTTTGAAAAGCACATCAACCGTATGCGAAAATACTACAAAATGCGCCGCAACCAGGTGCTTTCCGCCCTGCGCCGGTGCAGCTTCGCGGACAAGCTCACCATCCGGGAGGAGGACGCGGGTCTGCATTTTCTGCTGAAGGTGGACACGCCCCTGTCCGACGACGCACTGGTGCGCTTCTGCGCCGAAAAGGGGATTCTTGTGCGTCCCCTGAGCAGCTACTACCATCTGCCCATCCCGGAGGAGGATCGCCGCTGCCTTGTGATCAACTACGCCGGGCTCAATCAGCAGGCGCTGGAACAGGTGCTTGCCGCGTGGGATGACGCATGATGGGACTTGCCTTTTCCGAAGCCGTTGGGTATAATAAACAGAAGGATGTAAAAAGGGGGGACGCGTATGATTTCCAAGCGGGATGCATACCGTGGGTGCCTGTTGGGACTTGCCATCGGGGATGCCATGGGCTATCCGGTGGACACCAAAACCTTTCAGCAGATTCAGGAAGAATACGGCCCCTATGGCCTGATGGGGTATGACCTGCGCAACGGCTATGCGGAGGTCTCCTCCCACACCCAGCTGGCCGCCTTTTCCTGCAACGGTCTGCTGCTGGGTCTGACCCGGGGACAGGTCTACGGAAAGATGGCGCCCTTTGTCCGCTATGTGGGGCTTGCCCAGCAGGAGTGGGCCATCGGTCAGCGCCGCTACGACCAGCCCAGCCGCAATCACTGCTGGGTCTTCCGGGTGTCGGATATGCGCCACCGCCACTGCACCGATACCCGCATGGTGGAAACGCTGAACCGGGGCAAGCTGGGTTCGCTGGAGGATCCCGTCAACCTGTACGACACCCCGGCGTCTCTGGCATCGGCCATTGCCGTGGGCATTTTTGCCGACTCCGGCAGGCTGAAGCAGGCCGAGGTGGACCGGCTGGGCGCCGAATGCGTGGCGCTGACCCACGGTCACCCGCTGGCCTTCCTGCCCGGTGCCATGGTTGCCAATCTCATCACCGGGTGTCTGCGCCACCCGGAGCAGCGGCTGAAAATCCTGATCAAAAACGCCCTGCGGGCTTTGCAGGAGCAGTTCATCCGGGAGTATCCCCGGGATGTGAGCCGGATCACCGCTCTGGTGGAGCAGGCGGTGTCCCTGGCGGAGGAACGGCTGGAGCAGCCCTTTGAGGTGATGGAGCGCTTGAAATGCGATACCGGCGCGGAGGTTCTGGCCGGTGCCCTGTACGCGGCCATGCTGTGCGAGGAGGATTTTGACAACGCGCTGATCATCTCCGTCAACCACTCCGGCCGCAGCGCCGCGGTGAGCAGTCTGACCGGCGCCATTCTGGGTGCCCGGCTGGGCGAGGGGGCGTTGCCGGACTTTTATATGGACGGGCTTTTCATCGCCGATGTCCTGCGGGAATTGGCCGGTGATCTGGTGCAGGGCTGTCCCATGGTGCAGGGCAGCCGCCTGTTCGACGGCGACTGGGAGAGCAAATACCTGCACGGAGAATATTGACAAGCATTTGCTGACATATCCCCCTCCTCCGGGACATAGATTGTCCCCGAGGAGGGGTTTTTCATGCGCAAACGGGACCTGATGATTCTGGGCGGCGCGGCTGCGGCTGCCCTGATCCTGACCATACGGCTGCTGCTGGGTGCCGCCCTTCAGACGGGAAGCTGGGGACTTTCCTTTCCGTCCGAGGGCAGCGCGCCCATCGGCCCTGCCAACGCCCAGACGCTGGCAAAATACGACGCGGTCTACTTAGGCGACACCGAGGACAAGGCCATTTGCCTGACCTTTGATGCAGGCTATGAAAACGGCTGCACCGCCAAAATCCTCGACACGCTCAAAGCCCACGGCGTGCCCGGTGCCTTCTTTCTGGTGGGCAATTATGTGGAAAAAAACGCGGATCTGGTGCGCCGGATGGTGGCGGAGGGGCATATCGTGGGCAACCACACCATGCACCACTGCGACATGAGCAAGCTCACAGACAAAGATGCCTTCGCCAAAGAGCTGACGGAGTTGGAGGATCTGTTCCGGGAGGTGACCGGGAAGGAGCTTCCCAAATACTACCGTCCGCCTCAGGGAATCTACAGCGAGGAGAATCTGCGCATGGCACAGGAGCTGGGCTATCGGACGGTGTTCTGGAGCCTTGCCTATGTGGACTGGCGCAACGACAGCCAGCCCACGGCGGAATACGCCTTCGGCAAGCTGCTGCCCCGCACCCACAACGGCGCCGTGGTGCTGCTGCACTCCACCTCCAGTACCAATGCCGAAATTCTCGATGAGCTGCTGACCCGGTGGGAGGATATGGGCTACCGCTTCATATCCCTGGAGGAGCTGTACGGAAACGGCGCCGGAAAGTAATGGAAGCCGCAGTTTTTCTCTTTTCTTCCCGCGCCGTTTGTGATACGATATGGCTGTGGCACTGCCGCAAATACCCCCGATTGGAAGGTAATATCCATGAAACGAATCTTCACACTCCTTCTGAGCTGTGCTTTGCTCCTGACGCTGGCCGCCTGCGGCGGTTCCAAAGCCCCCGCGCCCACCGATTCCCACACATCCACCACTGCAGCCCCTCCTGCAGAATCTCTTCCCGAGGCACCCACCCAGAGCACGGAGCCGCAGGCTTCCATGGCTGAAACGATACTGGTTGACAACGAGCAGGTGACCTTTGCCGTGGTTTCGGCGCAGGAGAACGCCCATACGGGGATGCAGCTAAAGGCGCGGTGCGTCAACAAAACCGACCGCACCCTGCTCTTCAGCTGGGACATGGTATCCGTCTGCGGCTATATGTACGATCCGCTCTGGGCGCAGGAGGTTTCCGGCGGCAAGACCACGGAGAGCACCGTCTATCTGGACACCGTGGAGCTGGAGCGAATGGGTGTTGCGGCCGTGGAGGAGATCACCTTCACCCTGCGCGTTGTCGATTCCGAAAACTGGATGGACGAGCCTCTGGTGGACGCACCCTTTACCGTCTATCCCACCGGCCTTGACCCGGACACGGCGCAGCTGCCGGAGCACCCGGACACGGCGGGTCAGGTGGTCATTGCCGACAATGGGGCGCTTCGCTTTGTGGTGGAGCGGGCGGACAGGGAAAATAACGCAGGCTATATCCTGCACGTCTATATGGAAAATAAAACAGACCGGAATCTGATGTTCTCCTGGGATATGGTCAGCGTCAACGGCCATAGCATCGACCCCTTCTGGGCCGTATCCGTGGCGGCAGGGAAGAAAGCCTGCAGCCGGATCACCTTCTACAAATCCGATCTGGACGATAACGGCATCGACACTGTCAGCGAGGTTTCGTTTACCCTGTCGGTCTGCGACTATGACGACTGGACTGCCGATTATCTGCTGAATGAAAGCTTCACCTATACGCCCTGAATGAAAAACGCAGCGGGCACCTCGCATGAGGTGCCCGTTATTCTTTGTTTCGTGTGTTTCGTGGATAGGGTTTCTTTTCATCCGTTAGCCCTGCCAGATAATCCATACTGGTATCCAGCGCCACAGCAAGCTTTCTGCACTGTTCGAACGTACAGTAGCGTTTCCCGTTCTCAATTTTTGAATAATCGCTCTGGTCGATGCCTGTCATCATCTGCACCTTAACCTGCGTATATCCTCTCTCTTTTCGGAGGTCTTTGATCCTGCTCATACGTATCACCTGCTGATATTATGGCAAATTTCCCTATTGAAAATAGGGTGAAATTGACCTATAATGAGCAGTGAGGTGATAAGGATGGCTGAATTCTGTCCGGAGTGTTGGAATGCGCTGCATGGCTTTGATGATCCCGTGGAATCGTATGTTTTGAGTTGGGAACCGGAATTGTGCGAGGGCTGTGGAGAATGGAAACGTGTCGTAGTCGGACGGCGAAAGCACTATCTTCTCCGCTATCTGATCAATCGTATGATCAAATGGTTTCGAAAGCAGTAACAGGCACTGCACGAATGCGCAAAGGGCACCTCAAAAGAGGTGCCCTTTTGGATGCGTAGAAACCCGATCAGACCATTGCCGCGGTGATGATGGCCATCTTGTAGACCTCGTCGGCATTGCAGCCACGGGACAGGTCGTTGATGGGTGCGGCCAGACCCTGCAGGATGGGGCCGTAGGCCTCGAAACCGCCCAGACGCTGCGCGATCTTGTAGCCGATGTTGCCGGCTTCGATGGTGGGGAAGATAAAGGTGTTGGCATAACCTGCCACGGGGGAGCCGGGGAACTTCAGCTGGCCGACCTCGGGGGCAACCGCCGCGTCAAACTGCATCTCGCCGTCGATGAGCAGGTCGGGTGCCATTTCCTTGGCCACGGCGGTGGCATCGTGGGACAGCTTGACCGTGCCGCCCTTGCCGGAGCCGTTGGTGGAGAAGCTCAGCATGGCGACCTTGGGGTCGATGCCGAAGACCTTGGCGGTGTTGGCCGTTTCGATGGCAACCTCCGCCAGCTTCTGGGCAGCGGTCAGGGTCACGTTGCCGTCCTTATCCACGCTGTCCTCGTAGCTCAGGTTGATGGCGCAGTCGCCCATGGCCAGCTTCTCTTCGCCGCGCACCATGATAAAGCAGGAAGAAACCAGATGTGCGCCCTTCCTGGTCTTGACCAGCTGCAGGGCGGGACGAACCGTGTCCGCGGTGGAGTAGGTGGCGCCGCCCAGCAGGGCGTCCGCATAGCCCAGCTTCACCAGCATGGTGCCGAAGTAGTTGCCCTTGGACAGCGCCTTGCGGCACTCCTCCGCGCTCATCTTGCCCTTGCGCAGCTCGACCATCTTCTCGACCATGGCATCCATGCCCTCATAGGTCGCGGGGTCCAGAATCTCCACACCTTCGATGTTGAAGCCGCCCTTGGCTGCGTTTGCCTTGACTTCCTCCACATTGCCCACCAGAATGGGCTTCAGGAAGCCGCCCTCCACCAGACGTGCGGTTGCTTCCAGAATACGGGCGTCATGGCCCTCGGTAAAGACGATGGAACGGTTGTTGGCCTTCAGGGTTTCAATCATTGCTTGGAACATATGAAATCAGTCCTCCATTTCGGGCAATGCCCGTAGTATGATACGGTAATTATACATCAATCGACAGACAGGTGCAACCATAATTTTCCGGTGGCGGCGGCACAGGAAAAAATCCTCTGATAATCCGGGAAATGCCGAAAATAATACACAAATCCCGGGTTCACCCTTCAAATAATAAGAGAAAATGCCCAACATCCCCGGAATGGTTTTTGAAAACGCGGCGCTTTCTTTATGCGGTCAAATGACCACATAACGTAATCTTTTGATTTTTAATTTTTCGGAATACGGCTCCGTTTTGTATTTTTTACAAATATACGTCGAAAAAATTCTGTTTCCTCTTGTTTTACCCGGCAAAACTCCGCTTTCAGCCTCCAAAACGATTCAAATTTGTTTGTTCCGTCAATTGACCGATGCCCTTTTTTCTGGTATGCTAATGGCACAAAGCAAATGTTTCCCCATCATTTTGTAAAGGAGGTTTTGCGATGGAAACAATGATTTGGCTTGCCCTGATGGTTCTGTTTCTGCTGGCAGAGGCAGCCACCGTCACCCTCGTTTCCCTGTGGTTTGCCGCGGGCGCCCTGGTGGCCATGGCGGCAAGTCTGCTGGGCTCTCCCCTCTGGCTTCAGATCGCGTTGTTCCTGGTGGTTTCCGCGCTCCTGCTTGCCTGTCTGCGGGACATGGTGCGCAGACATTTCACGCCGGGGCTGACCCGTACCAACGTGGATGCCATAGCGGGCTCCGAGGGCTACGTCACCGCGGACATCGACAACATCAGCGCCACCGGCAAGGTCAAGCTGGGTGGCATGGAATGGACCGCCCGCTCCTGCTCCGGCAAGCCCATCCCCACGGGTACGCTGGTACGGGTGGAACGGGTCGAAGGTGTGAAGGCCTTCGTAACCCCGGTGGAAGTTCCGTCAGAAGTCTAAAAATTTTGCAAGCCGACCGGTTTGCCAAATAATATCAGGAGGTATTCTTTATGTGGATCTTTTTAGCCATCGTCATTCTCATCGCGTTCATCATCATCATTTCCAACATTGCCGTGGTGCAGCAGTCCCGTGCCTACGTCATCGAGCGTCTGGGCGCGTTCCAGACGGTATGGGGTGTGGGTCTGCACTTCAAGGTTCCCTTCATTGACCGCATCGCCCGCCGTGTCTCCCTGAAGGAGCAGGTGCTGGACTATCCCCCCCAGCCCGTGATCACCAAGGATAACGTCACCATGCAGATCGACACCGTGGTGTATTTCCAGATCACGGACCCCAAGCTGTACGCCTACGGCGTGGAGCAGCCCATGGCCGCCATGGAAACCCTGACCGCCACCACACTGCGTAACATCATCGGTGATCTGGAGCTGGATCAGACCCTGACCTCCCGCGACGTGGTCAACACCAAGATGCGCGCCATTCTGGATGAGGCCACCGATCCCTGGGGCATCAAGGTCAACCGCGTGGAGCTGAAGAACATTCTGCCTCCTTCCGACATCCAGAGCTCCATGGAGAAGCAGATGAAGGCCGAGCGTGACCGCCGTCAGGCCATCCTGCAGGCGGAAGGCCAGAAGAAGTCCGCCATTCTGATCGCCGAAGGCGAGAAGGAATCCGCAATCCTGCGGGCTGATGCGGAAAAGCAGGCTGCCATCCTCAAGGCAGAGGCCGAGAAGCAGGCCGCCATCCTCAAGGCAGACGGCGAAGCACAGGCCATCCGGGCCGTGCAGCAGGCACTGGCCGACTCTCTGGAGCTGCTGAACCAGAAGGCGCCCAACGATCAGGTCATCAAGCTGAAGGCCATCGAGGCCATGCAGAAGGTTGCCGACGGCAAGGCCACCAAGATCATCATCCCCAGCGAAATGCAGGGTCTGGTGGGTCTGGCAAACGGCATCACCGAGGGCATCAAGCAGTAACACATCCCCATCTCAAGCAGGCACACCGGCAATTCGGCCGGTGTGCCTGTTTTGGCTGCAGCATCATCCCTTTGGGCGTGTTGTCACGATTGCCGCGCCGGGCGGGGTGCCCCCGCGGGCAATGCGTTACACACTGCATCCGACAAATGGCTGCCCTTCGCCGCTCGACCCCGAACTGCGTACCGCATTTTTGTAGGAGACGATGTCGAAGGCAGTCACGAATCGGGAGAGCCCTATGGTGTAACGATACTTTCCGGCCTGTCAGGCTCGCATTGTCAGCGGCGACACGCCGCCCCTTGGCTCTCCCTTTGGGAGAGCTGGCGGCGATCAGCCGCCTGAGAGGGTAACCAGCCCCCGATGCCCTCTCAGTCAGCTTCGCTGACAGCTCCCCCAGAGGGGGAGCCAAGGGCGCTGCCGCGCCGGGCGGGGTGCCCCCGCTGGCGATTCGAGCCTGAAAGGCCGGCAGGTGTCGATACACCATAGGGCTCTCCCGGTTCGTTACCGCCCCCCACGCTTCACTTCTTCACTATTCACTCTTCACTCTTCACTACGCAATGGGGGAGCCAAGGGTGCGCCGGGGCGTAGGGGGAGGCAAAAATGTTTCGTGAATTATTCCAAATATATTGCATTCCTTTTGTGTATGTGTTATAATTCTAAGTTAAGAGATTTTGAATATTTTCGATGCACAAAGGAGACTTTTTATGGCATCTCAAGCAAATATCAGAAACATTGCCATCATCGCCCACGTTGACCACGGCAAGACCACGCTGGTGGACGAGCTGCTGAAGCAGGGCGGCATTTACAGGGAAAATCAGGCGAC
>JAQXNO010000172.1 GCA_029098045.1 Bacillota bacterium
GGCTTCGGCTCCGGCAATACGTCGGAAGCGCTCCTGATCGCCGGTGGTATTGCCCTGCAGAACATCCCCGAGGGCATGGTCATCATCGGCCCCATGCTCTCTTCCGGCATCAGTCTGAAGAAGACCTTTCTGATTGCCGCCGCCACAGGTCTTGTGGAGATCGTCGGCACCCTGATGGGCTTCTTGGCTGTCAGCATCTCCGCCGCAATTCTGCCCTTTGCCCTGGCCTTTGCAGGCGGCACCATGCTCTATGTCATCAGCGATGAAATGATTCCCGAGACCCACCACGGCGAGACCCGGGGTGTCACCTATGCGCTGCTGGTAGGCTTCTGTCTGATGCTGGTTTCCGACGTGCTGCTGGGCTGATTTGGGAGGACTGCCGTGGGCTTTTCCAAAATATACATAGAAATCTCCAATCTGTGCAATCTGCGCTGCGGCTTCTGCCCCGGCACCGGGCGTCCGAAGCGAGCCATGACCGAGGCAGAATTCTCCGCCCTGCTGCCGAAGCTTCGGCCCTACACGGACTTTTTATACTTTCACCTGATGGGTGAGCCCCTCCTGCATCCAAAGCTGGGTGCCTTTCTGACCCTTGCGTACAATGCGGGCTTCAAGGTGATCCTCACCACCAACGGCACCCTGCTGCAGGAGCGGCAGGCGCTGCTTCTGGGCAGCCCCGCACTGCACAAGGTCAATATCTCCCTGCACGCCTTTGAAGCCAACGAGCTTTCCATGTCCTTCGACGAATACCTGCACCGCTGCTTTTGCTTTGGCAAGGCGGCGGAAGGAAAGGTGCTCATCTGCTATCGCCTTTGGAACAGCGGCGGTGCCGACCGGCTGAATGGACAGATCAAAGCGGCTCTGGCCGAATATTTCCCGGGAAATTGGGTGCAGGAGCGCCGGGGTCTGCGCATTGGAACCCGCGTCTATCTGGAATACGGCAACAAATTCGACTGGCCGGATCTTGATGCCGCCGACGGCGGCGCGCAAGGGTTTTGTTACGGACTGCGCGATCAGATCGGCGTCCTGTGCGACGGTACGGTGGTTCCCTGCTGTCTGGATCACGAGGGAGATCTGGCGCTGGGCAATCTCTTCCGGCAGGACTTGGAAGAGATTCTTCGTTCCCCCAGAGCCAGCGCCATTTACGAGGGCTTTTCCGGCCGCAAAGCCGTCGAGCCCCTGTGCCGCCGCTGCGGCTATGCCCGCCGCTTCGGCTGACGCGAAGGGGCAGCAAAAGTCAGATATGCATGGGAACAGCAGCAGGCTGTCCCCAAATTTTTGAACTTTATCTGACAGAAAATTCTTGACAAATCAGAAATGCGTGATATGATGAATCCGTCAGTTAGCGGCTGCTAACTCCAATTTGTTTCTGCTCCGGGCGGCAGCCGCCAAAAACATCAGGGAGGATTGTACATGAAAACACTGAAGGATGCAAAAGTCGGTCAGACCGTTATGGTGGTCAGGCTTCACGGCGAGGGTGCTGTCCGCCGCCGCATCATGGACATGGGTATCACCAGGAATGTGGAGATTTACATCCGCAAGGTTGCGCCGCTGGGTGACCCCTTTGAGCTGCGTGTCCGGGGTTATGAGCTGAGCCTGCGCAAGGCCGATGCGGAAATGATTGAAATTCTGTGATTCTTTTTTTGTTCACCAGTTAGCCTCTGCTAATTTATTTGAAAGGAGTAACTCCATGAGCTTGAAAATTGCCCTTGCCGGCAATCCCAATTGCGGCAAAACCACCCTGTTCAACATTCTGACCGGCTCCAACCAGTATGTGGGCAACTGGCCCGGTGTGACGGTGGAAAAGAAGGAAGGCGCCCTGAAGGGACACCCCGATGTGATTCTTCAGGATCTGCCCGGCATTTATTCTCTGTCCCCCTACTCCCCCGAGGAGGTGGTCACCCGTACCTATCTTGTCAACGAACATCCCGACGCGATTCTGAACATCGTCGACGGCACCAACATCGAGCGCAATCTCTACCTGACCACCCAGCTGATTGAGCTGGGACACCCCGTGGTGGTTGCGGTGAATATGATTGATCTGGTGCGCAAAAACGGTGACAATATCGATCTTGAACGATTGGGTAAGGCTCTGGGCTGCACCGTTCTGGAGATCTCCGCCCTGAAGGGCGAGGCCTGCGCGGAGGCTGCGGAAGCCGCCGTGGCGCTTGCCCGGAACCACACCCACACCGAACGCCCCCACGTCTTCGGCGGCAGTGTGGAGCACGCACTGGCCCACATTGAAGAATCCATTGAGGGTAAGGTCGATCCCAATTACCTGCGCTATTATGCCATCAAGCTCTTCGAGCGGGATGAAAAGGTGCAGCAGGAAGTGCATCTGGGCGCGCCGCTGCTTGCGCATCTGGAAAAGCACATCACCGACTGCGAACGGGAAATGGACGATGACGCGGAATCCATCATCGCCGATCAGCGCTATACCTACATAGGCAGTGTGGTACACAAAGCTGTCCGAAAGAAGGCCGCCAAACACGCCATGAGCCTTTCCGATAAAATCGATGCCATCGTCACCCACCGCATCCTGGCACTGCCCATTTTTGCCCTCGTCATGTTCTCCATGTACGCCATTGCCATGGGAAGCTACGCCTTTTCCATCGGCACCATGGGCACCGACTGGGCAAACGATGTGCTCTTCGGTCAGTGGGTGCCCACCCTGCTGGACAGCCTTCTGACCGGGCTCGGTGTCAGCGGCTGGCTGTACGGTCTGATCATAGATGGTATTCTGGCCGGTGTGGGCGCGGTGCTGGGCTTTGTACCCCAGATTCTGGTGCTGAGTCTGCTGCTTTCCATTCTGGAGGATGTGGGCTATATGTCCCGTGTAGCCTTTATCATGGATCGCGTCCTGCGTAGATTCGGCCTGTCCGGCAAATCCATCATCCCCATGCTGGTGGCCACCGGCTGCGGTGTTCCCGGCATTCTGGCCAGCCGCACCATTGAGCAGGAAAACGACCGCAAAATCACCGTTATGACCACCGGCTTTATCCCCTGCGGCGCCAAGATGCCCATCATCGGTCTCTTTGCAGGCGCCGTGTTCGGCAATTCTCCGCTGGTCGCGGTTTCCGCCTTTTTCATCGGTGTGGCCGCGGTGGTGATTTCCGGTGTGATTCTGAAAAAATTCAGAACCTTTGCTGGAAAACCCGCTCCCTTTGTCATGGAGCTGCCCGCCTATCATATGCCCTCTGCCCGCAACGTGACACGCGCCACTCTGGAGCGGGGCTGGGATTTCGTCAAGCGTGCCTTCACCATTGTGCTGCTCAGCTCCATCGTCCTGTGGTTTTTGCAGAGCTACGGTTTTGCCGGCGGTACATTTGGCCCCGTGGAGGATGCCAATGCCTCCTTGCTTGCCGCAGCGGGCAATGCCGTCGCATGGATTTTCTATCCTCTGGGCTGGATGGGAGAGATGGCATGGAAATCCACCGTTGCCACGGTCACGGGTCTGATTGCCAAGGAGCAGGTGGTCATGACCTTCGGCACCCTGTACAACTTTGCCGGAGAGCTCAGCGAAGCCGGTGACGAGATCTGGGCAATGGTCGCCGCCGACTTTGGCCCCATCACCGCCTACAGCTTTATGATCTTCCAGCTGCTGTGCGCGCCCTGCTTTGCCGCCATCGGCGCCATCAAGCGTGAAATGGGCAGTGCCAAGTGGACCGCCATCACCATCGGCTATATGTGCGGTTTTGCATATGCCGTTTCCCTGATCGTCTATCAGCTGGGCGGTCTGATCACCGGCGAGGCAACCTTTGGCTTCTTCACCCTTTTGGCGCTTGCCGCGCTGGCAGTGCTCCTGTATCTTTTGCTGCGCAGAGGGTATCAGCCCGGAACCATTGAAAAGCCGGGCAGCCTGGCATCCGGCAAGCGGTAAATCATCCTTGGGAGGTCTCTGTCATGGGTGATGCAATCGTTCTGGGTATTCTTGCCGCCGCTGTGTTTTTTTCGGTCCGAAGTCTTCTGAAAAGCCGCAAATCCGGCTGCTGCGGCAGCTGCTCCGGCTGCCGCGGCTGCGCCCATTCCGGGTGCTGCTCCGGCTGTGGCGAATCCAAATAAGCGGCGCAGGCACAGGCACACTGTGCCTGCGTTTTCCTTTGAGAAAGTTTCATTTTTTACACTGTAAATTTCCACAAAAACGGTGGTTTCATTTTGTTCTTTCGTAGCGGAAATAGGGAAATTCGCGAAGTCCCTTCGACTTATCTTGACACCATTTTCCCGCCGTGCTACAATTTTAACGTCGAGATCGCAGGAGTTCACCTTGGGCGAATCAGACGAAACTGGATACCATCCCGGCAACTGACGGAAGACCAATGGTGGAGTACCACCGGGGAACCGGGATGTCGCAACACAATTGCCGACCGTCTGGGCGCTCTTAACCAATGTATGGGTTAAGTGCGCTCTTTTGCTTTGTTAAGGAGGTTTTCGTGAAAAAAGTAGGCATCATCATGGGCAGCGATTCCGATCTGCCGGTTATCAAAAAGGCAACCGATGTACTGAAGGCTCTGGAGATTCCCTTTGAAGTGCACATCTACTCCGCCCACCGCACCCCGGAGCAGTCCCGGGATTTCGCAGTTCATGCCCGCGCCAATGGATTCGGCGCCATCATCTGCGCCGCCGGTATGGCCGCGCACCTAGCCGGTGCCGTTGCCGCCAACACCACCCTGCCCGTCATCGGCATCCCCTGCAAGGGCGGCATGCTGGACGGTCTGGATGCTCTTCTGTCAACCGTTCAGATGCCCACGGGCATTCCCGTGGCAACCGTTGCCGTGGGCGGCGGTGCCAACGCGGCATTGCTTGCCGCCCAGATTCTGGCGGTTTCCGATGAAGAGATCGCCGCAAAGCTCGATGCCAAGCGCATCGCCGATGCCGGAGTTGTTCTGGAAAAGGACGCCTGCGTCATGGAGAAACTGTAAATCCAATTTTCAAAATAAAAGGAGATCAATCAATCATGGAAAAGAAGCTTGTTTACACCGGTAAGACCAAAAATGTTTATGCACTGCCCAATGGTAACTATGAGCTGAAGTTCAAGGACGATTGCACCGGCAAGGACGGTGTGTTTGATCCCGGTGAAAACAGCGTCGGCCTGACCATCGAGGGTGTGGGCGACGTGAATCTGCGTATGTCCATCTACTTCTTTGAGAAGATCAATGC
>JAQXNO010000173.1 GCA_029098045.1 Bacillota bacterium
TCTGCGGATCTCAGCGGATCTTTTGCACCATTTCTGCAGTTCCAAAAACGGGAAATACATACAGTATTCCCGCGTTTTCGGAACTTTGAACTGGCACAAAATCTCTCGCTGAGCTTCCTTGCCGAATGATACGGTATTGCCTTAGGATATTTCCCGTTCATCCCGAGGTTATTGTTATGAAGTTTTCAAGCTCTTTGAAGCTGAACCACATATTCCAGCGGCTGTATCGGAGCAGCGGACAGGCAGGCCCCTATCTGGTGCTCTATTGTAGACGCAATCGCACGCACACCAATCGGGTGGGCATTACCGTCAGCAAGAAGCTGGGCAAGGCCAATGTGCGCAACCGCGTCCGCAGAAGACTGCGGGAGGTTTACCGGCTCAACGAGAACCGGTTTCAGAGCGGTTGGGATATTGTTGTGGTGGCACGCAGCCGCGCGATCAATGCGCCCTTCAGCAAGCTCACGGAAAGCTATCTGTCTCTGGCCGAAAAGGCCGGCATTCTGAAGGAACTGCCATGAAAACGGTCCTTTTGCGCCTGATTCGCTTTTATCAGAAGTATGTCTCTCCCGCGTTCCCGGCCAGATGCCGGTATTGTCCCACCTGCTCCCGCTATGCGTACGAAGCCATCGTAAAATACGGGGCCGCAAAGGGCGGCTGGCTCGCCCTGAAGCGTTTTGCGCGCTGCCATCCCTTTTATAAGGGGGATTATTTTGACCCCGTACCATAATTCCTCATTTACTTAGGAGGTTATGTCAATGTTTCTCGCGTTCAACCTGTCCGATATCGTCACCGTCCCCTTCGGCTGGCTGCTGGGCTTCCTGTATGAGACCACCAGCAATTACGGTATCGCCATGATTCTTTTCGCCATCATCGTCCAGCTCGTTCTGCTGCCCATCAACGCCAAGGCCAAGAAGAGCATGATGAAGATGTCCCGTATGCAGCCCCGCATTCAGGAGATCCAGCGCAAGTATGCCAACGATCAGCAGAAGCAGAACGAAGCCATCCAGCAGCTGCAGCGGGAGGAAGGCGCTTCCATGGGCTTCGGCGGCTGCCTGTGGAGTCTGGTTCCCATGCTGATTCTGTTCCCCCTGTTTGCCGTCATCCGTCAGCCCATCATCTACATTCTGGGTCAGAGCGCGGAGGTCGCCACCCAGATCATCGAGGTGGTCAAGGCACAGGCGCCGGATCTGTTCTCCGGCAATTCCTACTACGATCAGGTGGTCGCTGCAGGCGCCATCTCCACCTATGCAGCCGACATCGCCGCCGCCATCCCCGGCATCAGCGCCGAGGCGCTGCAGGGCATCAACTTTGATTTTCTGGGCATCAATCTGGGCGCCATTCCCGACTGGAAAATCTGGGCATGGAGTGCCTTTAACTGGGCAAACATCGGTGCTTTCCTGATTCCCGTGGTTTCCACCGGCAGCCAGTTTTTGCAGATGTGGATCAGCCAGAAGACCAACAACTCCGTCATCACCAACGAAAAGGGTGTGCAGGACGAGGAGATGGCCAAGAATTCTCAGGCTGCCCAGCAGAGCAAAATGATGATGATGATGATGCCCCTGATGACCCTGTGGATCGGTTTCACCGTTTCCGCCGGTCTGTCCCTTTACTGGTTCATCGGCGGTCTGTTCAGAATGATCTCCGACCCCATCATGACCAAGCACTACCGCAAGATCTATGACGCGGAGGATGCCCAGCGGCTGAAGCGCGCCATGGAGCAGGAGGCCATCGAGGCGGAGAAGGAGCGCATCCGCGCCGAGCGCCGCGCCGCCAATCCCGAGGGTCAGACCCAGAACACCAGCAAGAAGAAGCTTCAGAAGAAGCAGCAGATGGAAGAGGATGCCGCCCGGGCCGCCGCTGCCAGAGAGTATGCCGCCAGAAAGGGCATCACCGAAGAAGCGGACGCCGCGTCCACCTGTATGTCCGGCATCCCCAGCCGTCCCTACTGCAAGGGACGCAATTACGATCCCAACCGCTACAGCACGGAGGAATAATCATGGAAAAGAAGATTGTTGCTGTGGGCAAGACCATTGATCTGGCCGTCGAATCCGCACTGGCTCAGCTGGGTCTGACCCGCGATGATATTTCCTACGAGGTTCTGGCGCTGCCCAAGTCCGGCTTCCTGGGCTTTGGCGCCCAGCCTGCCAAGATTCAGGTGACCTACGAAGCTCCCGACCCTGTGGTCGAGCCCGAAAAGCCCAAGAGCGCCCTGGGCAGCGCCTCCCGCTCCAAGCCCAAGGCAAAGCCCGTGGCGGAAAAGAAGCCCGAGCCTGCCGCACAGCCCGTAACGCCCGCGGCCGAAAAGCCCGTGGAGGCACCAAAGCAGGAGAAGAAGGCGGAAAAGGTCGAAAAGAAGCAGGAAAAGAAGACCGACAAGGCTGAAAAGAAGCAGGAGAAGAAGGCCGAGAAGAAACCCGCCGCGCCCAAAGAGCCCAGGGAAGTGAAGGCGCCCCGGGTTTACACCCCCGCCGCCCCCGGCAGCACCGAGGAGAAGATTGAGGTTTTCATCAAGGGACTGCTGGAGCACATGAATTCTCAGGCGATCCCCCATGCCTTCAGGGAAAGTGACAACACCTATTTCGTGGAGCTGGTGGGTGACGATCTGGGTTACCTGATCGGCCGCCGGGGTGATACCCTGGATGCCATTCAGCATCTGGCCAACTACACCATCAACCGGGGCGTGGAGGGTCATATCCGCATCAATGTGGATGCGGAAAGCTACCGGGAGAAGCGGGAGGACAGCCTGCGCCGCTATGCCCGCAAGAAGGCACAGCAGGTTCTGAAGGCGCGCCGCCGCACCACTCTGGAGCCCATGAATGCCTACGAGCGGCATGTGATCCACGCCGCGCTGCAGGATATGGAGAACATCACCACCCATTCCACCGGCACCGAACCCAACCGCCGCGTCGTCATCGAATACGTCCGCTAA
>JAQXNO010000174.1 GCA_029098045.1 Bacillota bacterium
ATGTGTTGGCAATTCCGTTTTTTAAGAACAATTCCTGTGCGACCTTTATCACACGGGTAATATTAAGTTCTTTTTCCTCTGTTCTGCTCATGTTATCACCCATAACAGTATGTCATAAGCCCGTGAAGAATTCAAGTGCGATTTTTCTATGACAGTTAAAACGCTCTGCCTCTTTCCGGAAATCTGTCAAATGTTCATACCCTCCTTTTACTGTTCTTTGTGCAGTTGGCTGACCGCACTTTTATTATAGCAAAAGGAGTTTTTATCCTGCAATATCTGACGGATATTCTTCCCCGGCGGCAAATCTATTTCGGCATCTATGATTTGAAATACGCCGCAAGATCCGGCCGTATCCCCACAGCGGCCGCATTCCTGGGGGCAAAGCTGAATCTGAAGCCGGTCATGAAGATCTTTGACAACGGCATCACCACAGCGGCGAAATGCCGGGGCGAGCGCAAATTGGTGGAGAAGATTGCGGAGATGAGTATTGCCGACATGGAGCCGGGTTCATCCTACGAACTTGTCTATGGCAATGACCCCGCCTGCCTGGAGGAGCTTCGCCGTCTGATGGTACAGCAGCTTGGCTATGAACCGGCGGCGGTCTACCAGATCGGCGCTGCTGTCACCGCCAACGCCGGTCCACGGGTGGTGGGCGCCGCGTTTACCAGGAAAAAGGAAGGATAATATTTTGTGGTGACGGGGGCATATTAACGGAAAAGGATCCTCCTTTTTCTGTCATTCCTGTCTGAAATTCAGCGGCTTGAGAAATCAGGCTGCTGTATTCATATCTGCACTGCTTTTCCAGATAATGAATGGCGGATATCGGAATAAACTGTTTGCAGAAAAAAGCGATTTTCCCTTTTTCTCCATTGACAAATACCCTATAGGGGTATATAATGCAGATACCCCTTGGGGGTATCTGCGAAACGGAGGGTGAATCATGACCGAGAAAGAAATGTGCGGATGCTGCGGGAAAACAACTGACCGCTCAGAGGAAGAACGGAAGAAGCTGATCCACCGTCTGAACCGGATCGAAGGACAGATCCGCGGGATTCGCGGGATGGTGGAAAATGATGCCTACTGCGCGGATATTCTGGTGCAGTCTGCCGCTGTCAACGCCGCAGTCAATGCCTTTAATAAGGAATTGCTGGCCAGTCATATTCGGGGCTGCGTTGCCAGAGACATCCGGGAGGGCAAGGATGAAGTCATCGACGAATTGGTGGCTACCCTGCAAAAACTAATGAAATAAAAGGAGATTCCGTGATTCAATTATGGAGCAATATACAGTAACGGGTATGAGCTGCGCTGCCTGCTCGGCCCGGGTGGAAAAAGCGGTATCGGGCGTGAAAGGCGTCACCTCCTGTTCGGTGAGCCTGCTGACCAATTCCATGGGCGTAGAGGGAACCGCCTCCGCCGAGGAGATCATTGCGGCGGTTCGTGAGGCGGGATATGGAGCGGCTCTGAAAAAAGGAAGCAGCAAGCAGACCGCCCGGCTTTCCTCCGAAGAGGATGCGCTGAAGGACAGGGAGACCCCCGTTCTGAAAAAGCGGCTCATCGCTTCTCTCGGTTTCTGGATCGTACTGATGTACGTTTCCATGGGACACATGATGTGGGGCTGGCCGCTGCCCTCGTTTTTCAACGGCAACCATGTGGCAATGGGGCTTTTGCAGCTGCTGCTGACGGTGATCGTTATGGTCATCAATCAGAAGTTTTTTATCAGCGGGTTCCAGAGTCTGTGGCACCGTGCGCCCAACATGGACGCATTGGTCGCGCTGGGCGCTGCGGCAGCCTTTGGCTACAGCACCTTCGCTCTGTTCGCCATGACGGACGCACAGGTCAAGGGCAACGCGGATGCCGTGATGGTCTATATGCACGAATTCTACTTTGAGTCCGCCGCCACGATCCTTACGCTGATCACGCTGGGCAAGATGCTGGAGGCTCGTTCAAAGGGAAAAACTACCAATGCTCTCAAAGGCCTGATGAAGCTTGCCCCCAAAACCGCCACGCTCCTGCGGGAGGGCGCGGAGGTCACCGTACCGATTGAACAGGTGGCAAAGGGCGATGTTTTTGTGGTGCGCCCCGGCGAAAACATTCCTGTGGACGGAACCGTT
>JAQXNO010000175.1 GCA_029098045.1 Bacillota bacterium
CCTTATTTTGCGTACTCCACTGCCTTGGTTTCGCGGATAACATTGACCTTGATCTGGCCGGGGTATTCCAGCTCGGACTCGATCTTCTTGGCAATGTCCCGGGCCAGCAGGATCATGTTGTCCTCGGTGACCACCTCGGGCTTGACCATGATGCGCACCTCGCGGCCGGCCTGAATGGCAAAGGCCTTGTCCACACCGGGATAGGAGCCGGTCAGCTCCTCTAGCTTCTGCAGGCGGCGGATATAGTTCTCCACGTTCTCGCGGCGGGCGCCGGGACGGGCGGCGGAGATGGCATCGGCGGCCTGAACCAGCACGGCGATGACGGTCTTGGGCTCCACGTCGCCGTGGTGAGCTTCCACCGCGTTGATGACCACGGGATTTTCCTTGTACTTGCGAACCAGATCGGCACCCAGCTGCACATGGCTGCCCTCCACCTCGTGGTCAATGGACTTGCCCAGGTCATGCAGCAGACCTGCGCGCTTGGCCAGCGCCACGTCCACACCCAGCTCGGCGGCCATAAGACCCGCGATGTGGGCAACCTCGATGGAGTGATTCAGCACGTTCTGACCGTAGGAAGTGCGGTACTTCTGACGGCCCAGAATCTTCACCAGCTCGGGGTTCAGATTGTGCACACCGGTCTCGTAGCAGGCGCGCTCGCCCTCCTCCCGGATGGTGCGATCCACTTCTTTTTTGGCCTTCTCCACCATGTCCTCGATGCGGGTGGGGTGGATACGGCCGTCGGCAATGAGCTTTTCCAGTGCCAGTCTTGCGATCTCCCGGCGGACGGGGTCGAAAGAGGACACGGTGATGGCCTCGGGGGTGTCGTCGATGATCAGATCCACACCGGTGATGGTTTCCAGCGTGCGGATGTTGCGGCCCTCCCGGCCGATGATGCGGCCCTTCATTTCGTCGTTGGGCAGCGCCACCACGGAAACGGTGGTTTCGGCGGCGTGGTCAGCGGCGCAGCGCTGAATGGCCGTGGCGATGACCTCCCGGGCGGTGGCCTCGGCCTCGTCCTTCAGCTGTGCCTCGATCTCCTTGATCTTCATGGCCGCGTCGTGACGCACATCCTCTTCCACGCTCTGCAGCAGGTACTGCCTGGCCTGCTCCTGGGTCAGACCGGAAATGCCCTCCAGCTTTTCCAGCTGCTCCTTGCACAGCTCGTCTGCCTTTGCCTGGGTTTCGGCAACCTTGGCCAGCTTCTTCGCCAGTTCCTCTTCCTTGCGTTCGAATGCTTCGGTCTTCTTGTCAAGGGCGGTTTCCTTCTGCTCCAGACGACGCTCCTGCTTGCTCAGCTCGGCGCGGCGCTCCTTGACTTCCTTGTCGTGTTCTGTACGAGATCTATGGATTTCATCCTTGGCTTCCAGAAGCATTTCCTTCTTGCGGCTTTCACCGCTGCGGATCGCTTCGTTGATCAGGCGGGTAGCTTCCAGCTCCGCGGAGCCGATCTCCCGTTCCGCGACCTTCTTGCGGTAAATCATACCAACCACAAAACCGACCGCGACACCGACCACAATGCCAATGATGGCAAAAATAATCTTGTCCATAATCTTGCAGCGCACCTCCTTCGTTAAAAATGGGCGTTGAGGGGGTGGGCGCAATGAACCCCATGTTCAATTCAGCATGAAAAACCAACCGGGACACCCCGGTCGTGTGCGATTTTATGCAAAATAAACGCGATGAGGCACAAAAGCCTACCCCGGCATGACGCCGGTTATCATGAAACGCTGAGAACCCCAAATTCCGGGGCAGCGTACACCATACCGCATTCTATTGTACCGTTGCATTTTTGGATTGTCAAGCATAATTGTACAAATTAGCTGAAAAATCATCGCCCAAATCTGCCAAAACACCAAAAGAAAGCCAAAGCCTCCCCTCCGGCGCATTGACAGAAAATCCCGCGCGTGGTAAGATGAGGGTGGCAGCCCGCAAGGGGCGCGGCGCGCCGGAAGAAAAAGAGCGGAGGACAATATGGTTGTTTTCTTTGACATAGACGGCACCATTGTGGACAATGCCACCCAGATCATTCCCGATTCCGCAGTGGAGGCCATCCGGCTGCTGCGCGAAAACGGGCACATCCCGGTGGTCAACACGGGAAGACCCTTTGGGCATATCGACCTGCGGATCCGGCAGCTGGCGTTTGACGGCTGGATCTGCGCCTGCGGCATGGAGGTGATCCTGAACGGCACGTTTCTTCACCGGGACTACCCTTCGGAAGCGTTGTGCGGCTTCGTCATCGACCAGTGCAAAAAGAACAGGATGCTCATTCAGGCGGAAACGGCGGATGCGCTGTACTATGACGCGGATATGACCTACACCCCCGCACCCCTGCGGGAGGCTGCGCGCCTTGAGAAGAAGGGCATTCGGGTGATGCCCTATCAGGAGGCGGCGGATCGCAGCTTCATCAAATTTGTCACCCATGAAACGGAAGAAAGTGACCGGGCGGCATTTCTTGCGGCGGTGGAGCCGTTTTTTCACCCCATGATCCACCCGGGCACCATGATCGAGTACAGCAAGCGGGGCAACACCAAGGCAAAGGGCATGGAGCGGCTGCTGGAGGCGCTGCACATCCCCAGAGCGGAGACCTTCGCCATCGGCGACAGTGAGAACGATCTGCCCATGTTCGCCGTGGCGGGCACCACCATCTGCATGGGCGACGGCATGGAGAATCTGAAAAAGGCGGCAGACCACATCACCGACCCGGTGCTGGGCGACGGCGTCTTCCATGCCCTGCGCCATTTCGGGCTGATTTGAGTATCCCCACGTTGACAATTGAGAGCAGCCATGGTAAAATTCCGACTGTAAGTTGAAAGTTGAAAATGGAAAGTGATGGGTTCCGGTTTGATAACGTTCAATTTTCAACTTTCCACTTTCAACTTCCTATACGCGGGCATGGTGGAATTGGTAGACTCGGTGGATTTAGGTTCCACTGCCAAAAGCGTGCAGGTTCGAGTCCTGTTGCCCGCACCAATAAAGCAGGGCACCCCTTGTGGGTGTCCTGCTTTATTGGTAGTGGAAGACGGACTTGAACCCATCAAAATGAGACAGTCCGGTGGACTGCCTCTCGGCGGCGGCTGGACGCCGCCGACACCATCATGTAATCGAGTTCTGTCGCCCGCACCAAAACAGGACACCAATTTTGGTACAATGCGTATCGGAATAGGTGTCCAGTAATGTTTTGCCCCGCTACACCTATTAACGGAAGGGGTGCGGGGTGTGTATCTTTTATCGATTGCTGTCTCGCTGCTTAGGATAATGTTCACTGAACAATGACCCGTTTTTCCTTGGACGGGAAAACAGCCGGCGGATATGTACGCGGACGCAAAAGGACACATTGCCGGGTGCCTGGAAATCGCAAAGAGAATTGGCATTTGTTCAGCAGAGATTATTATGGCCATAGGCACATAAGCGTGGACAGCACCCATGCGTGCCATCCATTTCAAACTTCTATTTGTTCACCAGATCATTTTTCAGCGGAAGCCAATCCAACACCAACTGAATCTCGCTGTCCCACAGATCCCAGTCATGTCCGCCAGACTGCAGGTGATAAGTGTGTGGAAAGCCAATCTTCTCTAGGTGCTCGTGGAACTGCTGATTGCATTCATAACATAACAGATCCTCCGTGCCGCAGCCGATATACAATTTCGGCAGCACGCTCCCCTTTCCCAATATGTGCTCAGCTTGCCAGAAAGGATCCTCCATCGTACCCAGCAACGTTTCTTCCGATCCATAAGCCGCTGCCCAGGGAGCCTTCCGCTCTTTTTCGATCCACTGTGCCAGTTGGAAGCCACCCGACAGGCAGGCTACAGCCCCATAGCGCTGCGGATTCGCCATGGCAATCTTGAACGCACCACTGCCGCCCATGCTCAAGCCTGCAATAAATGTATCCTCCCGTCTTTGGGAAACGGGGAACGTCCAGGAAATGATCTTGGGCAGTTCTTTTGCTGCATAGTCGAACCAGGGATAACTGTTCGGAATGTTGTGAAAATTACTGTTGCAAACTGAGGGCATCACCACAGCTAGGCAGTGATCCTGTGCATACTTCTCGATCCGAGAAAAACGTAACCAATCCCAGCAGTCGCCGGTGGTGCCATGATACAGATAGAGCACCTGATAACATTTGTCCGGTCGGTAGAATCCATAGTTCGGCATTTTCCGCATATCTTCTACGGACTTTGTAGGCAAAATCACCACAACATCCGTCTTTGTATCCAGTTCTTCCGATTTGATTTTATATTGTAATATCGCCATTGTTTTGCCCCCACTCAGGTTCGCCCTCCTCAGCGCACATCTGAAGAAAACGACGTTCCAGTTCTTCATGGAACCGCAGCCATTCCCCCGGATCCACAAATGCCATAGGATTTTGCAGCAACCGATTGATTTTCTCGACGGTATGGTTCTGTCCCGTGTGATTGCCCAAGAAAATATCCACCTTTTCCTGCTTTGCTTTCTGAATGCTGGCGTAAAAATCCGGCCGCCAGTCCACACCATATTTTTCCCGAAAATCCACGCACAGGGTATTCAGTCCCGCGCCGCCATGAAGTCCCGCGGTCAGGACACGGGTTCCATCGGACACCGTAATAAAGTAGTTTGTAGCACCCGGACAATGGCCTGGGCAGGAAGCTGCCCGAACTATGGTGGTTCCGAAGGTAAACACAGCACCATCCTCTACCTCCACATCCGGGATAAATACCTCCAAATATGCTTCCTGTCCGTCGTGGATCAGGGCCAGTTCCGGCCGCTCCCGGAACATTCGCGCGTCCTCAATACCCAGATAAGTCTTTGCACCGGAGAGATTCTTGATGAGGTCCGTAGCACCAAAATGGTCGAAATGACCATGGGTATGGAAAATGGCAACGGTCTTCCGGGGATCAAACCCCAGCGACCAAATAGAATTCAAGAGCAGTGCATCCGCCGTCGGATAGTTGGTGTCAAATAGCAGCAGACCTACTTCTGTTTCTACCAGCCATGAAGCGCCATCGCTGTTGCCCACAAAATACAGATTACCGAAGACCCGTACTGCCGGAAGTTTTAACTCATATGGCCGTTCAAACATAGTCTTCAGGTTTTCGGCCTGATATGCATAGGGTGATACCATAATGTTCTCCTTATTTCCATTTCAACTGTCGGAGCACGCCCCGTGTATAACACTGGAAGCCCAGATCATTGGGGTGCAGACCATCCTCATTAAAGAATGATCTTACATGGGGAACCAGAGGATCCCCTTCAATTACCTGAATCCCCCATTTTTCACATTCCTGGCGTATACAGGCACGAATATGCTCCGCCTTTTCCTGGTAACCCGTTTCTCCCAAGAAGCGGGTATTCCAGATAGGTGTTACCGCACAGATCTTCTGGCTGGGATACAATACGCGCAGCCGGGCAAACCATGCTGCAATCCGAGGCTGTGCCGGATTCTCCATTGACGCCCGAACATCGTTGATGCCCATGGCAACGAATATCCAGTCTGGTACAAAGGGCAGCCTTTCCAGCAGCTCTGGATAAAATCCACCGCCACCAACACTCTGATTTACCATCTCTGCGTTCAGCTCCAGTGCCAGCAGATTTGCCAGAGAACTGGTGGGATGGTAGGAATGAATGCCCTGCAAAATAGAGTCTCCCAACAAAAGCAGCTTATTTGGCTTCTGTGCCGGTACTTCCCATTCGGACACACGCAGGTCGCGAATCCTCATTCCGCAGGTGTTGGGCAAAATCAGCTCCACCAGCGCTTTTCCCTGCGTTACCCGTCGGATTACCACAGTTTCCGTTGACTGCATATCCGGCAGCCTCACAGAAGCAGTATGGGTGCCGTTTTCCAGCACATCGATCACATTGGTGGATCGACAATAGGAAACCACCTCGTACGACAGGAAAAAGCAAGTCTCTTCCGTCACGAATACTATTGACGCACCAGC
>JAQXNO010000176.1 GCA_029098045.1 Bacillota bacterium
CCCCCAGAGGGGGAGCCAAGGGCGCTGCCGCGCCAGGCGGTGGATGACGAGGGCAGTTACGAACCGGGTGAGCCCATTGGCGTAACGATTATTGCCGGCCTGTCAGGCTCGCATTGTCAGCGGCGACTCGCCGCTCCAGAAGAGATTCCAGCTGAGAGAGTGCCTCGATTTCATAGTCGGGTACGATCCCGTTATTCACGTCCGCGTGGGCAGGATTGACCCAGCAGGTTTTGATGCCCGCATGGATGCCGCCCTGAATGTCGGAGCTGAGGCTGTCACCTACGATCATGGCCTTTTCCGGGTCAAAGTTCGGAATCTGGGCAAAGCAGGCATCAAAATAGGCTTTTGATGGTTTGTTGTGCCCAATTTCCTGCGAAATAAACACTTGTTCAAAGAACCTGTAGAGATTGGCACTGGTCATGCGGCTCTTCTGCACCGATGCGGTGCCATTGCTGGCCAGAAACAGCCGGTATTTCCGGTGCAGCCGCTCCAGTGCTTCCTCCGCGCCGGGCAGAAAATAGTGACCGATGGACAGATTCTTTTCATAAGCACGGGCGACGGCCGCCGCGTCCACGCTGATGCCCATTTCCTCAAAAAGCATGGCAAAGCGCCCCACCAGAACCTCCTCCCGGGTCATACGACCCAGCTCCAGCTGCTCCCAATGCCATTTGTTGACAGCGTGGTAGCGGTTCAGAACCGCCTCCGTCGGTGCTGCCCCGTAGGCACCGATGGTTCGGGAGATGGCAATCCGCTCTGCCTTGTGAAAGTCCAGAATGGTGTCATCCAAATCCAAAAACAGGAACTCAATCATGGTCTGTCCTCCTGACGATCTCATTGGCAATTCTGGCAAATTCGGGGATACTCAGGGTCTCGCCCCGGACATTGGCATCGAAGCCCGCCGCTGCGATCACCTCCGCCGCACCCGCCTTGCCCAGCTCCGGGAAGCCGGAGGCCAGACCGTTACTCAGCTTTTTGCGGCGCATGGCGAAGCTGGCACGCACCAGACGGAAGAAAACATCCTGATCCAGAATATCCCAGTTCCGCTCCCTGCGCACCCGCAGGCTGATGACCGCGGAGGTCACCTTTGGCTGGGGCAGGAAGCAGCCTGCCGGTACGTCAAAAAGCAGCTCCGGCTGGGCATAATACTGGCAGAATACGGTGAACGCGCTGTAGTCGGCGCTGCCCGGCCTGGCCGCGATCCGCTGCGCCACCTCCTTTTGCACCATGACCGTGACGGACTCAAAGCACTCCGCCTCCAGCAGGGCTGTCAGAATGGGCGATGTGATATAATAGGGCAGGTTGGCGCAGGCCATGGGGCGAAGCCCCGGGAATTTCTCCCGCACCAGCGCCGGCACATCCAGCTTCAGCACATCGTTCCAGATGATTTCCAGATTGGGAAACGCCCCGACCGTCATATCCAGAATGGGCTTCAGCCGGGTGTCCAGCTCCACAGCGCAGACCCTTTCCGCGTTCAGACAAAGCTGCTGGGTCAGCGGGCCGATGCCGGGTCCGATTTCCAGCACACCGGCGGTTTTGTCCACCCCGGCCTCCCGGACGATGGATTCCGGCACCCAGGGGGCGATCAGGAAGTTCTGACCCTTGGCCTTGGAAAAGTGGAAGCCGTGACTTTCCAGCAGCGGCTTCATCACATGAATGTTGCAAACGTCAATCATATCGTAACCTCAAATCTTTCAAAAAAGA
Source organism: Bacillota bacterium (assembly GCA_029098045.1). GTDB lineage: Bacteria > Bacillota > Clostridia > Oscillospirales > Oscillospiraceae > Faecousia. The sequence continues at coordinate 1,702 of JAQXNO010000176.1, forward strand.
ACGCCTTTCTTCCACTCATCATAGCAGAAAAAAGGCAGGTTTGCAATATGGAATCAGCCAAGGATGTAGACATCACAGCTGCGTGCCCCGAACTGGATGCACTCGTATTTCGTATTGAAAAAAAGATCCAGCCGGGTATCGTGGATAAAGCGCCTGTCGCCGCAGTCCTCCGCGGTTGCCACGCCGTAGACATATTCCCCGTCCCGGGACACGATGTAAAACCGGGTTCCATAGGGAAAAACCTCCGGGTCCACCGCGATGGCGCCAACCCGTGCCCGGGTGCCGGTGGCCGTCTTTCCCACATAACCCTCGCAGTGGTATGCCGTGGCAAGGCAGGTTACCTTTTCCGTATAGGTCAGCACCTCTCCCGTGGGCAGTGTGATGGTGCCGTTTCCGATCACAGCCCGATTGCTGTCCTGCCGCTTCTGCTGTGCCGCCCCGGTGCCCACGGCGATCACCCTGCGCACCGGCTGCGATACCACCTGCCGGCTCAGAATCACCCGTTCGGTTTCCTTCCCATTGATGTAGGTGACCACGGCACTGCACAGAAGCTCCCCGTCCGCACCGGGCGTTATCACTTTTTCCGTGCCTTCCGGCAGTGTGCAGTCCGAAATGCGGATGGTTTCGTGTTTCAACGCCTCGGTATAGGTCTGATTCTTCCGTACCACATGGGCAACCGTCAGTTCCATGCCGTCATAGGTTTGCACATCCAGGGGAGCGGAAATCACATCCCCCTCATGCCACGGAAGCTTCAGCCGGGATAGCAGCGCTTCCACCGTTTCCCCCTGTGAGGTCACATCCAGCGTCTTTCCGTAGTAGTTCACCCGCAGCTTCTGACCGCGCCGGATGTTGATTGTTGAAACCCCCTCGGTGGTATCCGTGGTATAGGCATCATCCGCGCCCAATTCCAGACCGGCTTCCCCCAGCACGGCATCGGTGCAGACCGCAGAAGTGCTGCGAACCAGAACACGTCCTCCGTCGGTGATCACATAGGTGGTCTGTGAGAGCATCCTTTGGGACTGCTGCAGGCCAAGAGCCAGAAAAATCAGAGCCACCGTCAGGCAAATGGGCAGGATTTCCCTGCCGCGGGAAACCGCATGGACTTTTCGCATAAGTCCTACCTCCTCTTCCAATCGTGCTGTTTTTCTGTTTTCAAACCATATATAACAAAAGCGCCGTAAAAAAAGAAGGTTTTCCTGTCATTTCAAATCCTTTTCGGATTTATTTTTGGAGCTTTTCTCCTGTTGTTATGTAAATTTTTGCAGGACGTTTCATGTCGAACCAGGCCGGAAAAGCATACAATCCGTCATCTCCCGCATGACGCAGGTGGTGCTTTCGACAGCAAAAGACAGGAATCGCCGCCGACAATTTCTTTTTGTATACGCGATATTATGCCGCAAAACGGGTTTTTCCTTCCGCGTCCTGTATGATTTTACGCTTTGCGGCTTCGAAGGACGAAACGGATTATTCACAGAAAATTTGTTTACTTTCTTCCCGCTTCATGCTATAATCGACCGATAGGAAGGAGGTTTGGCCTTGAATCGATTTTTAACAGAACTCAAAAACTTCCCAAAAAAGTGTGACTGGGTACTGCTTCTGCTGTGTTTCTTCACCTCAGCCTTCGGTCTCGTGGTCATCTTCAGTGCCACCTCCGCGGAGAAATTCGGCGGCAATATCCGCTACATCGCCATTCAGGTCGGTGCCACGCTTCTGGGCATTCTGTGCTTTGCCATCGTTTCCTCCATCGATGTGGAAGTGATGTCCGAGTACCGATATTTGCTGGTTGCCATCAATACCTTCTTGCTGCTGATGCTCATCCCCTTTGGCACCGACAACAACACCGGCAACCGCAGCTGGCTGAAAACACCCATTATCCATATTCAGCCCGCGGAAATCTGCAAAATCACCTATATCATCATCATGGCCTCGGTCATGGCCTCGCACCAGAACCGAATATCCAGTATCCCCTCGGTCATGCACATGGTGCTTCATCTGGGTCTGCTCTTCGGTCTGAACATGATCGTGTCCCGGGATATGGGCGTGTCCCTGATTTTCGCCTTTATCTTCGTGGGCATGGCTTTCAGCGGCGGTGTCAGCCTGATTTGGTTTGGCCTGGCGCTTGGTGCCATTGCCATCGGTTTTCCAATCGTATTCCCATTCCTTGCCACCCACCAGCAAAACCGAATATTGATTCTTTTTGACGACACCATCGATCCCCAGGGTATCAACGAGCGCTATCACTACCGGATTAACCTTCTGTCTCTCACCGGCGGCGGTTTGACCGGGCAGGGTCTGTTCAACGGCAACCGTACCCAGGCCGGCCGTCTGTTTGCCCAGCACACGGACTACGTTTTCTCCTCCATCGGCGAAGAACTGGGCTTTCTTGGCTGCGTCGTGGTGATGCTGCTGGAGCTGGCAATCATCGCCCGCTGCATTTTCGTAGGCATCCGCTGTCAGGACTATATGCGCCGTCTGATCTGCTTCGGCGCGGCCTCCGCGCTGATCTTCCAGGTGATCATCAACGTCGGCATGTGCATCGGCGCCATGCCCGTTATCGGTCTGACCCTGCCGCTGATCAGCTACGGCGGCTCCTCCATCGTGACGATTTACGCCATGCTTGGACTTGTGTCCGGCGCCTACGCCCGCCCGGAATCCCTCAGCCATGAACGTTATATTCAACCGCTCCGCTAAAAATACCGGCAACGAAAATGTTGCCGGTATTTTTGCTATGCAAAAGCATTGCAAAAACGAACGTTTCGGCAACCGCTTTTATGTCTTCAATTCTTGACTTGTCTTTTCAGATTTGAGATAATGGGTGTATCAAGCTTTGGAGTTGATTGTTTTGAGGAAAAATCCGACACTGTCGCTGCTTCTGATTGTTTTGGTGACAGTATCCCTGTGTGTGCCCATCTTTGCCGCAGGCACGGATACCACCGTGACCATCGGCGGCAACTCCTACGATGCAAGTGCGGCTTCCATCACGGTCACAAATCCGGATGTACAGGAGCTGACACGGAAGCTGCCCCGGTTTTCACGGCTTCAGACCGTTTCCCTCGATGGCAATCTGCCTGCACGGGAATCACTGCTTGCATTGAAAGAGGCGTTTCCCGGCGTCTGTTTTGCGTGGGAATTCTCTCTTTGCGGCGTGCAGGTGCATACGCAGGCGGAATTTGTGGACCTTTCCGGCATTCCCCTTGAAGATACTTCGGAATTGGTTGCCGCGCTTCCCCTGTTCCACAATCTGAAGCAGGTGGATATGGTGGACTGCGGAATCTCCAACGAGGACATGGAGGCGCTGAACCGGAGCCATCCCGGCACCCGGTTCGTCTGGACCGTGCAGCTGCGCGGCATCAAGCTGCGCACCGACGCCACTGCCTTTATGCCCACAAAGGAAGGTTACCGTGTTGACAGTACAGACTGTCAGCTGCTGCGCTACTGCCACGATTTGGAGTTCATCGACCTGGGGCATATGCCCGTCAATGACTGTTCCTTCCTGTACGAAACGCCCAATGTCAAATGCCTGATTCTGGCGGACACCGGTGTCAGTGACGCCGCACCCATCGGTTCTCTGATGAAGCTGGAATTTCTGGAGCTGTTTATGTCCAAAATCACGGACTACGCACCTCTGGCCAACTGCACCAGTCTGAAGGATCTGAACCTGTGCTTTACCAATGCCTACAACCAAAACGCCTTGCTTCAGCTGCAGCAGCTGGATCGGCTTTGGCTGGCGGGCGGCACCCTGTCCTCTCAGGATATTGAGGCGTTGCAGCAGGCGCTTCCCCAAACCATGGTCTGCTGTTACTCCCAAAGCTCCACCAATCACGGCTGGCGCTACAGCCCACACTACTATCTCCAGCGGGATGCCTACGGAATGCCCTACTCCTACAGCTGATTTTTGTGCCCGGAATTGTACCGTGTGCGAGATTCTTTTCAGGAAGGACTTGTAAATGGGGGCAATTTCCGGTATAATAGTCCCTGACGATTTTACACAGGAGTGTATCCTATGAACAAGAAAAAGCTGATTGTCCTATGCGTCCTCGCGCTGCTGTTGGTGGGGCTTATCGCCGGATTGGTTGTGCATGACCGGATGGAGAAAGCAGAGCAGGAACGGCTTCGCATCTACAACGAAACCTACCTTGTGATGGACGGCATGGAGTACCGCCGGGATTCCACCCAGCTGGATCTTTCCAATCAGGAGATTACGGAATTTGAAAAGCTTCAGGAGCTGACTGCCCTGCAGAAATTGGATCTGCGGAACACCGGCATGACGGTTCAGCAGTACGACACGCTTCAGGCTGCCCTGCCTGATTGCGATATTCTCTGGTCTGTTCCCTTCCAGGGTCGTTTCTACGACAGCACCACCAGCCAGATGGTTCTGGAGCATCTTTCCGACAGCGACCTGCCGATGTTTGCCTATCTGCGCGCGCTGAGCAGCATCAACGCGGATCAGTGTCAGGATTACGCAGCTCTGTTTGCGCTGATGGAGCAGTACCCCCAGGTATCGGTTACATACGCCGTTCCCATTGGTGAAATCAGCATCACATCCACACAGGAAGAGGCCACCATCGTCGATCCACAGATTACCGAGCTTCTGCAGAAGCTGGCCTTCCTTCCCAATCTGAAAACCGTGACACTCAGCGGCAGCCTGCCCTCCAACGAGGAACTGCTGCAGCTGAAAGGCGCTTTCCCGGGCATCAAATTCCTCTGGGATCTGACTGTGTGCGGTGTCAGCACCAATACCTTTGCGGAATTTCTGGATCTTTCCAACATCAAAATGGGAAGTATGGCAGAACTGGAAGCTGCCCTTCCCTGTTT
>JAQXNO010000177.1 GCA_029098045.1 Bacillota bacterium
CTGAACGGACGCCGGGAGAGCAAGGACACCGTGCGGGATACTCTGCTTCACACCGTGGCTTGCAAAGCCGCCATCAAGGCAGGCTGGAAAAATGACGAAAAAGAGCTGCTGGCAGTGGCTCAGGCAGTCATGGCAAGAGTAGATCTGAAGTACTGCCCCCACGGGCGGCCCATTTGCGTATCATTAAGCAAAAAACAGCTGGAAAAACAGTTTAAGCGGAGTTGATCCCCTGTCTGTAGGGGAGGGTCAGTGACCCTCCCTTCGGCGAAGCCGCTTGGGAACCATCTATCCGCCGCTGCGCGGACGGGCGGGTCAGTGACCCGCCCCTACAGTTCCGGATACGATGGGATTGCAATAGCAAAGGAGGTATGACCCATGAACAACATTATCTGCATCGCCGGACCCACCGCCTCCGGCAAAACGGCTCTGGCTGTTGAGCTTGCCCGGCAGTTGGACGGCGAAGTCATCTCCTGTGACTCCATGCAGATTTACAGAGGCATGGACATCGGCACCGCCAAGCCCACCCCGGAGGAGATGCAGGGTATCCCCCACCACATGATCGATGTGGCGCAGCCGGATGAGGATTTTTCCGTCAGCCGGTACTGTGCCATGGCCGGCGCCATTCTGGACGATCTGTTGTCCCGGGGCAGGACGGCCATCATCGCCGGAGGCACGGGGCTTTACATGAACAGCCTCATCCGCGGCAACGCCTTTGCCCCGGTGCCCTCTACAGGTGCCCGTGAAAAACTGGAACAGCAGGCTGACGAACTTGGCATCGACCATATGAAGCAGTGGCTGCGGCAAATCGATCCGGAGGCAGCGACGCGCATCCACGACCGCAAACGGATCATCCGCGCGCTGGAGGTATACCTGGAAACCGGTGAAACAATCACCGAACACAACCGGAGAACCCAGTCGATTCCGCCCCGGTACACGTCCCTCTGGCTGGGACTGGATTTTGAGCCCAGAGCCCTGCTGTACGAGCGCATCAACAGGCGGGTGGATCTGATGCTGGAGCAGGGACTTGTGGAGGAAATCCGAAGGCTTCTGGCTTCGGGCATTCCCTCCAAATGCACCGCCATGCAGGCCATTGGCTACAAGGAATTTGTATCAGCCCTTGACGGACAGTGTACAATAGAAGAGGCTGCCGATCGGGTGCGTCAGGCCTCCCGCCGCTATGCCAAGCGGCAGCTGACCTGGTTTCGCCGCAACAAGGAAATCCACTGGCTGGTGCGCGGTGAAAGCACCGGCAGCGATGAAATAATTGAAAACGCACGACACATTATTCGCAATTTCGACAACTGAAATCTGCTAGGATATGGGTACACTTCATTATGAAAGAAAGAGGTAATACTTATGTCCGAAACAATTAATTTACAGGAAGCCATCTTGAAGGAGTGCCGCAAGGACAAGGTTCCGGTGACGCTTTTTCTTATGAACGGCTTCCAGCTCCGCGGAATCGTCACAGGCTACGACAACTTTGTGGTCGTTCTGGTGAGCGATGGCAAACAGCAGATGATCTACAAGCATGCCATCTCCACCCTTGCCCCGATCCGGCCGCTGAAAGCAGCAACCCCAGCTTAACGCACAGGGCGACGGAGTAGCTTCCGTCGCCCTGTTTTATTTGAAAGGAATACAACCATGACCATTTCTGAAAACGTGGCTGCCATCCGGGCAAAAATGGACGCGGCCGCCGTTGCCTGCGGCCGTGATCCGAAGGAAATCCGCCTCTGTGCCGCCACCAAAATGAATGACGCCGATGCTGTCCGGCAGGCCATCGCCGCGGGTGTGGATTGCTGCGGTGAGAATCGGGTACAGGAGCTGGTGCAGAAGCAAAAAGAGAATGCCTACCACGGCGTTCCGGTGCATTTCATCGGGCACCTGCAGACGAACAAGGTCAGGCAGGTGGTTGGTAAGGTAGACCTGATTCAGAGTGTCGACCGTGTTCACCTTCTGGAGGAAATCCAGAAGGAAGCCGCAAAACAGGGCATCCGGCAGGACATTTTGTTGGAGGTCAACATTGCAAACGAGGCCAGCAAGTCCGGTTTTCAGGCTGCACAGATCCTCCCACTTCTCGAACATATAAGCGATTTTCCCAACATTTTTGTCCGTGGACTCATGGCAATCCCGCCGATCAGCAAAAAATACGGAGATAATCATAAATTTTTTCAAGAAATGTTACAGCTTTCTGTTGACATAAGGGCAAAAAAATACGATAATGTATGGGTGGAATACTTATCTATGGGTATGTCCGATGATTTCGAGGAGGCAATCGCCTGCGGCTCCACCATGATCCGCATCGGCACCGCCATTTTTGGCGCGCGTGCCTACGACAGGCTTCATCAAAAATGATGTGAACATACAGGAGGATATATAGAAATGAGTCTTTTGGATAACCTGAAAAAGTTTGCCCAGCCCTATGCAGACGACGATTACGATGATTACGATGACGATGAGGAATATCTCGACGACGAATATGATGCACCCGCGCCCCGCCGTGCGCCCAGCCGCCGGTCAGCGCCCGCTCCCGCTCCCGTGGACGATGATCCGGACGAAGACGAGAGCTTTGGTCTGAGCAGCGCCGCTCCTTCCGCTCCCGCTGCACCCGCAGGCAGCTTCAGCGGTCGTGTTGTGAACATGAACACCGGTGCCAAGCAGGAGGTCGTCCTGTTCCGTCCCGTCAGCTTTGGCGATACCACCAAGGCTGCCGACGCGCTGCGCAGCAGCAAGGCCGTCGTGCTGAATCTGGAAAACGTGGACAAGGCCATGTCCCGCCGTGTGGTGGACTTCCTGTCCGGCTGCGTTTACGCCCTCAGCGGCAGCGTCAAAAAGGTTGCACAGTCTGCTTACCTGTTCTGCCCCCACAACATGGATGTGGTCGGTGATCTGGAAGCTCTGCAGGCTGAAGTTGAAAATTACATCTAACAATATCAAGGGAGACGAATCAAAATGTTTACACCCCAGCAGATTGATCAGATTTCTTTTGGCAAGGCCACCTTTGGCGGCTATAACATGAATGATGTGGATGAATTTCTGGAGCCCCTTTGCGAGGACTATGTGACTCTGTACAAGGAGAACGCCCTGCTCAAGAGCAAGATGCGTGTGCTCGTCGGCAAGCTCGAGGAATACCGCAAGAACGAAGCCGAGATGAAGGACGCCGTGATCAACGCCAGAAAGACCTGTGACAAGATGGTTCACGAGGCAGAGGCCAAGTGTGAGAAGATGCTCAGCGAAGCCTCCAGCAACGCCAGCATCAGCAGCGCCAACGCCGGTGCGCTGGTTGCCGCTGAGCAGGAGCGTGTGGAAGAAGCCCGCAAGCTGGCCGCAACAAAGATTGATGAGATTCAGGAGCAGATGCGTTCCTGCATTCAGGCTCTGGATCGCATTAAGCTGGCCAATCAGCCCAAGGCGGAGCCTGCGGCTGTGGAGGCAAGCACCACGGACGCCGATGCCGTGGCTGACGAGATTTCCAAGAATCTGGAAAGCCTTGTGGGCACTACCGACGAGCCTGCGCCCAAGGCGGCGGCAAAGCATCCTACTCAGGATACCACCACCGCAAAGTTTGCCAATCTGCAGTTTGGCCGCAACTACGACATGAACCACAAGTAAGCTGGATTTCATATTCCAACGCGACGAAGAGGACCCGCGAATGGACACACCGCTTCCAGAGAGCTGCCGGCAGGTGCAAGGCAGCAGGCAGGCATCCATTCCTATCACCTCCAAGCAGCGCACCGAAGCCCGGATGCGGGTGTGTAGGCTGCGCCGGGTTCGCCCGATAACGCGAGATTGAGTGCCGGTTTTTGCCGGAACAAGAGTGGTACCGCAGAGGATAACGCGCCTTTGTCTCTTGCATGGAGACGAAGGCGCTTTCCCTTTTTATACTGAATTTATTATGGAGGTTTCATTTCCAATGGAATACAAAAACACCATCATCACCCCAAAGACCGACTTCCCCATGAAGGCCGGCCTGCCCAACCGGGAGCCCGGAATGCTCGCCCGTTGGGAAGAGCAGGATCTGTACAACGCAATGCTGCAGAAGAACAAGGATCTGCCCCCCTTCGTCCTGCACGACGGCCCTCCCTTCTCCAACGGCTACATCCACATGGGTCACGCGCTGAATAAGACCCTGAAGGACTTCATCATCCGCAGTCAGGCCATGATGGGGCACTACACCCCCTATGTCCCCGGCTGGGACAACCACGGTCTGCCCATCGAGCGGGCCATCGAAAACTCCAAGAAGAAGCTGAACAAGGATATGACTGTTTCCGAGTTCCGCAAGGCCTGTGAGGATTTCGCCGAGGACTTCATTCAGAAGCAGATGGGCGGCTTCAAGCGGCTGGGCGTCGTGGGCGACTGGGCACATCCCTACCGCACCATGGACAGGCATTTTGAGGCGCAGGAGGTCAAGGTCTTTGGCCGTATGTTTGACAAGGGCTTCATCTATAAGGGTCTGAAGCCCGTCACCTGGTGTCCCTTCTGTGCCACCGCGGTTGCGGAAGCCGACATCGAGTACAAGGATGACCCCTGTACCTCCGTTTACGTCAAATTCCCCATGAAGGACGATCTGGGTAAGCTGAGCCAGTTTGACCTGAGCAAAACCTTCTTTGTCATCTGGACCACCACCATCTGGACGCTGCCCGGCAACATGGCCATCTGCCTGCATCCCCGGGAAAGCTATGTGCTGGTCAAGGCCGAAAACGGTGAAACCTACATCATGGCAGAGGCTCTGATGGAAAAGACCATGAAGATGGGCGGCTTTGAAACCTACGAGGTTCTGGCCTCCTACCCCGGCGCTTTCTTCGAGAATATGCTGGCGCAGCACCCCTTCCTGGACAAGACCTCCCGTCTGGTCTGGGCGGAGTATGTCACCATGGACTCCGGTACCGGCTGTGTCCACACTGCCCCCGGCTTCGGTGCCGACGACTATCAGACCTGTATGCGCTACGGCATGGAGCTGGTGGTGCCCGTGGATGACTACGGCTGCCACACCGACTACGCCGGCAAGTACGCAGGTCTTCCCACCGAGAAGTCCAACCCCATCATCAAGGCGGATATGGAGCAGGCCGGTATGCTGTTCGCTGCCGAGGAGATCGTCCACTCCTATCCCCACCATGACCGCTGCAAGAAGCCCGTTATCTTCCGTGCGACGCCCCAGTGGTTCTGCTCCGTGGAATCCTTCAAAGATCAGGCCATCCGGGCCATCGAGGATGTCCAGTGGTTCCCCGCATGGGGTGAGGACCGTATGGTCAGCATGATCCGGGAGCGTGCCGACTGGTGTATCTCCCGTCAGCGCCGTTGGGGTCTGCCCATCCCCGTGTTCTACTGTGAAAGCTGCGGCAAGCCGGTTTCCACAGCCGAAAGCATTGAGAAGATTTCGGGGCTGTTTGATGAATTCGGCTCCAACGTCTGGTTTGAGCGGGACGTCAGAGAGCTGATTCCCGAAGGCTTTACCTGCCCCCACTGCGGCGGCAAGGAATTTACCAAGGAGACCGACACGCTGGACTGCTGGTTTGACTCCGGCTCCACCCACTACGCTTCCCTGATGCACCGTACGCCCCAGCTGTGGCCTGCGGATGTGTATCTGGAAGGTGCCGATCAGTACCGCGGCTGGTTCCAGTCCTCCCTGCTGACCTCCGTGGGCGCGCTGGATCAGGGTGCTCCCTTCAGGCAGGTTCTGACCCACGGCTGGGTTGTGGACGGTCAGGGTCGTGCCATGCACAAGAGTCTGGGCAACGGCGTGGACCCCGCAGATCTTGTCAAGGAATTCGGTGCCGATATCATCCGTCTGTGGGCCGCTTCCTCCGATTACCATGCAGACGTGCGCTGCTCCAAGGAGATCTTCAAGCAGATCGCTCAGAACTATCTGAAGTTCCGCAACACCGCCCGCTACTGTCTGGGCAATCTGGCCGAGTTTGATCCCAACAATCTGGTTCCCGCCGACAGGATGGAAGAGCTGGACAAGTGGGCACTGACCAAGCTGGACGAGCTGGTGAAGCTGGTGCGCAAGGCCTACAACGGCTACGAGTTCCATGTGATCACCCACGCCATGAACGACTTCTGCGTCGTGGAGCTGTCCTCCTTCTATCTGGACATTCTGAAGGATCGTCTGTACTGCGAGGAGAAGGACGGCCTGCGCCGCCGCTCCGCACAGACCGCCCTGTTCCTGATTCTGGATGCCATGGCAAAGCTCTTCGCGCCCATTTTGGCCTTCACCTGTGATGAAATCTGGCAGTCCATGCCCCACCGGCAGGGCGATGATGTGCGCAACGTGCTGTTGAACCAGATGCCCGAGAACTTCGATGCATACAAGCTGGATGATGCCGCCATGGAGCGCTGGGCAACCGTCATGAAGCTGCGCGCCGATGTCAACGGTGTTCTGGAGAAGGCTCGTGCCGACAAGCGCATCGGCAAGGCTCTGGAGGCGCATGTCACGCTGTCCACCGAAAACGAGGCTCTGAAAGCCGCCTGCGACGGTCTGAACCTGGCCGAGATCTGCATTGTGTCCGCTGTGGACTGGGCTGCGGCAGAAGAAGGCGCCGAGGTCGGTGCCGGTGTCAGCTTCCCTGACCTGACCATCGGTGTCAGTGAAGCCAAGGGTGAGAAGGGCCCCCGCTGCTGGATGCACTCGACGGAAGCGAACGCCGAGGGTCTGTGCCCCCGCTGCGCCGCTGTCATCAGCAGGATGGATCTGGAATTCTGATACAAGTTTTTCATAAAACGGTTCAATACCGTTTTATGAGACCGCGGTCTCGCGGTCAGCGGCATCGCCGCAAAAGACGTAGTCCATACATTTTTTTGCCGCCACTGGCGGCCTGCGCGGTAAGCGCAGGATAAAATGGTGTTAACCATTTTTCGAGAAATAGTATGATTTTCAGAGCCAAAAATACAGGATTTTTCGCCGTTCCGGAGTGGTTTTTCCACTCCGGAACATTTTCCGTTTTTCCGCAAAAAAGTGCTTGACTTTTTTCTTCGTCGTGCTATAATAAGCGTGTTCTGTTTGAGCCGCCGGTATAGCTCAGTTGGTAGAGCAACTGATTTGTAATCAGTAGGTCGGGGGTTCGAGTCCGTCTACCGGCTCCATTCAGACAGCAACCGAATATGGGGGAGTTCCCGAGTGGCCAAAGGGGACAGACTGTAAATCTGCTGCGTATCGCTTCGATGGTTCGAATCCGTCCTCCCCCACCAAAAATCGCCGATCTTCGACAGAAGATTGGCGATTTTTACTTCTTCAGGATTACCTATTCACTCTTCACGAAATGATACAGAAGATTTTTAAAAGGAATAAGTAATAGCGAATAGTGAATAAGTAAAATGACGACCTCACATTTACGGAATTTGGAATAACACTTGGATCCTGCATCTTGACATGAGCAAATAAATCTGCTACAGTGCGGATAGTACCGACCACAGGGCTTATAGAGCTAGCAGTATTCTGTGAACTCTTTCCTGCTGGTCGGTCATCTTTTCATTTGAGACAAGATCAACGGTGTCTCTGCTCTACGGACAGCGGTTGGACTACACCTTTGTCAATCCGGAGCAGGCAAAACCGGATCACTCTGTCATATGGATAATCAGCCTTCCTGCATTTCAAAAAATGACGGATATCTGTCATTTATCGCTGGATTCTCCTGAAAAATGAAGGGAGCTCGTATATGCAATTTCATTTCGTCGAAAGATAATAATTATTTATTCTCGATATTGCGGGATAACCACGGTTTTTGCCAAGAAAAACCAATTTTCTTCCTAAAGTTCTGATTTCAAAGTTTTTGCTGCTTTTTGTTTCATTCTCTTTTCCCGATAATCTGCACAACAGAAGTCCCCTTTGTTTTTAATACCTATGTTTTTACCGGAATACAGCCTCTTCATTTGGATAATACTCCAAAGTCAAAAAATTTTTGAAAAATGTTTGCTTTTTTATGAACTATGTGTTACAATACACCCAAGTTCTTCCAATAAGGATACTTGTGTTTATTGTGAAGACAATCAAGGAGGTTTGAATTATGAAAAAGATGATTAGCTTGCTGCTGGTCCTCGCTCTGGCTCTGGGTCTGTTTGGCTGCGGCGCCAAGACCGATGCTCCCGCTGCCACCGAGGCTCCCGCTGCTACACCTGTCGAGAGCACCGCTGCCGCAGTTGCTGAGACTGCCGGCTCCGACAACTGGAAGGTCGCTGTCCTGACCGGCACCGTCTCCCAGGGCGAGGAAGAGTTCCGCGCTGCCGAGAAGGCTCTGGCTACCTACGGCCCCGAGCACATTGTCACCGCTACTTACCCCGACAACTTCATGTCCGAGATGGAGACCACCGTTTCCCAGATCGTCTCCTTCGCTTCCGACCCCGATGTCAAGGCCATTGTCATGTGCCAGGCTGTTCCCGG
>JAQXNO010000178.1 GCA_029098045.1 Bacillota bacterium
TGTCACTGCGTCCAATCAAAGCGATTTTCAAACTTTTTGAAAAGTTTGAAAATCGTAGGCAGCTTGTCAAAAATACTATTTTGACAAGCTGAAGAGACCGCGAACGCGGTCTCTCACGATGATTCTTCCGTGCTGGCAAAGCCCACCGTTTTGATGTCATAGGGTGTCGTCTGATAGACGAAGTAATTCAGCCAATTGGAGAACAGCAGATTCGCGTGACCGCGCCAGCGGACAATGGGCTCTTTTGTATCATCATCGTCGGGATAGTAATGCTCCGGCACGCTGATGGGTTTGCCCAGCTTCTTGTCACGCAAATACTCCGTTTCCAGTGTCCTCGGATCGTACTCCGAATGGCCGGTGATAAAGATATGATGGCCGTTCTTGTTCATAATGGCATAAACCCCCGCTTCCTCCGAGGAAGCCAGGATCTTCAGTCCCGGTACCGCTTCAATGTCCTCCCTGCGCACCGTAGTGTGGCGGGAGTGGGGTACATAGAACGTATCATCAAAACCGCGCAGCAAAATGGAACGCTTATAATCCGCATGGTGGGGATAAACCCCAAAGAGCTTCCGCTCCAGAGGATGCTTACTGATGCCGTAGTGATAGTAAAGTCCTGCCTGCGCGCCCCAGCAGATGTGCAGGGTGCTGTGGACATGGGTTTTACTCCACTCCATGATCCGGCACAGTTCGCCCCAGTAGTCCACGTCCTCAAAATCCATTTGCTCCACCGGTGCGCCTGTGATGACCATGCCGTCGAATTTGCGGTCTTTGAGTTCCTCAAAGGTCTTATAGAACGTCAAAAGATGCTCCTCCGGCACATTTCTGGATTGGTGTGTACTGGTGTGCATCAGCTCCAGATTTACCTGCAGCGGTGTGTTGCCCAGAAGCCGCGTCAGCTGGGTTTCCGTGGCAATTTTTGTAGGCATCAAGTTCAAAACCACGATCTCCAAAGGTCGGATTTCCTGTGTGATGGCCCTTGTGTGCTTCATGATAAAGATGTTTTCTTCCTGCATCACATGGGCTGCCGGAAGATCATTGGGAATCCGAATGGGCATGACGTTCTCCTTTCAGGCGTTTGCCCCATTTTATCCCAAAGTTCCCCCTTTGTCAATCCGTGTACTGTTCCAATTGGGTGCCCTGATAATAGTATGACAGTATTTCTTTGTAGTTGCTGCCTGTCTTTGCCATGGCATCCGCTCCGTACTGGCTCATGCCCACCCGATGGCCAAACCCCCGGGTAACAACCATGATTGTGCCGTCCACGGCTGTCATATCAAATGCCGTGGAACGCAGATTCAGGAGCTTCCGAAGCTCTGTTCCCGTGAAGGCCTGTCCCCCGATCTCCATGGCAGCCACACCGCCACCTGCTGTGTATGTCACATTTCCAAACCAATCCGAAGCTTCCCCGGACAGCGTGATGCCCAGCTTTGATGCAAAATCCGCCGGGGAGAAGGTAACCGTATCGGTATAGTGCGCGGCGTTTTCCTCTCCGGGGCTTGCGACGGAGCGCAAATAAGGAACGTCCGTGCCCCAGACCTCCACCGCATCTTCCGTACTGCCGCCGGAGCAGGAAAAATAGGTTGCTTCAATCAGATTCCCTTCGTAGGTCAGAACCTGACCGTCTGTTTCCAGGATCAGATCCCGAATATGCTGAACATCCTCCTGCTGTCCGCCGGCAGCAAGGTATTCTTCCACTGCCAAAAAGCCCTGGCAGCAGCTTGACCGGGTGCAGACCGCTGCCTGTTCATGCTTGGCAGCACCCCTTGCTGCCCGTATGATGTAGGTCCGTGCCACAACACTCTGCGCCTTCAGCGCCTCCTCTTCAAAGTATACCGGCATTTCGCACAGCAGCACGCACGTGAGATACTCATCCAGCGCCATCTGCACCACTTGTCCATCCTCTGCCAGCACGGAAACCTGCATCCGGGGCACATATTCTTCCGTCGCCGCTGCAAGCTCTGTTTCCTTATCCGGCTGCGTATCCTCCGCCGGTTCCCGCTCCTGTGCAAGCAGGCTGACCGCAGCAGACAGCAGCACCGCCGGGACGATCAATCCCAAAATCACCGCAATGCCCATGTCCTTCCAAAATTGCTTCATAGCATTCCCTCCCGGATTTCATGGTAACAGCTTTGCCTTTCATATCTTGTCAAAAGAATTGTTTGCAATCATGTGCAACTTTTGCTATAATAAGAACGATTTTCCTATCATTCGACAAGGAGGCTACCCATGTCGCAGAAACAGAAAAAATTAGGTGACCGCAAAGACGGTATTTGGCTGAAAGATATTCCCCCCTTAAACCGCATCATGCCCGGGCTGATGCCCAATCGTGCAGATAATGAAGCATACATCAATGTGGACATCGACCTGCGCCCACTGGATCGCTATCTGGAGAAGGTGAACGCCGGCAGAACCGAGGACAAAGTCACGTATTTTCACCTGATCTGTGCTGCCATCGGAAAGGCCTTCATTTTGCGTCCCAGAATGAACCGCTTCATCTGCAATTGCCGTGTATACCAGCGCAGGAATGTGACGGTTGCGTTTGTGGTCAAAAAGAAGTTTGATGACCATTCCGAGGAAGGTCTTGCATATCTGGAATTTGCGCCCACGGATTCCATTGCATCCTTCCACGAGAAAATCATGGGTGTCATTCACCAGACCAGAAAAGAAGGTGCCCATGACACCTCCTCCGGCGCTATGGAAGTGATTACCAAGCTGCCGCAGTTTTTGATCAATGCCATCGTCAAAACTGTTCTCTGGTTGGACAAGCGGGGCTGGGCGCCGGATGCCCTGATCGGCTCGGATCCCAATCATGCATCCATTTTTCTGACGAATCTGGGTTCCATCGGTCTGGAGGGCGGCTATCACCATCTTGTCAACTGGGGCACCAATTCCTGCTTTGTTGTACTTGGAAAAAAGTACATGAAGATGGAATATCAAAAGGACGGCACATCCGATTTGCACGAAGTGATTCCTGTCGGCATTACGCTGGATGAACGCATTGCAGACGGCTACTATTATTCCGGTACTGTCGCACTGGTGAAGGAATTGCTTGCACATCCGGAGCTGCTGGAGCTGCCTGCCGATACCCCGGTTGCGTACGCGATCAAGCGTTGAGAAAAACCTCTTGACAAAAAACCATCCCCGTCATATAATTCTCTTGCGGCAAACGCCGCACTTCGGGCCTGTAGCGCAGCTGGGAGCGCATTACATTCGCATTGTAGGGGTCGTCGGTTCGAATCCGATCAGGTCCACCAGAAAAGAAACCGCTTTTGTCTACCAGACAAAGGCGGTTTCTTTTAAGTGAAATAAATCCCTTTCGGGATTTGTGAAATGCGCTCCGAGCGTGAAATATTGCTTCGCAATGTGAAATGCCTGCGGGCGTTGGTGGATTTATTTCATTTCACTTTCCGCGCAAGCGGAAAATTTCACAATGATCGCAGATCATTATTTCACATCCGGAGGATATTTCACTTCACAATCCGTTTTTTCTGCTGTATAATCAGTTCAATACACTTGAAATTGACGTATGAGGTAAATAAAGATGCTTACGCTTAATAGGGAGCTGAATGGTAAAATATTGGATATTGGCGGAGGTGGAGAAGGTGTAATTGGGCGTTTATACAAAAACCAAGTTGTTGCCATAGATATTCGCCAAGACGAACTGGATGAAGCGCCCACAGGATTTGAAAAAATCTTGATGGATGCAACGCAGTTAGATTTCAAAGATAATTCTTTTGACCATATAACATCATTCTACACATTGATGTTTATGAGTGCAGAAGACCAAAAACGTGCAATTTCGGAAGCGGCACGGGTTTTGGTAAATGGTGGGGAAGTTCATATTTGGGATTGTGATATTCTTTCTGCATACCCGGAACCGTTTTGCGTGGATGTTGCGGTTCAATTACCCGATGAACACATTTTCACTACCTACGGTATTGTAAAAAAGGATACACAAGATAAACTTAGCATCACAGAAATATGCTTAGAAGCGGGCTTGATACTTGTTTGCCAAAACAGCAGCAAATATGGCTTTCATCTGCGCTTCAAAAAAGACCGATAAATCCCAGTTTGTCGAACAGAGTAGTCACACAACTTTTGGCCGTTTTTACCCCAACTGATACACCGTTTGGTCGCTCTTTGGCAGAAAAGAACCCACATTTGTCTACGACAAGTGTGGGTTCTTTTCAACGAAATAAATCCCTTTGGGGATTTTGAAATGACATCCGAAGGATATTTCACTTCCCGTCCCGTTTTCCCAGCCCCCGCTTCTTGTCAGAAACGCAAAACTATGATATGCTTTCCTTATCAAAACACGGAGGCAATGTTATGCAAAAAGCAATCTTCTTTGACCTGGACGGTACGCTGACCGATTCCGGCGAGGGCATCATGAAATCTGCCGTCCATGCCTTGTCATATTTCGGTATCGAGGCTCCCTCCGAAACCGAGCTTCGCACCTTTGTTGGTCCCCCTTTGACGGATTCCTTTGCACGGTTCGGTGTGCCGGAGGATCAGCTTTCCAAGGCCGTGGAGCTCTACCGAAGCCGCTATATTCCCATCGGAAAATTTGAGAACCACCCCTATCCCGGCATCCGGGAGCTGCTGGAAAGGCTGCGTGCTGTTGGTCACAGGCTCTATGTTGCCACCTCCAAGCCGGAGCAGATGTCCATCGATATTCTGGAGCATTTCGGCCTTGCACAGTATTTTGAAATCATCTGCGGTGCTGCTACGGATTTATCCAGAAACAGCAAGGAAGCCGTCATTGCGTATCTGCTGGAAAAATGCGGCATGCAGACCCATGCCGTCATGGTCGGCGATACCGTCTATGACGTGCTTGGGGCAAAAGCCCACGGCATCCCAACCATCGGCGTATCCTGGGGCTACGGAGTGGTTTCGGACATGGAAAATGCCGGCGCCATTGCCATAGCCCATTCCATGGAACAGCTCTACGAGCTTCTGAAATGAGAGGTTATTATGGCACGTATTCTGGAAGTATGCATTGACTCCCTTGCCTCTGCCCGGGCAGCCATTCGCGGCGGTGCCGACCGACTTGAGCTGTGCAGTGCTTTGACTTTGGGTGGTCTGACGCCGTACACCGCCTTGCTGCAGCAGATTCGTGGGGAAAGCAGCATTCCCATTCGCTGCCTGATGCGCCCCAGACCCGGAGATTTTCTCTACTGCGCCGAAGAGATTGATCTGATGGCTCATCAGATTGAAGCTCTGAAATCCGCCGGTGCCGATGGCTTCGTCATCGGCTGTCTGACCAAAGACGGCAATCTGGACGAAACTGCCATGAAAACGCTGATGGGTGCCGCCGGTACTTCTGCCCTCACCCTGCACCGCTGTATCGATGTGTCCCGGGATTGCGTGTCAACCTATCGCACGGCTGCGGCTCTTGGAATCGACACGGTGCTGACCAGCGGCAGCGCAGGCAGCTGCATAGAGGGACTTGACACGATCCGTACGCTTCTGATGCTGCGCGATCAGGAGCGCGGACCCGAAATCCTCATTGGTGCCGGTGTGAATCCGTCCAACATCCAACGCATTCGCACGGCGCTGCCCACCGCAACAGCCTTCCATGCCAGCTGCAAAAGGCTTGTCGAAAGCGGCATGGTTTTCCGGCGCGCTGATATTCCCATGGGATTGCAGGGGCTGGATGAATGGACCATACAGCAGACCGATGAAGCAGCTGTGCGTCAATTGAAAGCTGCCATCACCGTTTGATTTCCCGGCGCAAATCGCGGTGGATCCTAAGGAACCTCTGAATAAATCGTCTGCGGCTGAGCAGCGGATCTTTTGCCCCCTCAGTGCAGTTTGGAAAATCGGAAATACATCCAGTATTCCTCGATTTTTCAAACTTTCTGAGGAAGTAAAATCTCTCGCTGTCAGCT
>JAQXNO010000179.1 GCA_029098045.1 Bacillota bacterium
TTTCAGAATATCGCACTGGGAAAGGCCCCAGGCGATTTGCTCCTTGGCATCCTCCAGGTTTTCCCACAGCGGGGGACGGAGATTGGGGTCAAAGGAAATCAGCGCGCCGCCTTCTTTTGCCAGCCCTACCGCCTTGACGGTGGCAGCTCGGACGCCCTCATGGGTCATGGACAGGGTGCCGAAATGGAAAATCCGGGCGTTGGCGATGGTTTCCTCCGGCAGCTCGCTCTCGGTGAGCATCATATCCGCGCCGGGCTTACGGTAGAAGGAAAAGTCCCGGTCACCACCCGGCAAGGTCTTCACAAAAGCCAGGGTGGTGGGAATTTTCGGGTCCATAATCAGATGATCCGCATTGATGCCCGCCGCCAGAATGGTATGCTGCAGCAAAACGCCGAACATATCGTCGCCCACCTTTCCCACAAAGGCGCAGGATTTGCCCAGCTTTCGCAGCATGGCCAGCACATTGCAGGGCGCACCGCCGGGACAGGCTTCAAACAGGCCGTTGCCCTGATTGCTGACACCGTTTTCCGTAAAATCAATCAGTAGCTCGCCCAGCGCGACCACATCAAACTTTTCCGCCATGGCTTATACCTCCAGGTCGTACTTTTCCACATCCATCAGCACAGTGCCGTCACAGGCGAAGCTGATGGATTTCGCATCCAACGGGGTATAAATGACGGTGGATGCCGCCTGTTCACCATCATTCACAAAGACCTCAATGCTGTACCGATCCATAATCAGCCGGAGCTTCAGTTCTCCGTTCACAGCGTGCACCGGGAACTCCCGGACGTTGACAATATCGCAGGGCAAGCCGCTCTGGGTACGGTCAATGCGGAGGATGTTGGTGGAGGGCTTGAATCGGAAAGCGGTAAAGTGTTCACCATCCCGTGCCACGTTGATCTTGAACCAACGGTACATGGAGGCTTCGTTGCCCGGGCGGATCGTTACAGTCATGTCGATGAAGCGCCCGTTGATGCCCTGCAGGGAGGTTTCCCCAGTCATCATCACATTCTGGTAGGCAACCTTGGTGCTGCGGTAGTTTTCGATCTCCCGAACCGGATTCTGGCACAGTCTGCCGCCCCGGATGCTCAGTTCTCTGGGAATGGACATCTGACCCATAAACCGCTGGTTGGGCAGATGGCTGCCCACGGTTTCCCAGTTCTGCATCCAGCCAATCATGACCCGGCGTCCATCATAGGTTTCCAGAGTCTGGGGAGCGTAGAAGTCCAGGCCATAGTCGATGGCCTGCACGTTTTCCCGCATCAGATGATTGATTTCTCGGTCAAAGCTGCCGATGATGCACACATTTGCATTGCCGGGATGGAATTCCACACCCACGGCGGTCATTTCCTGAGGGCTGGTCAGCAGGACGTGCTTACCGTCCAGCGGGAAGAAATCCGGGCATTCCCACATCTTGCCATACTGGTTGTGGCAGGAAGCCAGTTTGTTCACAAAATCCCAGTGAATTGCGTCCTCGCTGCGGAACAGCAGAATGGTACCGCTGCCGTCCGGGGTACGGTTACCCACCACAATATAATACATTCCGTCTTCCCGCCAGATTTTCGGGTCCCGGAAATCCGTGGTGCTGCCGCCCTCGGGAATATCCTCGCTGCGGATTACCGGATTTCCCTCATACTTTTGGTAGTTTTCACCGTCTCCGATGGCAATGCACTGGGTCTGGAAGCTGTCAATTTTGCCGTTCTTACGCCGGACATTGCGAACGCCGGTGTACATGAGCAGGTGCCGTCCATCGGGCAGCTCCACTGCTCCGCCGGAGAAGCATCCGTCCTTGTCATACTCCGTATCCGGAGCCAGAGCAGCGGGCAGACGCTCCCACTTGATGAAATCATTGGTTTTCACGTGTCCCCAGTGCATGGGGCCCCATTTGGTATCATAGGGGTTGTACTGATAGAACAGGTGGTATTCGCCCTTGTAGGGTGCGAAGCCGTTGGGATCGTTGATCCAGCCGATGGCACCAGTCACATGGAACTTGGGCAGCTCCTCGGCAACGTAGGGACTGTATTTTTTCTCAAAATCCCGGGCACGCTGCAATTTTTTACTGAACATACAGGATGCTCCTTCCTGAAAGCAAATACACAGATATAAAAACTGGATTTTCTGTGCTTTGACAAACATCCTTCACGCCACACAGGATGCTCGTCAAAATACAGAAGGTATTTCCATGCCCTGCCCCCCGGTAAGGGGGCAGGGATTTGGAATCATCAAGCGTAGTAAGCGTCGAGATACTTCTGGAAAATTGCCAGGTAGT
>JAQXNO010000180.1 GCA_029098045.1 Bacillota bacterium
CTGATAATTTTCCCAAAACCATGAAAATAGATAACAGCAAACTTTTTTGCATTAAAATAAAAATAATAACCACCGAAACACGATAATAATAGTGATTTCAGTGGTTATTATTTTTGGTACGCCGAAAGGGACTCGAACCCCCGACCTACTGATTCGTAGTCAGTCACTCTATCCAACTGAGCTATCGGCGCATAACGCGTCGCTCAACGCGCTTAGATATAATAGCACAGTGATCTGGAAAAAGCAAGTACTTTTTTCGATTTTTCAAAAAACTTTTCTGATTCCCACAAAAGCATTATCGCCGCTTTTTGGGCGCTTTGAAACGGATGAGCAACCCAATTATCAGGGCAATCAGAAGGAGCGAGGCGATGACAGTCCAGATAAAAACGGTTTGTTTTTGGGCGGCTTCCTGCGCCAACTGCTGTTCCTCTGCCAGACGTGCCGCCTCTTCCGCAGCCAGTCGCTCTGACTCCAGTCGACGGGCTTCCTCCTCAGCGGCCAGCCGCTCCGCCTCCAGTCGGCGGGCTTCCTCCTCCGCAGCCAGCCGCTCCGCTTCCAGACGCTGCACCTCGGCGATACGCGCCTGTTCGGCATAGGTATTCACGTTCTCAAAGAAATCGTTTTTCTGCACATCTTTGCCCACGATGGAACGGAACAGCCCGTAGTAACAGGGGTTGTAGCGCGCCACATCCCGGGCGGTTTTCGCGGAGGAATGATACCATGCAAAATCGCTATATTGGCTCTTATGGCAGGGATAGCCCAGCTTCTGGGTCACCTCAAAGGCGGTCATGCCGTCAAAGCGGCTCAGGGGCTGATCCCAATCCATGACGATCCCGTTCTCTTCGTAAAGATGCAGATAGGTCTTTGGGGTGTCCCACAGGCCGTATTTTTCCGCGGACTCCGGATAGAAGGAAGCGTCAGCGGCGACGGTGACGGCCTCCATCAGCAGGTCTGCATAGGCCATGTGCATCCCGTGACCATACTCGCCGTTTACATCATGCCCCACAGCCACCAGCGGCTTGAAGCGGCGCAGATTTTCGACCACAAAGCCCAGCAGCTCTTCCCGGGGATAGCCTCTGGCGGCAAGCTCCGCGTAGGTACCGGCCATATCATGCTTCTTCAGGAAGTCGGGACAGTTGCCTGCCACGGGGTAGGCGGTTACACCCACGGACCAAAGTCCGTCGAGCATTTCGTGAAAACGGTGGGGCTCTCTTTGCCGGTGGTCGGTCATATAGACAACCTGAACCTGATAGCCCAGCTGTCCGGCATAATAGGGAAGCAGCCCCGCAAAGAACAGCTGCTCGTCATCTCCGTGGGTGGAGAACAATACAAGATCGGTCTGACCGTCGGCAGGTGTCTGCCACCTCTGGACGGTGTCCGGCACCCGGCCGGGGGTGTAGACATACAGCTCAAAAAGCGTCACCGGGCCATTCGAAAAGTCGATGGTAACGGAGGTGGGAGCGCTTCCAAAGGCGGCGGTCAAATCAACAAACTCATGCAGAAAGCCGTTTGTGCCCGCAAGATGTACAGTTCCGGTGCTGTTGTCGGTGATGGTGTAACTGCCGCTTAAATTGTCAAAGAGAAAATAAAGAGAGCCCATCCCACCGTCATACTCCAGCGTGATGGAGGCACTGGCGGCGGATGTGGGGCCGGAGCGCAGCCTGCCGTCAAAAAGGGCATTCTTTCCGGGAAAACCGTCGATTGCGGTCACAAGTTCGATATTGGAAATATCCTGTGCGGCTGCCTCCTTTGCCAATACATGGCCGGGGACAAACGTCAGCAGCAGGCACAGGGTCAACACCGCGGACAAAAAACGGATACCCATATGAGATACACCTCAAAACCAGTTTTGCCCATTATAGCAAAGACGGAACAGGATGTCAAAAGAAATGGAAATGGGTCGAGCTTGACAGAGCGTTCAATCCCATAGTACAATGATGAAAAGGGGGGAGCAGAAATGAATCAGGTGTTACAGCAGCTACCTGCGGCGCTGCTTCCCTGGTATCGGGAGCACAGGCGCGCGCTTCCCTGGCGGCAGGACAACGCGCCCTACCATGTGTGGCTGTCGGAAATTATGCTTCAGCAGACCCGTGTGGAGGCGGTGAAGGACTACTATGCCCGGTTTCTTCGGACGCTGCCCACCATAGAAGCACTGGCCACCTGTGATGACGACACCCTGCACAAGCTCTGGGAGGGACTGGGCTATTACAGCCGCGTGCGTAACCTGAAAAAAGCGGCCATTCAGATCATGGAGCTTCACGGCGGTGTGTTTCCGTCACAGTATCAGCAAATCCGGGATTTGCCCGGCATTGGGGACTATACAGCCGGGGCGATCAGCTCCATCTGCTTTGGACAGAAACGGGCGGCGGTGGACGGCAATGTGCTGCGTGTTGTCTCCCGGCTGACGGAGGATGCCACCCCCATTGACCTGCCCGCCCAAAAGAAGGCGGTGACAGCGGCGCTGGAAGCGGTGTACCCGATGGACGCCGGGGACTTCACCCAGGCGCTGATGGAGCTGGGCGCCACCCTCTGCGGCCCCAATTGGGCACCGAAATGTGAAGAATGCCCCTGCCGGGGCTTTTGCGGCGGCGCGCTGCACGCCACAGCCCAGTGTTATCCCGTGAAGCTGCCCAAACGGGAAAAGCGGACAGAGGAAAAAACGGTGTTCATCCTCTCCTGCGACGGACGGTATGCCCTGCAGAAGCGACCGGCTTCCGGGCTTCTGGCAGGCTTGTGGCAGTTTCCCAACGTGCCGGGAAAGCTGGAAACAGCCGATGCGCTGGACGCCGTGCGGCACATGGGGCTGCGCCCCCGGGAGATCATCAAACAGCTTGAAAGAAAGCAGATTTTTACCCATATCATCTGGCAGATGCGGGGCATTTATCTGGAAGTGGCGGAGCAGGCCGAGGGCTTTACCTGGCTGACAGCCGGGCAGATAAATGATACAGCCGCGCTGCCCACGGCATTCCGGCAATTTTGGGAGGAGGATCGCCATGTTTGACTATCATATGCACTCCCGTGTTTCCTTTGACGGCCATGATCGGGGCATGGACATGGCGCTGGCGGCAAAGGCGGCGGGACTGAAAGAAATCTGCTTTACCGACCATCTGGACTATGATCCGCTGGGCAGGATGGGGGTAATGGCCTTCGATACGGCAGCCTATGACGCGGAATACGACGCACTGGAGGTGCCGGGGCTGAAGCTTCGAAAAGGCATGGAATTTGGCCTGACCGTGGATAACCGGGCGCAGTTTCAGAAGGACCTGCGGCGCAGGCACTTTGATTTTGTGTTGGGTTCCATCCATTTTGTGGACGATCAGGATGTGTACTTTCCACCCTTCTGGGAAGGAAAGTCCGTTTTTGAAGCGGAGCGGCGGTATCTGGAAGCGACCCTTGCCTGCGTGCGCATCCATGATGATTTTGATGTGCTGGCACACCTGACCTACATTGGAAAGACCACGGCCCATCACGCGCTCCGGCCGGTTCCCTATGCCGAACACCGGGAGCTCGTGGACGAGATTCTGAAGACGCTGGCGGCAAAGGAAAAGGGGCTGGAGCTGAACACCAGCGGCATGGATCGCTGCGGCGCCTTTCTGCCTACGGCCGATTACTTCCGCCGCTTCAAGGAGCTGGGCGGGCAGATTGTCACCGTTGGCTCCGATGCCCACACGGCGGCCCGGGTGGGGCAGTACTCCATGGAGGCCTGCGGAATCTTGCGGGATATTTTCGGATATGTCTGTACCTTTGAAGACAGAAAACCCATTTTTCATAAACTGTAATACCGTGCTGCCAACCGCCGCCCTAAGGGGCGGCGGTTGACTTTTGGGGGGAACCTGCGTATAATATAATTGAATTAATATGGATTACTATTGATATTATGGCAGGTAAATGAAATGGCAACAAAAAAGCAACAGGAACAATACGGCAATACCAGTATCTCCATGCTCAAAGGCGAGGATCGGGTGCGCAAGCGTCCTGCGGTAATCTTCGGCTCCGATGATCTGGAGGGCTGCAAGCACGCGGTTTTTGAGATTCTGTCCAATGCCATCGACGAGGCAAGGGAGGGGCACGGTGATACCATCATTGTCACCCGCTATGAGGATTTGAGCGTCGAGGTGGAGGACTTCGGCCGCGGCTGTCCCGTGGACTATAACGAAAAAGAGAAGCGCTGGAACTGGGAGCTGGTTTTCTGCGAGATGTATGCCGGCGGCAAATACGGCGAAAACGGCGAAAACTATGAGTACAGCCTGGGTCTGAACGGCCTCGGCTCCTGCGCCACCCAGTATGCTTCCGAATTCTTTGACGCAACCATCCGCCGGGACGGTTTCCGCTACGATCTGCACTTTGAAAAGGGCAGAAACAAGGGTGGACTGAAGAAGGAACCCACCGACCGCGGACGCAAGACCGGCTCCCGATTCCACTGGCGCCCGGATCGTCAGGTTTTTACGGACATCGATATTCCCGTGGAATACTACCGGGATGTGCTGAAGCGGCAGGCGGTGGTCAACAAGGGTGTCACCTTCAAATTCCGCAATCAGGTGGGCAAAACCTTCGAAGAAGAGCAGTTCTGCTACGAAAACGGCATCCGGCAGTATGTGGAAGAGCTGGTGGGGGACAATGCCTTTACCATGCCCACCTTCTGGGAGACGGAGCGCCGGGGCCGCGACGCGGAAAACCGCCCCGAAATGAAGCTGAAGATCACGGCATCCTTCTGCTTTTCCAAGCAGGTCAGCCATGTGGAATACTATCACAACTCCTCCTGGCTGGAATACGGCGGCAGCCCCGACCGGGCGCTGCGCCTGGGCTTTACCGCGGCCTTCGACAAATTCCTGCGGGATAACAACAAGTACAACAAGAATGAGTCCAAGATCATCTATCAGGACATTCAGGACTCCCTTGTGATGGTCACCAACTGTTTCTCCACCATCGGCTGCTTTGAGAATCAGACTAAAAAGTCCGTCAATTCCAAGTTCACCCAGGAGGCCATGGCCGCCTTCTTCCGGGAACAGCTGCAGGTATGGTTTATCGAGAACAAGCAGGAGGCGGATCGGGCGGCAGAGCAGATTCTCATCAACAAGCGGGCAAGAGAGTCCGCCGAAAAGACCAAGACCAACATCAAGAAGAATCTGTCCGCCAAGGTGGACATTGCCAACCGGGTGCAGAAGTTTGTGGACTGCCGCAGCCGGGATGCCGCCGTCCGGGAGCTGTATATCGTCGAGGGCGACTCCGCTCTGGGCTCGGTCAAGCTCTCCCGTGACGCGGAATTTCAGGGCATCATGCCGGTGCGCGGTAAGATCCTCAACTGCCTGAAGGCGGATTACACCAAGATCTTCGCGTCTCCCATCAGTACGGATCTGATGAAGGTTCTGGGCTGCGGTGTGGAGCTTCAGGGCAAAAAGGCAAAGGATCTGAGCAGCTTCGATCTGGATAATCTGCGCTGGAGCAAGGTGATCATCTGCACCGATGCGGACTACGACGGCTTCCAGATCCGCACTCTGATCCTGACCATGATCTACCGCCTGTGTCCCACCCTCATCCGGGACGGTTATGTGTATATCGCGGAATCGCCCCTGTTTGAGATCACCTGCAAGGATAAGACCTGGTTTGCCTACAACGAGTCCGAAAAGGTCAAAATTCTGAAGGAGCTGGAGGGCCAGAAGGTGAAAATCCAGCGCTCCAAGGGACTTGGTGAGAACGACCCCGAAATGATGCACCTGACCACCATGAACCCGGAGACCCGACGCCTCATCAAGGTCATGCCCGAGGACGCGGAGCGCACTGCCCATTATTTCGATGTGCTGCTGGGCGATGCGCTGCAGGAACGGAAGAATTTTATCGCAGAAAACGGCGCCAAGTATCTGGAACTGGCGGATATTTCCTAAGAGAGGTTCCCAATGGCTCAGAAGAAAAAGGAAACGGAACAGAATAAAAAGAAAATCAACACCGACGGCATTATGGGTCTGGTCGGTTCCACCACGGAGCAGCCGGTGACCGAAACACTGGAAATCAACTATATGCCCTATGCCATGTCGGTCATTGTCTCCCGGGCCCTCCCGGAGATTGATGGCTTCAAGCCCTCCCACCGCAAGCTTTTGTACACCATGTACAAGATGGGTCTGCTCAGCGGCGGAAGAACCAAGTCCGCCAACATTGTGGGTCAGACCATGAAGCTGAATCCCCACGGAGACGCGGCGATTTATGAGACCATGGTGCGCCTTGCAAAGGGCAACGAAACCCTGCTGCACCCCTTTGTGGATTCCAAGGGCAACTTCGGTAAGGTATATTCCCGGGACATGGCCTATGCTGCTTCCCGTTATACCGAGGCGAAGCTGGATCCCATCTGCGCGGAGCTTTTCCGGGACATTGACGCCGATACCGTGGACATGGTGGACAACTACGA
>JAQXNO010000181.1 GCA_029098045.1 Bacillota bacterium
GTCTCCGTACGAGGTCTTGGCAAAATCAAGCTGGCAGCGGTCAACGGACGCACCAAAAAAGACCGCATTTCCATTACAATTCATCGCTATGTGTGAGGTAACGATATGAATATGAACGAAGTCATCGCCAGAATCAACCAGCTGGCTGCCAAAAATAAGGCCGAGGGTCTGACGCCCGAAGAGCTGGTCGAGCGGGACAAGCTGAGAAGGATCTACATTGATTCCGTCAAGGCGAATCTGGTAGGCCAGCTGGAGCACACCACCATTGTTTATCCCGACGGTACTACGAAGAAGGTCACCCACAAGTAATTCCGCTTTCGTGCTGTGCACTTTTGCGCAGCACCTTTTTATTCCGTTTCTTTTCATCAAAGCGCTCCAGAATTTAGCTCTTTTCATCGTATCTTTTTTCTGGTACAATGGTGAAAGAAACGAGTATCGGAGGTAGAATATGCCTTTTTTGCCCATATGCAAGCAGGATATGATTGATCGGGGCTGGACACAGTGCGATTTTGTCTATGTCATCGGCGACGCATACGTTGACCACCCTTCCTTCGGCCACGCCATCATCAGCCGAATTCTTGAGAGTCACGGTTATACCGTAGGCATCATCTCCCAGCCGGACTGGAAGAATCCCAGGTCCATCGATATCTACGGGAAGCCACGTCTGGGCTTTCTGGTTTCCGGCGGCAATATGGACTCCATGGTGAACCACTATTCCGTCACCAAGCACAGGCGCAAAACCGATGCCTTCACCCCCGGCGGTATCATGGGCAAACGTCCCGACTACGCAACAATCGTATACTGTAACCTGATTCGTCAGACCTACAGGAATGTGCCGATTCTGATTGGCGGTATTGAGGCGTCTTTACGGCGGCTTTCCCATTACGATTACTGGTCGGAGACCATGAAGCGCTCCATTTTGCTGGATTCCCAGGCGGATCTTCTCATGTACGGCATGGGTGAAACGTCCATTGTGGAGATTGCCGACGCGCTCAACTCCGGCATGGAAGCAAAGGATATTACATGGGTGGACGGTACCGTATTCAAAACCGCGGAGCTGGATGAAAGCCTGCCTACCATTGTGCTGCCTTCCTATGATGAGCTGAAAACCAGCAAACGCAAGTATGCCGAATCCTTCAAAATTCAATATGGAAACTGCGATCCCTTCACGGCCAAACGGTTGGCAGAACCCTTTGGCGATCGGTATGTGGTGCAGAATCCCCCTCAGAAGCCACTGACCACAGAGCAGATGGATCAGGTCTATGACCTGCCTTACGAAAGAACCTACCATCCCAGCTATGAAAAACTGGGCGGTGTACCGGCCATCGAGGAAGTGAAGTTCAGTCTGGTTTCCAACCGGGGCTGTTTCGGCGCCTGCTCTTTCTGCGCGCTGACCTTCCATCAGGGCAGAATCATTCAGACCCGCTCCCACGAGTCCATCCTTGCGGAAGCGGAAAAGATGGTCAAGGACAAGGATTTCAAAGGCTATATCCACGATGTGGGCGGCCCCACCGCCAACTTCCGCCACCCCGCCTGTGACAAGCAGCTGACCAAGGGTGCCTGCGGCGGGCGGCAGTGCCTCTACCCAAGCCCCTGCAAAAACATGAAGGCCGATCATTCAGACTATATCGCGCTGCTTCGCAAGCTGCGTAAAATAGACGGTGTGAAGAAGGTCTTCGTCCGCAGCGGCATTCGATTTGACTATCTGCTGGCGGACAAAAAGGATACCTTCTTCAAGGAGCTGGTACAGTACCACATCTCCGGTCAGCTGAAGGTAGCGCCGGAGCATGTGTCCGATGCGGTGCTGTGCCGCATGGGAAAGCCAAAAAACGCCGTCTACAATCAGTTTGTGGACAAATACTACGCCCTGAACAAGCAGTACGGCATGAATCAGTTTCTTGTCCCCTACCTCATGTCCAGCCATCCCGGCTCCACCATGAAAGAGGCTGTGGAGCTGGCAGAATACATCCGCGACATGGGCTACAACCCGGAGCAGGTGCAGGATTTCTATCCCACGCCCTCCACCCTGTCCACGGTCATGTACTACACAGGTCTTGATCCCAGAACCATGGAGCATGTCTATGTTCCCACCGATCCCCACGAAAAGGCCATGCAGCGGGCACTGATTCAGTACCGAAATCCCAGAAACTACTATCTGGTCAGGGAAGCACTGATCGCCGCCCACCGGGAGGACCTGATTGGTTCCGGTCCCAAATGCCTGATCCGCGCGGTACCGCCACGGAAAGAGAAGGCATCCGCACCCCCTCCCAAAGCTCCCACAAAAGGGAAAACTGCCGTAAAGAAGCCTGCCGCCACGGCGTCTTCCAGGAAGCCTGCAGCCGGCGTGACCACGAAGAAGCCGGCAGCCAGGACACCTGTTCGAAAAAAGCGCTGACGATCATCGAACCCCATCCCGAGGATGGGGTTCTTAATTTTTGTCCTCCGCCATAGGATGTTCCATACATCTGAAAGTTTGAGGTGGTACGATGGAACATATCGAAAACCAAGTGCGGCTGCGGGGCGTTTTGCTGGCGCTTCCCCATTTCTCCCACGAAAATCACGGCAGAAGATTTTACCGTTTCACGCTGGAAGTGGCGCGGCTGTCCGGCACAGTCGACCTGCTCCCGGTGGTGGCGGAGGAAAGAATCCTGAATGCCATGGATCTGTCCGGCGGGGAGATGATCACCGTCACAGGGCAGATCCGATCCCACAACGTACGGGAAAACGGGCTGCGGCATTTGCTGATTTTTGTATTCGCCCGGGAAATCATTTGCGAGGATGGGGATCCAATCAACGAAGTGACTCTGGAAGGCCCCATCTGTAAGGAGCCAACCTATCGCCGTACCCCTCTGGGACGTGAGATCTGTGACGTGATGCTGGCGGTACCACGATCCTTTCGCAGGGCGGATTATCTGCCCTGCATTCTATGGGGACGAACAGCCTATGAGATTTCCCAGTGTCACATCCGTGACCGCATCTGCATCCGGGGGCGGCTTCAGAGCCGGATTTACACCAAGCAGACGGAGGATGGGCCACAGGAGCGCACTGCCTACGAGATTTCGGCATTAACTGCCGAAGCTCTGGAGGATCAGATTCAGCATCAGACATAGAATACATCCAACAGCGGTGGGCAGGAAAAATGCCGCCGCTGTTTTTGCCGTGCTTTTTGTTTCCTTGTAAATGGTGATGAGCGTTGTGGAGCAGGGCCAATGAAAAATGGTAAACACCATGGTGCAAAGGGCTGTCTTCCATGTCCAGCCGGTTTCCAGAAGAATCGACGTGTCCTGTGCCTCCACCAGCGTGCCAACGCCCGAAACAGCCATGAGAATCACCGGGATCACCAGTTCATTTGCAGGAAGCGCCATGATGAATGCCAGTATGATGATTCCATTCATTCCCAGCAACCGTCCAACCGGCTCCAGTATTTCAGAAAGCCTTCCCAGCAGGGAGGTATTTGCCATGAACCACAGCAAAACCCCGGCAGGTGCCGCCACGGTCAACGCCCGAAGCGCCACGAACAGGGATTTGTCCAGAAGTGAGCGCACCAGAATCTGCCCAATCCGCGGGCGTCGGAAGGGCGGCATCTCCATCACAAAGGTACTGCGTTCGTGGCGCAGCGCCGTGCGGCTGAGAAGCCCCGATGTCCCCATGGCACCAAGCACGCCAAGCACGATGCACAGCGCCACAACCAGGGGTGCGCAGCCATGGGCAAAAAACAGACTCCCCAGCAGAATCAGTGTGGGAAAGCGTCCGTTACAGGGCACCATGGCATTGGTCAAAATGGCCATCAGGCGCTCCCGCGGCGAATCGATGATGCGGCAGCCTGTGACACCCACCGCGTTACAGCCCAGACCCATACAAAGCGTCAATGCCTGCTTGCCGCAGCCACCGCAGCGGCATAGGGGTTTGTCAAGCAGAAACGCCATCCGCGGCAGATAGCCCACATCCTCCAGAATCGTGAATAAGGGAAAGAAGATCGTCATCGGCGGCAGCATCACCGCGATGACCCGGGCGGCTGTCATGTACATTCCGTCGATCAAAGTGCCTGACAGCCACCATGGCCAATTGCCGCTCCATTTGATCAGAAGCCTGTAGCCGGAATAGAACAGGGATTCCAGCAGCTGCGACGGATAGTTTGCGCCCCATACCGTCAGCCAGACGATGAATAGCAGCAACAGCAGCAGCACCGGCATCCCGTGGCGGCGGCTGACCAGAACCCTGTCCAATACCTTTCTCCAATTCTCTTCCGGCTTTTCCACCCGGACGCACCGGTTTGCAAGCTCCTCCGCTTTTGTCAGCGGTTCCATCTCATGAAATGCGCCCACTGCACCGATAACTTCCTGCGTGCGTTCAAGCAGCGTTTCCAGACCTTCCTTCCTGCCGGCTGAGGTGAATACCACAGGGATTTTCAGCAGCTTTTCCAGCAATTCCCGGTCAATCTGAATTCCTCTCTTTTCTGCCTCATCCATCAAATTGACGCAAAGAACCACACGCTTTGTCTGCTTCAGGATTTGAAGCGCCAAAATCAATGTCCGCTCCAGGCAACTCCCGTCGCAGACCGCAATGATACAATCCGCCTCGTTGGATGCGATAAACTCCGCGGCGATCCGTTCGTCCTCACTGGCACCCGTCAGGGAATATGTACCGGGCAGATCAATCAGTTCTATCTTCCGGCCCTGAAACACCGTTTCCCCCGACACCTTTCCCACCGTTTTCCCCGGCCAGTTTCCGGTATGCTGGTGAAGTCCTGTAAGAGCGTTAAAGAGTGTTGATTTCCCCACATTGGGATTTCCTGCCAGGGCAACCTTCATTGGTTTTTCGGTGCACCCCATTATACCTGTACCCGAATGCGGCACAGATCCGCATCCCGCAACGCCAGGACGCTGCCCCGCAGCTCAATGGCCGCCACATGCCCGCCGGGGCTGGCATAAGCGAGGCGCACCTTTGTTCCCGGAACAAGCCCGAAATCAAACAGTCTTTTTTGCATCTGCTGATCCGTATCCACGCTGATCACACAGGCCCAGCTTCCCATACAAACCTGATTCAACGGCACAATCACGAATAATCCCTCCAATCATTCCCTTCATGCTATGACACACCGGCAAAATCTGTGCAAGAAAACCACTTTTCATTTCCCTTTTGCTGTGTTAGAATTGTGAAAAAGCCTCAAAGGAGACACGGCTATGGAGGAAAAAGTCAATTCCATTATTGAGATTTTGAAGGCGCGCTATCCAGATGCGCTCTGCGCGCTCCACTACGAAAAGGATTATGAGCTGATGATCGCCGTGCGGCTGTCCGCCCAGTGTACCGACGCCCGGGTAAATCTGGTAACACCCGCTCTCTTTGCCGCGTATCCAACGCTGGATGCCATGGCCGGTGCCGATATTGCGGACGTGGAAAACTATGTTCGTTCCTGCGGATTTTACAAGCACAAAGCCCGGGATATTGTTCTTGGCTGTCAGATGCTCCTGAACGATTACGAGGGGAAGGTGCCCGATACGATGGAACAGCTCCTGCGCATTCCGGGTGTGGGGAGAAAAACCGCAAATCTTCTGCTGGGTGATCTCTATGGCACACCCGGCAGTGTGGTCTGCGATACCCATTGTATCCGCATCTGCGGCCGGTTGGGTCTTTCCATTGGAAAAGAGCCGGAAAAGGTGGAACAGCAGCTTCGGAGGATTCTGCCGCCGGAGGAGAGCAGTGATTTCTGCCACCGGATCGTTTTGTTCGGACGGGATTGCTGCACCGCCAGAAACCCCAGATGCGGTGAATGTCCCCTTGCCATGTTCTGCAAGGAGTTTAACCCCTGATATCGGGGATTCCTTCGTTCTACCTCTCCCCTTGTTGCGCATAGGATGTGGACAAGGGGGGATTCCTTTGCCTAAAAAGCTTCCGATTTTCTATTCTGCCCTGCTGCTGACGGCTGTCAATCTGCTTCTGCGGCTGGTGGGGACATCCTTTCAGGTGTATCTGTCCGGTTGTATTGGCGCCGCAGGCATCGGTCTGCTGCAGCTGGTCATGAGCGTGGGCAGTCTTGCGATGGTTGCCGGTATCGGTGGCATCCGTACCGCTGCCATGTACTTAACAGCCGAGGAACTGGGCAGAAAAAATCCCCAGAACGTCATCTGGGTGCTGTCCGGCTGCTGCCTGTACAGCATCGCATTCAGCTCCAGTGTTGCCATGCTGCTGTATCGGTTCGCACCATGGATTGCATCGGTCTGGATCGGCGACCCCAGGACAGTGGCACCGCTGCGCCTTTTCGCAGCCTTTTTGCCTGTCACCTGTCTTTGTGGTGTCATGACAGGCTACTTCACGGCCGCAAACCGCATCGGCACACTGGCTGCCGTAGAAGTGGCGGAGCAGGTTTGCTCCATGTCGCTGACCATGGCCGCATTGACGCTGTTTGCGAAACGTGACCCGGTCAGAGCCTGCCTGTGTGTCATCATGGGTAGTTCCTTGGGCAGCATGCTGACACTGGCCTGTCTTGTAGTGCTGCGGCTGCGGGAGCATGCCCCGACAGGTGCCCGGATCCATGTGAATCGCCGTCTGATGCAGACTGCGCTTCCGCTGGCATTCGCCGATGATCTGAAAAGCGGGATCACCACAGCGGAGAATCTGATGGTGCCAAAACGACTGGCTCTTAACCCGGCTGTCTCCAGTCCTCTGGCTGCCTTTGGTCTGGTCAGCGGTATGGTGTTCCCGGTGATCATGTTCCCGGCATCGATTCTCTTTGGCCTGACGGAATTGCTGATTCCGGAGCTTGCCCGCTGTGCTGCCGCAGGAAGCGAGACCCGAATCCAATATCTCGTGAGAAAGGGTCTGCGTGTCGGGATGATCTATGGTGCCGCCATGGGTGGGCTTCTTTACCTGATGGCCGATTTCCTTTGTATCCGGTTGTATAAAAGCCTGGACGCGGCACACTTTATGCGCTGCTACGCGCTGTTGGTGCCCATGCTGTACTGCGACATCCTTATCGATGCCATGACCAAGGGACTGGGGCAGCAGCGTGTCTGCGTTCGCTACAACATTCTCACATCCGCATTGGATGTGTTTTTTCTGTATCTTCTGCTGCCACGTTCCGGCATGCTGGGGTATTATATCAGTTTTTTTGTGACCCATTTGATCAATTTCCTGTTAAGCCTTGGGCGTCTTCTGAAAATCAGCATACGAAGCATCCCTGCATATATCCCGGTTCTGTCCGTATCCGCAACCTTGCTGTGCATCTGGGCTGCAAGCCATGTGCGGAACGTTTCCTTCCGCTGTATTTCCTTTCTCCTGCTGCTCAGTTCCCTGCTGTTCCTTTTCAGGATTCTGCGTTCGGAGGATCTTCGCTGGTTCAAGGGTATGGTATACAAAAAATGACCCACTTTGTGTGGGTCATTTTAAAACGGATGCCGTCAGAGGGCTTTCAGAATTTCAAGCAGGAAGTTCCATGTGCGCCCGGTGGAAGCAATGTCCAGCTTTTCCCGGCTGGTGTGAATATCGTGCATCTGCGGGCCGATGGAAACGCAGTCCAGCCCCGGAAGCTTCTGTCCCAGAAGGCCGCATTCCAGACCGGCATGAATAGCAAGAACCTCCGGTGTCTTTCCGTAGAGGCGCTGGTAGGTATCCACCATGACCGTGCGGAGCTTGGAGTCAGGTCTATACTCCCACGCGGGATACTCACCCATCTGCGAGTAAGATGCATCATGGAATTTCGCCAGTTCCTGCAGCTTCTGCAGCAATTCCTGCTTCTCCTGATTCACGCTGCTGCGGACAGAGAAGGTCATCTTCATGGAGTTGCCAAGCTTTGCTATGCCCATGTTGAGGCTGGTCTGCACCAGACCGGGCATATCCTCGCTCATGGCCTGAACGCCGTTGGGCGCGCTGCACAGTAGGGCAATGACCTTTGCGGTCACTTCTGCCGGCAGTGCATTGCCGCCGAGGGCATCCAGATCAAAGGCCTGAACGACTGCCTCCGGCTCATCGTACCGGGCGCGTACCTCCGCCTGCAGGGTTTCCGCGATGCCATTGATACGCTCCAGATTGATGCCCATGGCAACCACATTCGCCTGGCAGGAACGGGGAATCGCATTGTCCTTGGAACCGCCGGCAAAGGAGGTCAGGCACAAAGGCATCATGGCCTGAATCCGGCTCAGAAACTCACCCATAACCTTGTTGGCATTGGCACGGTTCTTGTGGATCTCCGCACCGGAATGGCCGCCCTGCAGTCCATCCACGCACAGGCGAATGCACGGGCCATAGACCGCACGACGCGCCGCTTCCAGTTCTATGGTCGCGGTAGCGCCGCCGGCGCAGGAAACGGTAAAAACGCCCTCATCCTCGGAGTCCAGATTCAGCAGCATTCTGCCCTTCAGTTCAGACAGGTCAATGACCGCGGCGCCCAGCATGCCGATCTCCTCATCGACGGTAATCACCACTTCCAGAGGGGGATGCGGAATGGATGTGTCATCCAGCAGCGCCAGCGCATAGGCAACCGCAATGCCATTGTCCGCACCCAGGGTCGTGCCCTTTGCGAACACAAAGCGATCATCATGGGCAACATCCAGCCCGTCCACCGCCATATCCAGGGGGCAGGAGGCATCTTTCTCGCAGACCATATCCATATGACCCTGCAAAATCACAGGTGCATGATCCTCGTAGCCGCAGGTACCCTCCTGAAAAATGATCACATTGTTTGCCTCATCCTGCACATACCGCAGGTTTCTCGCTCTGGCGAAAGAAGCCAAGTAATCGCTGATGGCTTTGGTATTCCGGGAGCCGTGCGGAATGGAGCAAATCTCTTCAAAAAAACCGAATACGGAAGCAGGTTCAAGACCTGCAAGTTTTACAGCACACATTTGAAACACTCCTAATATCAAGGTTGGCTACAGTATAGCACAGGCAGAAGAAAAAGTCTATGCTGAAACACAGTCGGGCAATAAACAAAGACCACAGAAATTCATCCGTGGTCTTGTGTTTCTGTTGTCAATGAATCAGATGAGGCTCAAAGACAGGGTCAGCAGAACCCAAGCCAGAGCAACCCACTTGGTGGCACTTGCCAGAACCTGATCCAGATTCTTGCCCTTGCCCTTGCTCAGGTAGGTGTCGGAATTGCCGGCGATGGCACCGGACAGACCTGCTTCCTTGCCGGACTGCATCAGAACGATGACGATCAGTGCAACGCTGGCAATGGCCTCCAGAACAGTCAGAACGATTTCCATTTCAATAACCTCCCTCCGCTTTTTGCGGTGAAAACCGGATATATGCACTCGCAAAAGGCGCGAGTTTCAAACAGCCCGGTCATTATAACACAGCCATTTTCAAATATCAAGTGGTATTCGATATTTATTTACTTTAACAGGGATGCATCTTCCCTTATTTCTGTACCCAATTGCCGGTGGCAAGGCAGTTGAGATAGCTTTCAATGAACGGATCCAGAGCGCCATCCATGACACCGTTGACATTGGAAGTCTCGCAGCCGGTCCGTGTATCCTTCACCAGTGTGTAGGGCATAAACACATAGTTTCGGATCTGGCTGCCCCACTCGATCTTCTGCTGAACACCCTTGATGTCAGCGATATTGGCAAGATGCTCCCGCTCCCGGATCTCAACCAGCTTACTGCGCAGCATACGCAAGCAGGTTTCCTTGTTCTGGAACTGGCTGCGCTCCGTCTGGCAGGAGACAACAATGCCGGACTTGTGGATCAAACGGACGGCAGAAGAAGTCTTGTTGACCTTCTGTCCGCCTGCGCCGGAGGAACGGTAGACCTGCATCTCATAATCTTCAGGCTTGATCTCAAAATCCTCGGAGTCGTCCTCGATCTCAGGAATCACTTCAATGGCGGAGAAAGAAGTCTGGCGGCGCGCGTTGGCGTCGAAGGGAGAAACGCGAACCAGTCGGTGAACGCCATTCTCACCCTTCAGGAAGCCATAGGCGTTCTCTCCCTCCACCATAATGGATGCGGACTTGATGCCTGCTTCATCCCCTTCCTGATAGTCCAGAATCTTGTAGGTGAACCCGCTGCGTTCGGCCCAGCGGGTGTACATACGGTACAGCATCTGGCACCAATCCTGCGCCTCCGTGCCGCCGGCGCCTGACTGAAAGCTCATAATCGCGTTGTTTCTGTCGTACTTGCCGGTCAGCAGTGTCTGCAGGCGGCAGGCTTCCATGGCAGCAGTCAGAGAATCAAAGCCCTCTTTCAGCTCGTCCAGCATGGAATCGTCATCTTCTTCCGCAGCCATCTCACAGATGGTCATCAGATCATCCCAGCGGCCGCACATTGCCTCATACTTTTCGATTTTGCTCTGGGTCTGCTTTGCCTTGACCACGATCTTCTGACTTTTGTCGGGATCATCCCAGAAACCGGGCGCCTCCTGCATGGCCTGCATACGTTCCAAATCGTTGCGAAGACCTGCCAAATTCAGGGATTCCGCCAGGCCATCCAGCGCCGGCTTGCAGTCATTGAGCTTCTGCTTATAAACGTCAAATTCAATATTCATAAAAATCTCTCATTTCGTGATGTTTACATAGTTTTGTACATTATAACCGAAAGATGCAAATATGTAAAGTGTAAAATCGATTTTACCCTCCACCTGCCCTGTTTTTTTCGTTTTCATTCTCTTTTCCTTGACAGCACAGCAGAAATTGAGTAGAATAGATGCGTTGCACTTCCATGTTGCAATTGCTCCGCCGGACAGAGCGCACGTCTGCCAGATTCCGGTCGAGATTTGTGCCTTGGCCAGAAACGTGCACGGTGGGTCGTTTCATAATTTCATATGCCCTGATAGCTCAGTTGGATAGCAGCGATCGCCTCCTAAGCGATAGGTCGGAGGTTCAAGTCCTCTTCAGGGTGCCAAAATGCCGACTTTCCCTTGTTTTTGGGAAAGTCGGCATTTTTGCTGAAAATATCGGAATTGAACAAGGAACCATTTTTTCTTTCCGGTTTGTGGAATATCACCGTACGGAATCGTTCCTGCTTTTTGAAGTTATAAAGATTCTGCTGATAGAAATTTTCATATCTGTGTGTTATCATATTCATAAAGCAGGAAAAGAAGATCCTATTTCATTGTTTATTTTCAGTTTAGAGAATC
>JAQXNO010000182.1 GCA_029098045.1 Bacillota bacterium
GAAGTGATTCAGGCACGTGCCCGGTGGAAGCAGGAGCTGGAGCGGCTGGACGGCATCACCTTCGGCCCGGACTATGTGCCCGAGGTCAACGACGCCAACGCCGAATCCGCCTTCCGCTTCGCGGAGGATCTGCAGGCCGACCTGACCCAGACCGCCGTGCTGGGCGTGATCAACCACACAATCGACCCCACCGATGTGGTGATCGGCGCCTCCGGCTCCCTGCCCGGCGATATGCAGCGGATGTGGCGGCCCATGGCACAGGATACCTACCACATGGAATACGGCTATTCCTGCATGGGCTATGAGATCTCCGGCGCGCTGGGCGTGAAGTATGCCATCGGCGACCGGGATGTATACGCCATGGTGGGCGACGGCTCCTTCATCATGCTCCACTCCGAGCTGCTGACCGCCGTTCAGGAGCATAAGAAGATCAACGTGTGTCTGTTCAACAACGCCAGCTTCGGCTGCATCAACAACCTGCAGGTGGGACACGGCAACGATACCCTGTGTACCGAGCTGCGCTTCCGCGGCGAGGACGGCAAGCACTCCGGCCGCTTTATGGGCGTGGACTTCGCCAAAATCGCCGAGGGCTACGGCTGCAAAGCCTACACGGTGCATACCCTGGAGCAGCTGCGGCAGGCCATCGCCGATGCCAAGACCGTGGAGGGTGTTCCCGTGCTGTTTGACATCCGCGTGCTGCCCAAGTCCATGACCGAGGGCTACAGCTCCTGGTGGCGTGTGGGCGATACGGAGGTATCGGAGAATCCCAGAAATCTGGCCGCGTATGCGGATCATCTGGCCCATGTGAAGGACGCCAGAAAGTATTGATGAAAGGAAGTCATTGAAATGGAGAAAGAACTGAAAATCGGCATCATCGGCTGCGGCGCCATCGGCCGGGATCACTGCCGCCGGATCATGCAGACCGTCCCGGGCGCAACCGTGGTGGCGGTGGCGGACTATGTGGCCGCGGCAGCCGACGATACCGCCGCCCGCTTCGGCATCCGCTCCTTCGGAAACGACTGCGACGGTCTGATCAAGGACCCTGAGGTGGAAGCGGTGATGATCACCTCCATCGATGCCACCCACCATGACTATGTGATGAAGGTTCTGGCGCAGGAGAAGTGGTGCTTCTGTGAAAAGCCCCTGTCCCAGAATGCCGCCGACTGCGAAGAGATCATTGCCCGGGAGCTGCAGATCGGCAAGCGACTGGTGCAGGTGGGCTTCATGCGCCGCTATGACCGGGGCTATGCCGAAATGAAGCGGATCATTCAGTCCGGCGAGCTGGGCGCGCCGCTGCTCATCAAGGCCTGCCACCGCAACGTCAGCCAGGGTCCCGGCTTCAAGACGGAAAACGGCATCACCAATGTGGCCATCCACGAGCTGGACATCTGCCGCTGGCTGCTGGACGACGAGTACGAGGACGCTCAGGCGGTGCGTGTCCGCCAGTCCGCCAACTCCACCAAGGGCTATGACAACCCCCAGGTGGTGCTGCTGCGTACCAAAAAGGGCTGCTTTATTGATGTGGAAGTGCAGGTGGCCGACGGCTACGGCTATGACATCCAGTGCGAGGTGGTCTGCGAGAACGGCACCGTGAAGCTGCCCGACCCCTACGCCGTGGTTCGCCGCTCCCGTCCTCAGGGCTGGGACAGCCTGAATCCCGCGGAATCCATGCCCATTATGACCGACTGGAAGGAACGCTTCATCGAAGCCTACGACATCGAGATGTGCAGGTGGGTGGAGTCCGTCCATCAGGGCAAGCTCACCGGCCCCTCCGCCTGGGACGGCTATGTGGCCTGCGTGGCAGGCGACGCGCTGAACGCCTCCCGCGGCACTTCCCGGTTCCTGCCGGTCGCAACCATTGAGAAGCCTGCGCTTTACAAATAAGCCTGCGCCTGTATATTCCTCCATGCCGCCCGGTGCCCACGCGCCGGGCGGCAATTCTGCAGGCAGCGGGGATGCCCCCGCGGGCAATGCGTTACGCACTGCATCCGACAAATAGCTGCCCTGCGCCGCTCGACCCCGAACTGCATGCAGTCCTTGGCTCTCCCTTTGGGAGAGCTGTCACCGCAGGTGACTGAGAGGGTCTTGGCTCCCCCTTTGGGGGAGCTGTCACCGAAGCTGACAACTTGGCTCCCCCTTTGGGGGAGCTGTCACCGAAGGTGACTGAGAGGGTATCGGGGGCTGGTTACCCTCTCAGGCGGCTGATCGCCGCCAGCTCCCCCAGAGGGGGAGCCAAGGGCGCTCCCGCGCCGGTGCAGAGGGGGAGCCAAGGGCGCTGCCGCTCAGCGGCGACACGCCGCCGGGGCGCATTGACAGGAAAGGAAACTATAAACAAGGAGGAAATGAAATTGGAACAGGAAATCAGAACGGAAGCGGGGCTGCGGGTGGAGGTGCCCATGCAGGCGCCGGCCGGGCAGGGTGCACAGATGCCCGTACAGGGGCAGGATGCACAGATGCCCATGGAGGGACTGCCTGCGCAGGCGCTGCCCGAAGAGGCGCTGCCGGTGGGGCCGGAGCGGCTGCTGGAATTTACCCGGATTCTGCAGCGCTACAAGGCGGGCAAGGCCCGGACGGAGCAGCGCATCACCGCCTCCGAGCAGTG
>JAQXNO010000183.1 GCA_029098045.1 Bacillota bacterium
CCCGCTCGTGCCGGGCGGATGCCCCCTGCTCGATGGCCTCCAGTAGAATTTCCACACTGCGCTGGGCGATGGTCCGGGTGGACTGCCGGACTGTGGACAGCTGGGGGACGATGAACGCCCCCAGGGGCAGTCCGTCCACGCCGATCACCGA
Source organism: Bacillota bacterium (assembly GCA_029098045.1). Taxonomy (GTDB): domain Bacteria; phylum Bacillota; class Clostridia; order Oscillospirales; family Oscillospiraceae; genus Faecousia. The sequence continues at coordinate 152 of JAQXNO010000183.1, forward strand.
TACATCCTCCGGCACCCGCAGCCCCGCGTCCCGCAGTGCCCGGATGGCACCGATGGACATGACATCGGACATGGCAAAGAGCGCCGTGAAGCGGCAGCCCTTTTGCAGCAGGCTGCGGGTAGCCTGATAGCCGTCCTCATAGGAGTAGCGCCCTCCCTGATAGTATTGCATATCGAAGGCAAGGCCGTTGCTGCGGAAGGCGTCCAGACACCCCTCATAGCGCAGGCGGCTGATGTCGGAAAGCTGTTGGTCGCCCCCGATGATGCCGATGCTCCGGTGTCCCAGCCCGATCAGCAGCTCCACGGCGCTGCGGGCGGCCTCCCGGTCGTCGGTGGTGACGCTGGACAGGTTGTCAAAGGAAAGCCCGGAGGCGTCATTGGTCACCAGGACGCAGGGAATATCGATGCGGTGAAAATCGGCCATGAAATTGCCGGTGTTGCCCCCGTAGAACAGGATGCCCAGAGGCTTCTTCTCCCGGCACAGCTGGATGGCCCGGTGCACCTCGTTCAAATCCTCGTCCATATAATCCACCACCAGCTGGTAGCGGGTATCGGCGATCAGATTCTGGGCGGTTTCCACCATCCCGGAAAAGAACTCGTTCTGGATACCCTTGACGATGATCAGGATGGTGGAGGAGATATGCTGCTTGAGCTGCTTGGCATTGACATTCAGCTCGAAGCCGCAATCCCGGGCAGCTTTCAGAATGGCCTCCCGGGCTGTTTCGCTGACATTGGGCTGATTGTTCAGTGCCCGGGACACGGTGCCCACGGCATAGCCGGTCTTTGCGGCCAGATCTTTGATGGTCATGGGGTGTCTCTCCTTAAAAAATTGGGCTTCCCGTCACCGGGAAGCCCCAATGGTTGCGGAAGGGAAGCTCTGATTCAATCGGCAAGTGCCGATGGCAGAAGATATTGGTACAGATGAAAGTTTGGAAAGTGGAGGAATACTGTATGTATTTCCCACTTTTCAAACTGCACAGATGTGCCAATAGATTCGCCGTTCGGCCGCAGACGATTTATTCAGAGGTTCCTTAGCCCTTCACGGCGCCGGCGGCCACACCCTTGATGATGTGCTTCTGGCAGAACAGATACAGCACGATCACAGGGATGATCGCCATGAGAATGATGGCCATGGTGGCGCCCAGATCCACGGTGCCGTAGCTGCCCTTCAGGAACTGGACATGGATGGGGATGGTGCGGTACTCGGTGCGATCCAACACCAGATAGGGGAGCAGATAGTCGTTCCAGACCCACATCAGCTCCAGAATGCCCACGGAGATCATGGTGGGCTTCAGCATGGGAAGCACCACGCTGAAATAGGTGCGGATGGGCCCGCAGCCGTCGATGGCGGCTGCTTCCTCAATATCCAGCGGAATGGCCTTGACAAAGCCCACGAACATGAACACCGCAAGGCCGGCGCCGAAGCCCAGATAGATGATGGGAATGGTCCAGGGGGTATTCAGGTGCAGTGTATTGGCGGTTTTGGACAGGGTGAACATGACCATCTGGAAGGGAACCACCTGAGAGAACACGCAGGTGTAGTACACGCCCCGGCAGAATTTATTGTCCACACGGGAGATGAACCATGCGGCCATGGAGCAGAACAGCAGGATCAGCGCCGTGGACAGCACGGTGATGATAACGCTGTACAGGACGCTCCTGGAGAAGGGATAGCCGCCGAAAGTCATGCCGGTGATGAAGTTGCCGAAGCCCGCGAAGCTCTCGGCGGTGGGCATGGCGAAGGTTTCGGTTTTGACGTAGGTGTTCTGCTTGAAGGAGTTCACCAGAACCATGAACACGGGGAACACATAGGCGACGGAAAGCAGGGCAAAGACAACGGTCAGCGCCGTCTTGCGCCGTTTCTCGGCGCGGAAAACCTGATCTTTCATTACTGCTGAACCTCCTTGTCACGTGTAAATTTCAGCTGCATCAGACCCAGCGCAGCCACCAGAATGAAGAACAGCACCGCCTTTGCCTGGGCAACGCCCCGGGAGTTGGAGGACTGGCCGTAGAAAGTGTTGTAGATGTTCAGCGCCAGCATTTCCGTGGTATGCACGGAGGTGCCATCGGGGTTGATGATGTAGGGAAGGCCGCCGGTCAGCGCCAGATTCTGGTCGAAGAGCTTGAAGGCGTTGGTGATGGACAGGAACGTGCAGATGGTGATGGAGGGCATCACGTTGGGGATGGTCACCTTGAACAGGGTCTGGGTGGAGGTGGCGCCGTCGATTCTGGCGGCTTCCAGCATATCCTCCGGCACGGCCTGCAGGCCAGCGATGTAGATGATCATCATATAGCCCACCTGCTGCCAGCACATGAGGATCACCAGACCCCAGAAGCCCCAGGTGGTGTCGGTCAGGATGGACTTGCCATAGGCACCCAGGAAGCCGTCGAAGATCATGGACCAGATGTAGCCCAGCACGATGCCGCCGATCAGGTTGGGCATGAAGAACACGGTGCGGAACAGGTTCGCACCCCGGATCTTCTGGGTCAGGAAATAGGCGATGGTAAAGGCCAGCACATTGATGAGCACCACGGACACGATGGCATACATGGCGGTGTAGCCGAAGGAGTAGCGGAAGCTCTCATCGGCAAAAGCCTTTAGATAGTTCTCAATACCAACCCATGTCCACTTGCTGGTGGTCTTGAACTTGGTAAAGGACAGGAACAAGCCATGCAGGAAGGGCCACACGAACCCGATGCAGAAGGCTGCCACCGTGGGCAGCAGGAACAGGGGGAAGGTCTTCTGGACGGACCGGCTGATCATGGTGCCGCCCCGGACCTTGGTTTTCTTTTTCATGAAGCATGCACTCCCGTTTTGAAAAGTAGACACAGCTCCGGCCTCATGCGGCCCCGAGCCGTGATGTAAAAAATGGGGTGGGCAGTTGCCCACCCCATTGCGGATTTTTTAACCAGAGTGAGATCTCAATTAGCCCTTGGCAGCCTGATACTGAACAGCCCAGCCGGCGATGAAAGCGGTCTCGACCTGCTCCCAGTTGGCATCGGTGGGATCAGCATTGTAGGTGTTCAGAGCGGAGACGACGGCAGCGCGGTAAGCATCCACGTTGGGCTGGTAGTTGGTAGCCCACCACATATTGGCCTTGCCGGCAGCGGCATAGTCGTTGGAGATGGCCAGGAAGGGGTTGGTGGAGGTGACAGCGCTCTTGTAGGGCATTGCGCCGAAGGAGGCGACAGCCTTTGCGGAAGCCTCGGGGTTGGTGACCAGCCACACCATGAAGTCCATGGTAGCCTTCTGGTCTTCTTCGGAAGCTTCGCTGTTGATGGCCCAGCAGTTCTCGGTGCCGTTGTTCAGACCGGTGTTCTCTTCGCCGGCAACGCCGCCGTAGTAGGGGATCATGGTCAGGTCTTCAGCCTTCATGCCACCGGGTTCCAGACCGTTGCCCCACTCCCAGGAGCCCTGGGGATAGAACATGGCCTTGCCGGAGATGAACTGGTTCTGGGCGTCGTGGCCGCCGTTGGCCAGCTCGGCAGCGGGAGTCAGGGAGTTGTTGATCATCAGATCGTACAGGTTTCTGAAGTTGTCCATGTACTTACCGGTCAGCTCCGCGGGGCACACTTCCCACTTTTCGGGAGCATCCACGGACTCGTAGTAGTATTCCATGTTGATCATGTGACCGGTGAAACGCCAGGAAGAGGAAGCATCCATATCGGCAGCGGCGAAAGCGTCGAAGCCCAGCTCGGCAGCGCGGGCGTGCACATCCTCAGCAACTTCCTTCAGGGTGGCGAAGTTGGTGATGTAATCGCGGGCGTAGCCTGCCTTCTCCAGCAGAGCGGTGTTGACGATGATGCCGTAGCACTCGAAGCAGTAGCCGATGGAGCACAGCTTACCATCCTCATCGTAGAGGTTGTAGGCATCGGTGTTCAGCTCGTTGGCGATGGGGGTGCCGGTCAGATCCAGGCAGTACTCGCCCCAGGTTTCAGCGGCAGCGGCGTTGCCGACCACGAACATGGTGGGAGCGTTGGCGCCCTTGTCCATCTCAGCGGTCAGAGTTTCGTTGTAGGTGCCGGAAGCGGCGGTCACAACCTTGACTTCCACGCCGGTTTCCTCTTTGTACATAGCAGCCAGCTCCTGCAGAGCTTCATCGGACTCGGGCTTGAAGTTCAGCCAGTAGACCTTGCCGGTAGCCTTGGGCGCATTGGTAGCGGCGGTGGTATCGTCAGACTTGGGAGCGTCAGTGGCAGGAGTATCCTGTGCACCGCAAGCAACCAGACCGAGCACCATGACCAGAGCCAGCAGCATAGCGATCAGCTTTTTCATTGTTTTTCCTCCTAATAAATTGTTCCGTAATCTGGAACCAGTTTGATATGTGGAAACGTTTCCATCGCCTCCACGATGTTAATATAGCGCCGCTTGGCGAAAAAAGCAACGGTTTTTTGGTGCCCGGAGGAAGATTCTGCATATTCTACAACCTGTCCGTTTCATTTTTGTCACATTTCAACACATCCGGAACCGTTACGGCGCAAAACGCAAAGCCTGGCGGGGACGCCCCCGCGGGCGATTCGTTACGCACTGCATCCGACAAATTGCTGCCCTGCCCCGCTCGACCCCGGACTGCGGCGGGGTGCCCCCGCGGGCGATTCGTTACGGACTGCATACGACAAATTGCTGCCCTGGCCCGCTCGACCCCGAACTGCGTACAGACCCTTGGCTCTCCCTTTGGGAGAGCTGGCGGCGATCAGCCGCCTGAGAGGGCGGGGATACCCCCGCGGGCAATGCGTTACGGACTGCATCCGACAAATGGCTGGCCCGCTCGACCCCGAACTGCGTACC
>JAQXNO010000184.1 GCA_029098045.1 Bacillota bacterium
AGCAGTTTGATTACGACATTTTCCTCAGCTACCGACACAAAAATCTGGACAGTATCATCACCCAGAAGACCTTCCAGTTTGTGGAGAGTTTCCGGCTTCCCAAGGCCCTGAAGCGAAAGGGATACCGGGATGTTCACAGGGCCTTCCGGGATACGGAGGAGCTGCCAGTCAGCCGGATTTTGACGGACACCATTGACAGGGCGCTGCGCTCTACCAAGTGCCTGCTCTTGGTGTGTTCCACCGATACCCCCAGCTCTGAGTGGGTGGATCGGGAGGTTTCCACCTTTATTGAACTGGGCAGGGCGGAGTACATCTATCCGCTGCTGATTACCGGCGACCCGGAGACTTCCTTCCCACCCAGTCTGAAGAAGGTGCCGGATATTATGGATCGGGTGATGGACATCCGAACACCGGGAAATCCTGTCAGAAAAATGCTGGCAAAAGAGGATCCGGCGCTGCTGAAAATCCTTGCCGCGGTTGCGGGCTGCCCCCTGCGGGAGCTGGAGCGGGAGCATGGTCTGCGCAAAGCACGCCGGGTGGCTGCCAAAGCGCTGACTGCCGCTGCTGTGTTTGCGGCGGCAGGGGCTGTGAGTCTGGGGCTGATGCGCCAGGCGCAGAACGACCGGGACCGGGCACAGGCGGCAGAACGCAGCTCCATGCAGGTGCTGCAGGAGCTGACCTATGACCTGCCGGACAAACTCACGGCCGTTCCCGGTGCCTATTCCAAAATCTCAGGAATTCTGGAGGACAATGCCCGGCAGATTCAGGAGATTCTGCTGCTGTCCACAGACAAAACGGCTGCGGAGTATGAGGTGGCTGCAAACTATGAAAAGCTGGCAACAGCCATGCGTGTGCTGGGAGATTACGACACGGCTGCCAATTACCAGCAGCAGGCCATCGAGCTGTATCAAACCCTGTGTCAGGCCGACGGGGATATGGCGCCTCTGGCCTCTGCACAGAACAACTATGGCAGGGTTCTGAACGCCGCCGGTCAGTACCAGCAGGCGGCGCAGGCATTCCAGCAGGCCATCGCGCTGCAGCGGCAGTCTGAGGAGAACGCCACCACACTGGCGGCGATGTTGTCCAATGCCGGTGCCAATGCCATCGCGTTGGGACAGGACGCGGAGGCTGCGGACTTTTTCCGGGAGTGCGAGACACTTCTGGAAGAGGCCGATGACAGTGCATACAACGTTCTGTCCATTCAGGCGGGAAATGCTTATAACTACGGTGTGCTGCTGTACCGGCAGGGCGCGTATCCGCAGGCACAACAGCGCCTGAGCGTGGCGGCGGATGCCTATGCCGGACTTTGCGAACGTGTGGATTCACCGCAGAACCGAAACCTCTGGGCAAGAGCGATTTCCGGCCTGGCGCTGTGCCTTTCCGATGCGGGACGGTATGACGAGGCGGAGCAGCAGTATCGGAAGGCAATTGCGGTCTCGGAGGAACTGGCCGTCGATGCCGAGAACACTGATTCCGTTGCAACATTGGCTTCCCTCTACAATAACTGCGGTATTTGCATGAATGTACAGGGTAACTTCGCCGATGCCGACCCCTATTACAGCAAGGCAGCGGAGCTGTACGGAAAAATCTATAACCGTACCGGCACACCGGAAGATGGAGCCCAATATGCCACAGCTCTGCTGAACACGGGCGAAAACGCATTCAAGGCGGGAATCTATGACCATTCCCGGAAGAAATTCGAGGAAGGACTGAAGGCCTACGAGAAGATGCTTTCGGAATTGGGGGACTACTATACCGCCCAGTATTATGCCTGGGCTTCCTACTATACCCTGATTTTCTCCCGGGATTACGAAAGCGCGGTGGGCTACGGTGTTGCGGCGGTACAGCTTCAGCCCAACAATGTAGCGGCCAATCTCAATCTGGGCTACGCCTGTCTGTATGCGGGCTACTATGAAGACTGCGACAAACTGCTGACCGCAGTGGCCGGTCTGGGCGGAGGTATGGCGGATGCGATCCGTCTGGATCTGGACGCACAGACCCGTGCCGGTCTGCACAGTGATCATCTGGACGCACTGCTGGCACTGATTTCCTGATTTGAAAACAGTACCCCAGAATACGCACAAAAACGGGGCTGCCGCGAAACGCAGGTTTTGCGGCAGCCCCTTTCGGTTGACCCACATTCGTGTTTTTTGCCAATTTTGCGGGGCAAAACTTCTGTTTTCCCACAATTGACACCCCCAGACCTATGACATATAATGAAATTATCCAAGAGGAAATCTGCAACCAAGGGAGGAAGTCATATGAAACAATCCAGAAAACACTGGGGAATCCTGCTGGCATTGCTGACGGTATGCGTGCTGCTCTTTATGCTGATCGCAAATATCATTCAGACGGATCACGGCCGTGTGCGGATCAGTACCGAAGCCTTTTCGCTGAATGACGGAATCATCACCTACAAGCTCTACCGCCCCGAAACGGCCACGGCTGACAGCCCAGCCCCGGCGGTGCTGCTGCTGCACGGCTACCAGAATGACAAGGACACCTGCGATGCCTATGCCATTGAACTGGCGCGCCGCGGCGCTGTGGTCATGGCTATTGACGAATACGGTCACGGCTCCACCACCCTGGGGATGCGAAACCGTGGCTCCGTGAACCACAAGCTCAGCGTCAATTACGGTACGGAAGGCGTTCAGGTGAAGGAGATCTCCGGAACAGGCCGTTACAAGCTGATGATGAATTTCTCCAATCTGGACTTCTTTAATCAGGTCTATTCTCAGGATGAACAGGGCAACGCACTGCTGGACACCTCCATGGGCGGTGCCGCGGCCTATGGTCTGCTCTCCAGCTTCGACTTTGTCGATGCCACCCGCATGGGTGTTTCCGGCCACTCCATGGGCACCTGGGCCTCCTGGTCTGTGGCAGCGGCCTGGTCCGGTGCGGTGGATGGACAGGGGCAGGATATCTCGCCCAAGTGCGTTGTGCTCCAGTGCGGCGAGCTGTTCTACGATGCTGCCTTCGATGAAAAGGACATTCGGTTCAACAATGTGCTTCTGCTGCAGGCAAAGTATGACGAATTCAATTATTTCCGGGATTATCAGAATACCGTCAGCGACGCGCTGCTGATCTCTCCCCTCCGTCAGGAATTCCTGGGCACGGATGCAGGACAGTGGAACACCACCTACGGTGACTTTGCCGACGGCTCCGCCCGCCGTGTGGAGCTGCTTATCACGAACCACCGGCTTACCACCCACGATGCCCACGGCATGCGCGCAGCCATGGAATGGTTTGACAGTGCGATCGACCTGCCCACCACACTGGACGCGGCGGATCATGTGTACGGTATGAAGGAAAACCTGGGGCTGCTTGCCATGCTGACCGCGATTGTCGCGATGATTCCCCTTCTGGAGCTGCTGCTGACAACGCCCTTCTTCGACAAGGTCAGCTTCACCCTGCCGGAGCGGCCTTACCGCGTCCTGAACGGACGGAAATGGTGGAAGGGCGCATGGATCACCGTGCTGATTGCGGGGCTTACCTATCCCTTTATGACCCAGCTGGGTCACGCACTGCTGCCCCTGCCGGAGAATATCTTCCGCATGACCATTGGCAACGGCTTCCTGGGATGGTACGGATTGCTGATTATCATCATGCTGCTGACCACCATCATTCCCTACCGCCGCAGCAAGAAACGGGACAATCCCATGGACTATGTGGATCTGGGCCTTTCCAGACCGGAACGTGCCGGAAAGCTGGACTGGGCTCTGTGCGGCAAGGGCGCGCTTCTGGCAGCTGCCATGGTGGGGTATCTGTATCTGATTACAATTTCCTGCACCGCCCTGTTCGGGCTGGATCTTCGCTATATCTGGCCCTTCTTCCGGGGCTTCAGCAGTGCCAGATTCGGGCAGTTTTTGGTGTACCTGCCTGTGTTTGCCCTGTTCTTTGTGCTTAACAACAGCAAGATCTTTGCACAGATGCGGACTGCCGCCACGGAAAAGAGCGGCGTGAAAGGCTTCCTCAGCAACTGGTGGCGCAATGCCTTCTGCATGGTGGGCGGTGTTTTGCTGCTGATGCTGCTGGAGTACATCCCCTTCTTCGCGGAAATCGGTCCCGGCGCGGATCTGCTGTTCAGCCCCACCTTCGGCGGCCCCTTCATGTCGCTGATGATCGTGTTTGTGCCGCAGGTACTGGTGTTCAGCCTGATTTGCACCTACACCTACCGCCGCACCAAGAGCGTGTACGTGGGCGCTTTCACCGCTGCCATGATGGCCTGCTGGATCGTCACCGGCGGCTCTGCCATGTTCTGACAGTAACTGCTGAATCAGCCGCTTTCGGGCTTTCGTGCGATTTCAGTGCTTTTGTGCAAAACCTGATACACGTTACGGCAAGAAAGACCTCCCACCGAAGCTGCCCGTGCAGCTTCAGCGGGAGGTCTTTGCTATCCTCAGAATCTGCTTTTCACCACCTGAATGCCTCTTTCAAGGATGGCATCCGTGTCTGCTCCGATGGCTTGGCGCAGCAAAGAAAATTCCGTCAGGCTTCCGTGGGGCACGGCCCAGGCACCGGCATCGGTACCGGGGGCGATGATGCCGCCCATGGCGGCAAAGGCTGCCACGTTCTCCATGGCAGTTTCCAAAATGGCACGGACGGCACCTTCATCAAACCGCCCGGTATTGCGCAGATTTCCGATGGTGGAGAGGGTGGGACACCAGACACAGCCGCTTTCTTTCATGGCATGAAGGGCATCGGAATCCAGATATGCGCCGTGTTCCACGGAATCCACACCGAATCGTGCGGCGGCTTCCGCGGTGCGGGCGCCGTTGCAGTGCGCCATGACAGAGAAGCCCTCTTCGTGGGCGATGTGAATCAGCTCTTTGATTTCGGGAGCAGGAAGTCCCGGCTCCGTCAGAACGCCCCAGCGGTCAAAATCCATCAGCCCGGAGATCATGATCTTGATGAAATCGGCGCCGTTTTGCCGGTGCCTTTGGACAAGGGCGGCATATTCTCCCAGAGTTTCGTATTTTTCCCCGATAAAGGCGCCATAGTGGCCTGCTTTGCAGAGCGGCGCCAGGGGGGTGCGGTAGGTGATGCCGTACTGACCTGCCAGCTCCCGGGCTTTTGCGCCTGCACCCCAGCGGTCACCGCCGTCGCGCAGGTATGTAAAGCCCAGGTCCTGATAGGTTTTCAAGGTACTGCGAATCCACATCTCGTTGGGAACCGGGTTGTGGCGGGCGATGGCACGTTTCCAGTCGATGCCATCGAGGATCATGTGCATATGGCAGTCCGCGTTCATATCGTCACTTCCTTTTCTGACAGTATAACACCGGACAGCATCGAATGGCAACTGTTTTCACTTTTACGGTTCTTTTTCTTTCCTGCAGGTCGGGACATACGAAGGAAAACACAACCTCCCTGAGACACCGCAATGCCCGGGGAGGTTCTTTCATCAGGGTAAAATGCATTCATGCTTCCAACTGCTTTTCCAGCACGGCCACATATTTGGAAAGTCCTTCCAGATCGTGCTCCGTAAAGCGACCCACCATGGGACTGTCGATATCCAGAACGCCCCAGATTTTCCCGTTTACATGGATGGGCAGCACGATTTCGGAATTGGACGCGCTGTCGCAGGCAATATGACCGGGGAACTGATGTACATCGGCAACCAGCTGCGCCGTGTCTTCCGCCACTGCGGTGCCGCAAACACCCCGGCCGACGGGGATCCGGATACAGGCAGGTTTTCCCTGAAAGGGATAGAGTACCAGAGCGCCGTCTTCCATTTTGTAAAAACCCGCCCAGTTGATATTGGGCAAATGCTCCCACAGCAATGCCGACGCGTTGGAAAGATTGGCGACTTCATAGGGAACACCCTCAGTCAGAGCCGAAAGCTGCGCAGCAAGAAGCTCATAATCCACAAAATTTTCCATAAAAGGCCTCCCTTTTCTTTTCACTAATTTTACTGTACGGCTGCGCGTTTTTCAAGGGAAAAATTCCCCCCAATGCCGCTGCATTCCTGATTTCTCGACATTTTCAGCGGTTACGAAAAGCCCCGGGCGCAAATATTAAAAGCGCACAAGAAAAGGAGGCCGCACGATGAAAAAGAATGCAATTCGGGTTATTTTTGGATTTGTTTCCCTATATTTGCTGGCAGGCACGGTCTTTGCCGCGGATATGCTCATCCCTGTGGGGCGGGTGATCGGGCTGGATCTCTACAGCAGTACGGTAACGGTAGCGGCCTTTGATGATACGGTCTGCGCAGCCAGAGAATCCGGCCTGCAGGTGGGGGACGAAATCTGCAGGATTGATGATCGGATCATCGACAGCGCGGAGGATGTCCGCCGGGCGCTGGTGGAATCCGATGGCAGTGTGGATTTGACGGTGAAGCGGGACGGCCGGGAACGGCAGATTCATCTGGAGCCGCGGATTACCCGCGACGGGCCAAAGCTGGGCGTGTATCTGCGTCAGGGTATTACAGGCATCGGGACTGTTACCTGGTATGATCCACAGACCGGCAGCTTCGCGACACTGGGTCATGCGGTCAATGACAGAAAGGGGAATTTGCTCAATATGTCCCGGGGCTGCGCGTATCCGGCCACGATTGTGTCCGTCCAAAAGGGAAAGTCCGGCGCGCCGGGACAGCTGAAGGGCGCGCTGAATGCGGATGTTTTGCTGGGAACGCTTAACCGCAATACGTCACAGGGGGTTTTTGGAATTGCTGCCGACGGCTGGGCGGGAGAAGCAATCCCGGTGGCGGCGTGTTCCGAAATCCACACTGGCAGTGCGGCCATCCGCTCCACCGTCTGTGACGGCGCACCCCGGGATTATTCTGTGGAAATCATCAAATTATATCCCAAAAGCCGCGCCGATGGCAGAAATATGCTCATCAAGGTCACAGACCCGGACTTGATTGCGGCAACCGGCGGTATTGTGCAGGGAATGAGCGGAAGTCCGATTATCCAAGATGGAAAGCTGGTAGGAGCGGTGACGCACGTATTGGTGAATGACCCGACGAGAGGGTATGGGATTTTCATTGAAAATATGCTGGATGCGGCGGGATAGTTTTATGGGGAGGTGATGCCTCCCCATATTTCTGTTGACAGGAGGTAATCATTCGTAGGATTATGGTAGAATAAATAAAAGAGGGGGATTCTATGAAAATCACAACGATTACACTCGGTGTGCTTATTTTGCTGATTCTAATATTGTTTGGCGTTTTTAAGTTTTGGCCAAGTCATTATAATCATAGAGGATTTAATAAAAAAGGTATACATAAGAACGGAACAAAGTATGATGAATCAGGTTATGATTATCGAGGATTTGATCGAAATGGATATGATAGT
>JAQXNO010000185.1 GCA_029098045.1 Bacillota bacterium
GTGGTTTTCCAGAATCTGGCACACGCTCTTGAACTGGGCAAAGGCCTCGGGGAACTTGTCGGCCATTTCGGAGATGGGCATGGGGGTACGCACGCCGGCCACCACGTCCTCGCCCTGGGCGTTGGTCAGGAACTCGCCAAACAGCTTCTTCTCGCCGGTGGCGGGGTTACGGGTGAATGCAACACCGGTGCCGCAGTCGTCGCCCATGTTGCCGAAGGCCATGGACTGGACGTTGACGGCGGTGCCCCAGGAGTAGGGGATGTCGTTTTCACGACGGTAGACATTGGCGCGGGGGTTGTCCCAGCTGCGGAACACGGCCTGCACGGCGCCCATCAGCTGCTCCTTGGGGTCGGAGGGGAAATCGGTGCCGATCTTGGACTTGTACTCTGCCTTGAACTGGTTTGCCAGCTCCTTCAGATCCTCGGCGCTCAGCTCCACGTCCTGGGTGACGCCCTTGGCTTCCTTCATCTGGTCGATGAGTGCCTCAAAGTACTTCTTGCCCACTTCCATAACCACGTCGGAGTACATCTGGATGAAGCGGCGGTAGCAGTCGTAGGCCCAGCGGGGGTTGCCGGACTTGGTGGCCAGAACCTCCACAACGTCCTCGTTCAGACCCAGATTCAGGATGGTGTCCATCATGCCGGGCATGGAGGCACGGGCGCCGGAACGGACGGAGACCAGCAGGGGGTTTTCCTTGTCGCCGAACTTCTTGCCGGTGATGGCTTCCAGCTTTTCGACGTATTCCATGATTTCGGCCTGAATCTCAGCGTTGATCTGACGGCCGTCCTCGTAATATTTGGTGCAGGCCTCGGTGGTGATGGTAAAGCCCTGGGGGACGGGCAGACCGATGTTGGTCATCTCGGCCAGGTTTGCACCCTTGCCGCCCAGCAGCTCACGCATGGCACCATTGCCCTCGGTGAACAGATAAACGTACTTGTAAGACATGAATTTGTTACCCCTTTCAAAGTGTTTTCAGGTGCGCCTCACGGCACCCAAGGATTGTTTTTCTGCGATGTCATTTATTGCCCGAATAGTATAGCACGTCCGCTTCGGAAAAGCAAACGTTTTCGCTGGATTATTTGAAGAATTTTCTATTTCAACGGATTTGTTTTGGGTTATTTGGGGAATATTCACAAATCCGGCGGGGTGGAAACGGAAACACCGACCATCGGAGTTTCCGGTTGCCGCAATGACCGGTCAGTATTGCCGCACCACGGCCTTCACCAGGCCGATGATCTCCGCCTCGCGGCCGTCAATGGGGGCGTAGTTTTCGTTTTCGGGCATGAGCCACACTTCCCCGTTCCGGCGGCGCAGGCGCTTGACCGTGGCTTCGTCCCCGATGCGTGCCACCACGATCTGGCCGTCGTCGGCATGCTGCTGGGGGCGCACCACCACAAGGTCGCCGCTGAGGATGGCGGCATTTATCATGCTGTCGCCCCGTACCCGCAGGGCAAAGCAGCCGGGATCACCGTCCCAGCTCAGGTGCCCCTCCTGATTCTCCACGGCCAGAATGGGCAGACCCGCCGTGACCACGCCGATCACCGGGATCTGGCCGGGGCGGGCGCTGGTGACAATGGCGCGCTTGCGCCCCTTGGCGCCGGGGGACTGGAGCAGACCCTTTTCCTGCAGCGCCTGCAGGTGATAGCTGACGGAGGCAGTGGAGCGCAGGCCAACCGCCGCGCCGATCTCCCGCACGGAGGGGGAATAACCGTTCTCCTGAATGAATTGGTTTACATAATCAACAATCATCTGTGCCTTGTTGCTGGTTCTGGACATGGTGATTCCTCCTGTGTATCAGACGTTTCGCGGTTCGGAAGCCGCCGCGCGGGGCGCCCATTGACGTACATACAAATGTTCACCATAATTGTAGCACATATGAACGGGAAAGAAAAGAGGAAAATCAAAAATCCTTCGACAATTCCGGACAAAAATCGCATCATATGCCCCCTTGACTCCCCCATTGCGTAGTGAAGAGTGAATAGTGAATAGGTAAAGCGTAGGGGCGGTCTCCCGTAACGCACCGGCGCGGCAGCGCCCTCTGTCGTAGGGGTCGATGCCCACATCGACCCGTTTGCCAGCCATCGTGACCTTGCCATTGCGGGACGATGTGGGCATCGTCCCCTACAAAAATACGGTACGCAGTTCGGGGTCGAGCGGGGCAGGGCAGCAATTTGTCGGATGCAGTCCGTAACGAATCGCCAGCGGGGGCACCCCGCCCCTCTCAGTCAGCTTCGCCGCCAGCTCTCCCATAGGGAGAGCCAAGGGGCGGTGCATCAGAACCGGAACCTTGTGCCGGCTGCCGGGGGGGTGTGCTGCTGCAGAACATGGCTCTGGTACGCGGAGAATGCCCGGTTGTAGAGGATCACCGCGTTGTTGTACCTGCCGAACTCCCCGTTGTGGTAGTCG
>JAQXNO010000186.1 GCA_029098045.1 Bacillota bacterium
CGATGCCCGCGTTTCTGGCAGCGCTGACGCCCTGATTCACCTGATGGATCACATGAAAACGCTTGTCCTGCTGCGCCAGCCGGTCACAAATGGCGCCGGAGCCGTCCCGGGAACCGTCATTGACCAGAATCACCTCAAAGGCGGATTCCGTGCTCTGATTCAGGACGCTCTGAACACAGCTTTCCAGATATTTTTCCGCATTATAGACGGGAATCACAATGGAATAAACAGGCGTCATCCTTATCTCCTTTGCTTTCGTCAGAATCACTTTGCCGCAAATGTCTCAAACAGCTTTTCCACTTTCTCAAAGCAGCGGTTCAACTCGAAATGTTCCATGACAAAATCGCGTCCGGCTTTTCCCATCCGGGCGCGGCGTTGGGGATCATGGTACAGCTGCGCAATCGCCTGCGCCAATGCCTGCACGTCTGCGCAGGGAACCGGCAAACTGGAACGTCCCGGATCCGTACTTTCCAGAAGACCCGGTATATCCGATGTGATCACCGGACAGCCGCATGCCTGGGCTTCCACTGCGGAAACACCGAAGCTTTCCTGATTGGAAAAAATAACCGCCAGATCCATATTCGCCCACTGGGACGCCACCTGCTCCTGGGGTATGAAGCCCAGCCATGTGGTGATGTCATCAAGCTTCAGCTGTGTAGCCAGCGCGCGATATTCCTGCTCATGGGAGCCCTTTCCCGCGATTTTCAAGCGGATGGGAATCTGCGGCTCCTTCTCGCGCACCATGGCGACCGCCTTCAGCAGATAATCAATGCCATAAGTTGGAGTCAGCGCCTTGATTGTGCCAACCACAAACAGCCCATCCTCCCGACGGCAGCGCTTTTGGGGTGTGAACAAATCAAGATCTACACCATAGGGCGTGATTTCAAAGGTCTTGTGGGTATATTTTGCCGCCTCCTGCGCCATGACATGGCTGGTGGAGAACAGGTATTTTGCCCTGCTCAGGCTATACTGCAGCAGCAGCCGGTGCATGGGGCTCTTTCCGGGGAATGCGTAAACATCCGATCCCCACACGGAAAGCGCATAATCCTGCAGTCCTGCCAGAGCCGCCACAGCCCCGTAGCTTGTGGCATAGTGCACATTGATCACATCCGGGTGGATGCATCCGACCAGTTTTTTCACCAGTCCTGCCTTTGTCAGATACAGCAGCTTTTGCACATCATTGCCTTCTGCGGAGGCACCGGTTGATACCCAGTGAACCTGCACGCCGTCAATCTGCGCATCGCAAAAGGAGATCACATGCACTTCATGTCCCCTGGCGGAAAAGTAGCGACACCATTTTTTCGTATGGGCACTGTTGGCAGGTGCCAAAAAACAAATCTTCATACGGGATCATCCTATCATCAGATTCGTTTCTCAAATCTTCCGGTAAAATCAGTGGACGCCACACCCTGCAGGGGCAGCTTGACCGGTGCGCCGGTGGCAGCGGACTGGTAGATTGCCAGAATCATCTCCAGTGCGTTTCGTCCGGCAACCGCATCCACATAGGGCTTACGGTCATTTGTAATCGCATCTATCACATCGGCAAAGAGGCTGGTGTGACCGTTGCCGTAAACGTTGGAGGTTGCTTCCTGCAGCCCCTTGTTCTTTTCGTCCTCTTCCCCTTCGTCCGCAAAATTCCAGACATCGAGGTTGTTGGTGGAAGTGCCGCCAATTTTGACGGTGCCGCTTTCGCCAAAGAGATACAGGGTTTCTTCCAGATTGCGGGGATAGACATTGGTAGTGCCCTCGATGGTGCCCACAGCGCCGTTTTTGAACTTCACAACGGCCATACCGATGTCCTCACACTCCAGATAGTCATGGAACTGCTGTTTGGTGACGCCGTAGACTTCCTCCACCTCGTCACCCATCATCCAGCGCAGCAGGTCGATGCCGTGGATACACTGGTTCATCAGGCAGCCGCCGTCCTGTGCCCAGGTGCCGCGCCAGGGAGCCTGCGTATAGTAGTTCTCATTGCGGTTCCAGCGCACATGGATGGAGCCGTGGGACAAGCGGCCGAAGCGGCCCGCTTCCAGGGCGCGGCGCAGCTCCTGCACCGCGATATTGAATCGGTTCTGATGGCAGGCGGAGACCTTTACGCCCTTTTCCTCGCTGCGGCGGATGATCTCCTCCGCATCCTCCAGGGACATGGCCATGGGCTTCTCGATGATCACATGGACACCGCAGTCGATGCAGTGCAGCGCAATCTCCGCGTGGATGCCGGACTCCGTGGCAATGCTTGCCAGCGTGATGTCGTTTTCCGTGAGCATCGGCCTGTAGTCCGTGTAGCGCTTGATGGAAGTGTCCTTCTCCAGCCCATGCTTGGCAAGAAGATTCTC
>JAQXNO010000187.1 GCA_029098045.1 Bacillota bacterium
AGACCCCATCCGAATGGATGGGGTCTGTTTTTATGGCGGAGCAGGAGGGATTTGAACCCTCGGTACCCTTTTGGGGTACACACGATTTCCAGTCGTGCCCGTTATGACCACTTCGATACTGCTCCATGGCTTTCGGCGATCTCGCCGACTTGAATATGATACTATAATCAGCAGCTTTTGTCAAGTCTAATTTTTACTTTTTTCGCTTCTTTCCAGATAAAAACGGGTTGTTTGCTGCAGGGCTGTGAAACCGGCTGAGCGTCGGGATAACTCCCGGCGCTCAGCCTCATAATATCAGCCGCCATTGCGGATCTGCAGGAGCTTGCCCTTCAGATCGTTCTCCATTCTTGCCATTTCAGCTTCGGCTGCCAGGCGCTTGGTACGACCCTCTGCCTGGATTTTCATCACATCGTCCAGCGTTTGAATCAGCTTGGCATTGGTCTGCTTCAGCGTCTCAATATCCACAATGCCACGCTCCGCTTCCTTTGCCGTTTCAACGGATGCCATATGCAGCTTTTCCGCATTTTGCTTCAGAAGCGCGTTGGTGACATCCGTAACCTGCCGCTGTGCCTGCGCCGCCTCTGTGGAGTGCGCAATGCCCAGAGCCAGAACCATCTGATTCTTCCAAAGAGGAATCGTGTTCATCAAGGTGGTCTGGATTTTTTCCACCATCACATTGTCGTTATTCTGAAGGATGCGAATCTGAGGTGCCGTCTGGATGGAGATCTCCCGGGTCAGCTGCAGATCGTGGATTTTCTTCTCAAACCGGTCACACTTATCTGCCAGATCCCGGGCTGCCTGTGCGTCTTCCGCAAGACCGGTCAGCTGGGCAGTCTGCTGCAGCTGTGTCAGCTTGCCGCTGCGCACTTCCTCCAGCTTCTGCTTGCCCGCCATGATGTACATGGTCAGTTCCTTGAAATAGGCCAGATTCTGATCGTACATCTTATCCAGTACCGCCGAATCCTTCAGCAGACGAACCTGATGCTGCTGCAGCGCATCGCCGATTCTTTCCACGTTTACCTCGGCTTTTGCATAGCGGTTCTTCATGTTTTCCAATTCCCCCGCCTTTTTGCGGAAGAAACCGAACAGGCCCTTGCTTTCCTGCGCGTCAAAGCCCTTCAGCTCACCCACAACGCTGACGATCAGATCTCCAACCTCACCCAGATCCTGTGTGCGGACGTTGTTCAAAGCGGCATCGGAGAAATCCGCCATCTTCTTCTGGGTAGCAGCGCCGTACTGCAGAATCTGCGCCGTATTCTCAATGTCGATCTTGGACGCAAAGTCATTGACAATCTGCTGCTCCTGCGCCGTCAGGACGGGCTCAGCCACCTTTGGCTGCTGCAGCTGCGTTTCCTCCGCGGAAGCTGCAACGGTCAGCTCCTCGCTCAGATCGGGCTCCAGAGTCAGGCTCGGGACCGCATCGATGATCTTGTCAAATTCAGTGCTCATAGTCAGTTCTCCTTTTCATTCTTCCTTGTAGAAAAATCATCCGCCGTCAGACCCTCCTGCGCGAGCAATGTCTGCAAAACGGAAATGTCACTGGAAACGTCCATGGCAGTATCCTGAAATACCGAGTCCAGAAGCTTTTCAAAAGCCAGATTCAGGGTATCCAGTGTGTCCTCAATCTCCCGCTTGGAGGCCGCAATGGTTTCCCCCTGAATGGCCTGCGCATCCATGTCGGCATAGGCATTCAGAAGCTTGATCGTCATGGGCAGATAGTAGTTCATCAGTTTTTTCAGATCGGGCACGATCTCGGGATGCGCCTGGGCACGCTCGAAAATCTTGCGCACAATCAGCTCCATGCGGTCAATTTTCGCGGAAACGCCTTCCCCGGGAATGGCATTGTTGCAGTTTCGGATCTGCACAATAAAGGCATTTCCCCGATCCAAAACCTCCTGCACCTGCGGATCCACTTCCGGCTCTGCGGCCTTTTTCGCCGCCGCAGCAGCTTCCAGCCGCCGGCGTTCCTCCAGCTGCAGCCTGCTCTGCTCATAATACGCGTACGTTTCATTGCTGGTAATGAGAGAGGTTTCTTCCCTGTCCAGATGTCCCTCCAGAAACAGTCCGCGGTCAATCATTTTCTGCAGATCTTTCCGTGCAAATTTCACGCTCTTTCCCACACTGCGTGCCAGTTTTTCTATGGTGCAGTGGGTCTTGTTCCCCAACACCTTCAGATACGTTTTGAATCGGTTGACCCATGTTACCGTGCTGATGCCGTTGCCCAGCAATGCGGCGCCGGACAGCGCAAACACATGCCCGGTCACTGCCAGAACACCGGTGATCCCCCATCCGAAAACCATTCCCACAAGTGTTACAATGTACGATGCCAGCGCCGAAAGCACCAGCATACTTCCGCCGACAATTTTTACGATGCCAAAAGCAAGCGGCTTCGAAGGTTTGGAATAGAGCTCCGGTGCAGGCTCCTGGATGCGTTCCGGCTGTTGCATTTGCTTCCGGGGCTGAACCGTGACTTTTGAACGGGTGTCCACCGCCTTTCGGACAGCGTCGGTTCCCATATCCACCGCCCGGTCAACAATCTGGCGAACCGTCTGATCCAATTTCTGATAATCCTGAGAGCGTACAGCCCGGTCAACAATATCCTGTATGTTCCGACCGATATCCTCCCATTCCCTGTTATATTGAGCCATAATATCCACTCCATGATAGTATGCTATCATTATAGCGCCAAATATTACAAAAAACAAGCGTTACGAAAACAAATCTCTGCCCGCCGGGCAAGGAAAAACCATGGAGCAGATGCCCCATGGTTTTTTATAGGTATCGATTTCAGATGCCTGCCAGCTTCAGCAGCTCGGGAACCTTTGCCTCCCAGCCCAGCGCCATGATGTGGACACCCTGGCAGTAGGGACGGCACTCCTTGATGATCTGCGCGGCGATCTCAACACCGGTGAGACCGGCCTTGGCGCGCTCCTTGTCGGCAGCCAGCGCATCGATCATGTGCTGCGGAACATGGACACCTGCCACGTTCTTGTTCATGAACTTGCACATACCGGCATTCTTGGGAATGATGACACCCAGCTGAACGGGCTTTCCAAACTGCTTTGCCTTCTCCATGAAGCTGATGAACTTCTCAGAGTCGAAAACAGCCTGAGTCTGAAAATACTCGGCACCGGCCATCACCTTGCGCTCCATCTTGGCAAGCTGTGCATCCACAGAGTCAGAGCAGGGAGAAACCACAGCACCCTTGGCAAACTTGGGAGGCTCACCAACCAACGGATTGCCCGCCAGATCCGTGCCCTTCTCCAGCTGGCAGACTGTGTGCAGCAGAGAAACGGAATCCAGATCGAAAACAGGCTTTGCGCCGGGATGGTCGCCCATCTTGGTGTGGTCGCCGGTCAGGCACAGAATGTTGTCAATGCCCAGCGCGGCGGCACCCAGCAGCTCGGACTGCAGCGCAATGCGGTTGCGGTCACGACAGGTCAGCTGCAAAATCGGCGTCAGGCCGGCGTTCTTCAGCGCCACACAGGTGGGCAGGCTGCCCATACGCATGACGGAAGACTGGTTGTCAGTGACATTCACAGCCGTAATGCCGCTTAAGGATTCTTTTGCCTCTTCCACCAGATGCTCCAGGTGGATGCCTTTGGGAGGGCCGACTTCCGCGGTAACAACAAATTCACCGTTATCAAACAATTCGGTAATTCTCATTATGTATTACTCCTAATCCATATAAATTGAATGGTGATTTATTTTACATCTTCATCCGTGGCATAGTTGCGCACCTGAACGGGACACTTCAGCGCATCCAGACGGCCAACCTGCTTCAGGCGGCGGATGATCCGCTCCCAGCCGCATTCCATATTGGGATCGACCTCACACATGCCGTCCTTGGAACCGCCGCACTGGCCGTTGACCAGGCTCTTGGAGCAGGCAGTAATGGGGCAGATGCCGCCGGTCAGGTTCAGATAGCACTCGCCGCACTGACGGCAGTCATGCTCCAGCGGGGTCACGCCCTGGAAGCCGGGCAGTGCATAGGTGTCACAGCAAGCAACCACCTTCTTGGCAGGGTAATTCTCCGCCACTGTCTGCACGCCGACACCGCAGGAGAACACCAGCAGAACATCCGCCGCTTCGATGGCATCCGCATGCTTTGCAAGGCGCACCTTCAGATTGTCAGGATTGCAGATATAGTCGGTGGTGATGCTGCCGGTCACGCAGCCAGAATCCACCAACTCCTTCTGAAATTCATTGGCGGCGGCGTCGGGGAAATATATTTCCCGGCAGCCGTAGCAGTTGATGATGAAGACCTTGCCGCAAATCTGGGGAAGCAGGGCTTCTTTTGCCTTCAATTCGGTAATCAGCATATTACTTCATCCCCCTTACAGCATTTTTGCCGATCTTGATCAGGTTGACCAGCGGAATTTTGGAGGAGCAAATGTACTCACAGCATCTGCATTCCATGCAGTCCATGATGTTGTAGGACTTCAGCGCGGCAGCATCACCCACAAGCTTTGCAAAGTACAAAGGCTTCAGCTCCATGGGGCAGACGTCCACGCAGCGGCCGCACTTGATGCATTCCTGCACCTCCGGCTCATCATTTTCAATGGCAATGATGCCGTTGGAGCCCTTCATAATGGGGGTATCCAGCGTGCTCTGGGGGAAGCCCATCATGGGACCGCCGGCCTTGATGAGCACATCACCCTCGGAAACACCGCCACAGGCCTCCACCAGGGCTGCGGCACTGGTGCCGATTTTGACGATGAAGTTGCCGGGTTTGGGAATGTACTTGCCGGTGACGGTAGTGACACGCTCAATCAGCGGCATACCGGTCTTAATAGCATCCGCAATGGCCTTCGCAGTGGAGACGTTGCTGACACAGGCACCCACGTCGGCAGGCAGACCGCCGCTGGGAACGGAGCGGCCAAGGGCATATTTGATGAGCATTTTTTCGCCGCCCTGGGGGTATTTGGTATGCGCAACCAGAACCTCGATGCCGGCTTCGTCCCGGGTCTTTTCTTTCATCAGTTCAATGGCATCGGGCTTGTTGTCCTCAATGACAATGATGCCTCTGGGGGCGTTCACCGTCTTCATTTCCGCCTTCAGACCGTAGATCACATCGTCCGCAAACTCCAGCAGCACACGATGGTCGGCAGTCAGCATGGGCTCACACTCACAGGCATTGATGAGCACAGCCTCAATGGGCTTGCCGGGCTTCAGCTTGACGTAGGTGGGGAAGCCTGCGCCGCCCTTGCCCACGATGCCCGCGTTCTTGACGATCTCCACGATCTCGTCGGCGGTCAGTTCCTCGAGGGGCTTATTGGGCTTGACGGATTCATCCAGCGTGTCCAGACCGTCGGATTCAATGACCACACTCAGGCAGGTGCCGCGGGTGGCATGGGGACGATTCTCAATGGCAACGACCTTGCCGCTGACACTGGAATGGACAGGCGCGGAGATGAAGCCGGCGGCTTCACCGATCTTCTGTCCGACCTTCACGGTGTCGCCCACTTCCACACAAACATTGGCAGGCGCGCCCAGATGCATGGACATGGGGATGACCACGGTATCGGGCTCGGGGAAGCGAACCAGGCTCAGGTGTTCAGTAGGCTCCTTCCCTTCCACGGGATGGACACCGCCGTAGTAGTTCTCAAAACGCTTCTCCCGGACTGCCTTCACGTACTCGTTGATGACCTTGAAGTTGGTCTTGGAGTAGTCCCGGATCTGGACAGGCTGTGCCTTCAATTCGCCGATGCGGCCCTGTGCCTCCAGACGCTCCTGGATCTTCTGCCAGGCGCAATCCTTGTCGGGGCTGACCTCGCACTTGCCGTCCTTGGCGCCGCCGCATTGGCCGTTGACCAGGCTCTTGGAGCAGTCCACGATGGGGCAGATACCGCCGGTCATGGTCAGGTAGCACTGGGCGCAGGCATCGCAAGCCTTTTTCGTCAGTGCCATGCCATGGTGGCCGGTGTAGTTCAGGGAGTCGCTGGCCGCAAAAACAGGCAGCTTCTCCAGATCCGCAACGGTCTGGATACCCAGGCCGCAGGAAATCACAACGACATTTTCCGTGCCCTCGGGGATCAGCGCGCTGAGCTTTTTGGCAGTCAGGGGCTTGTTGCACAAAAAGTCCACTTTGGCAGTGCCCGTGATGGTCTTTCCCTGCTTCGCGGCAAATTCCACAAACACGTCGCAATCAGCTTCCTGTGTGGTTTCAAAGGCCTTAAAACACTTGTTGCAAGCAATCACAAAGAGGTTGTCCTTCCCCGCAAGTACGGAAGCCAGTTCGTTCTCTGCTTTCAACTTATACTTGGTATAATTTTCCAATTGCTCACCTTCCTTACGAAATGGTTCATCTTTTTTGCAATAACAGTGAAATCTATTGATCTCCTGTTATCGATACGCAAGACATGAATAGTATAGCACATTTCATTTCGGTAATCTAGTCCCAAGTTACGAAAAATGGAAAAGTTTGTTTGCGCCGCTTCCCGTTTTTTGACCATCGCATGGGCACCTCAGAAAATTTGCAATTTCAAATATTTCTTCTTGCAAATTCTGAAAAAGGAGAGTATACTCATCTGTGGAAATTCAGGGAAGGAGGCTCGGAATCACGCAAATGACCGGGTCTCTTTTTCTTTGCCCGCATGGGTAGAAAAGAAAGGAGAAAACTATGGAAAACCAAAACAAAGTTCAGGAAGCCGTATACGACGCAAGAACGCTCGGCACGCCCAAAATGCTGCTTCTCGGCGTGCAGCATCTGTTTGCAATGTTCGGCGCAACCGTGCTGGTTCCCGCCATCACCGGCCTGAATGTCTCTACCACACTGCTGTTTGCAGGTCTGGGTACGCTGCTGTTCCACCTGATCACCGGCCGCAAAGTCCCCGCTTTTCTGGGTTCTTCCTTTGCGTTTCTGGGTGCCTACGGCCTGGTCACCGCTTCCGGCCAGAACAGTCCCCTGACCTACTCCGGCTTCGGTGTTGCCGTTGCCGGCCTGCTGTATCTGGTTCTGGCACTGTTCTTCAAGATCTTCGGTGTCAAGAAAGTCATGCGCTACTTCCCGCCCATCGTCACCGGCCCCATCATCATCTGCATCGGTCTTTCTCTGGCACAGAGCGCTATCAATAACTGCACCAGCAACTGGCTGGTTGCTCTGGTTGCCATCTGCGTTGTGGTAATCTGCAACATCTGGGGCAAGGGCATGATCAAGATTGTTCCCATTCTGCTGGGTGTGGTTGCCTCTTATCTGGCTGCCATGATTGTCGATCCCGCTGCCCGGGCAAACGTTGCCGCCACCGTCAACGCTGCAAAGTGGTTCGGTCTGCCCGTTGTCTGGGAGGAAACTGCGCTGTCCATCTTCAATGATTCTCTGGATGTGAGCATGCTGATCACCGCCGTAATCACCATCGCTCCCATTTCCCTGGCAACCATCGTGGAGCACATCGGTGATATGTGCGCCATTTCCTCCACCGTCGGTTCCAACTATGTTGCCGACCCTGGTCTGCACCGCACTCTGATCGGCGATGGTCTGGCAACCTCCCTGTCCGCGCTCTTCGGCGGCCCCGCAAACACCACCTACGGTGAAAACACCGGCGTTCTGGCGCTGTCCAAGGTCTATGATCCCAGAGTCGTCCGTCTGGCTGCATATTTTGCGGTGATCCTGTCCTTCTGTCCCAAGTTCGCCGCACTGATCGTGGCCATGCCCGCTGCCACCATGGGTGGTGTCAGCCTGGTGCTGTACGGCATGATCTCCTCCGTCGGTGTACGCAATGTGGTTGAAAACAAGGTTGACTTCACCAAGAGCCGCAACGTCCTGATCGCTGCTATGATCATGGGTTTGGCCGTTGGTGTGACCTACAACGGCGCAATTCAGATTCCGCTTGGACCCATCACCATCAGTCTGTCCGGCCTGGCTGTGGGCGCCCTCAGCGGCATCCTCATGAATGCCATCCTCCCCGGCAAGGACTATGAATTCGGCTCCGACGAGCAGGGCGATACTTCCGTGAACTTCGGCAGCCGCTTCGGCAATGAATAATCGATAAATCGATAATATGAAGCAATGGGACGGTTCGAAAGAATCGTCCCATTGTCAGACTGTCAATAAACCCTCCCTGCCGAAAGTATCGGAGGGAAAGAAAGTGTGAAAGAAAACCGTCAGGGTTGTCACTGCGTCCAATCAAAGCGATTTTCAAACTTTTTGCAAAGTTTGAAAATCGTA
>JAQXNO010000188.1 GCA_029098045.1 Bacillota bacterium
CTGGGCGTGGGAGATATTCTCGTTCAATCCCGGGGCTATTTGGGAATCGCCCGGGATAGGGTCAAATGTGACTATTTCGACTATCTGGATCACAAAATCGATGCCCCGGCCCGGGAGTATATGACCCAGTACAGCTTCGGCGAACGCACCTGCGCCGCCCTGTTTATGGGTGATTTTTCGGAGGTTCCTTAAAATAACAGAGGAGGTATCCTTTTATGAACATCGAACAAATCAATCAGGGCTCCGCCCGCATCCTGAAGCTGAATGGCCGCCTGGACACGCTGACGGCGCCCCAGCTGGATGCCGAGACGGAAAAGCTGTACGGCATCACGGACCTGGTACTGGATTTTGCCGGCGTGGCGTACATCTCCTCGGCGGGCCTGCGGGTGCTGCTGAAAGCACAAAAGCAGATGAATGCCATGCACGGCACGATGAAGGTGATTCATGTGTGCCCGGAGGTCGCCGAGGTGTTTGAGGTCACCGGTTTTGACAGCATACTGACTGTGGAGTAAGCCATGGCTCTGAAACTTATTTTTACCGTCCTGCTGCCCGTGCTGATGGCGTCTGCCCTGGTACTGGCGGAGAAATGGGTGTTTTTCCGTCGGCTTCCCCATGCCCTGAAACAGCTGCTGATTGGCGCTGCCTTTGGAGGGGTGGTGTTTGCCGCCGCGACGATGGCCCCCACCACTCGCACTTCGGTGCAGGACATGCTTCCGCTGGCGGCAGGGCTTCTGTTTGGTGCGCCTGCGGGACTGATTAGCGGCGGTTTGGGGGCTGCTCTGTTTTACTGGCTGATTCCGCCCGGATACGCTCACGGTGCCGCTGCTGTTTCCATTGTACTGGCGGGCGTGATTGCCGCAGTAGTGCGGCATTTTCTGCTGGACGATCACCGCACCGGTCTGGGATCTTCGCTGCTGGTGCCCGGCGTTGTCGTGGTGCTGCACATGAGTATGGTGTTCTTCACCAACGCCGCTGATGCGGACGTCTTTTCGGTTGTTCAGGAAAATACCCTCCCTCTGCTGGCGGTTTGCTGTGGCAGCATGGTGCTGACCACGTTTGCAGCCCAGGTGACGGAGCATTCCGGACTTTTCCGGCACCGGCCCCTGGTTCCGGCGCGGGCCCAGCGCAGTGTCAACCGAACCTTCCAGTTCTGGCTGCTGGTGAGTGTCTTGTCCGCACTGGTGTTTACCGTGTGGTTCACCTGGTCCATGCAGACCTCCGCCACCCTGGGGGCCGTGGATGATCTACTTCTAACCAACCTGCGGGATATGCAGACCACCGTGCGGGAGGCGGGACAGGCCGAATCTCTCGAACAGCAGAGCGAGGCCATCGCCAACGCGGCCCACAACCGGCACATCTGGGAGGAAGGCTTTTTCATCGTCTGCACCCAGGACGGCACCATCGTCAGTGACCGGGACGGCCACCCCGGTGAAAGTGTGACGCTGCTGGGCTACGACGGCGGGGCTTATTTCTTGGAAAAAACCACCTACTGCAGCACCGTCTACGGCACGGAATACTATTGGGCCTATGCGGTTCAGGATGAAGATATCGTCATTGCGCTGCTGCCGGTGAGCGAGGCCATGTTCTCCCGGAACGTGGGAGTATGTTTGCTGGCGTTTGTGGAGATTCTGGTCTTTGCGGTGCTGTTTTCCCAGATTACCATTACCGTGAAAAAGGTCGTGGTGGAAAACATTCAAAAGGTTAACAGCTCCCTGGCGAAAATCACCGACGGAGATCTGGATGAAAAAGTAGATGTGCGTCCCAGCCGGGAATTTACCGAGCTCTCCGCGGACATCAACCAGACGGTGAACACCCTGAAGCACTATATTGAAGAGGCTGCCGCCCGGTTGGACAAGGAGCTGGAGGTGGCCCGGCAGATTCAGCATTCAGCCCTGCCCTCGGTGTTTCCCCCCTACCCCAACCGCCCGGAATTCACCATTTTCGCCAGCATGGACACGGCGAAGGAGGTGGGCGGCGACTTTTACGATTTTTACCTGCTGGACGGTGACCGACTGGCTTTCCTCATCGCCGACGTATCCGGCAAGGGAATTCCCGCCGCCATGTTCATGATGACCGCCAAGACCCTGCTGAAAACCAGCGCCGAAAGCGGCCTGCCGGTGGAGCAGGTCTTCCAGCGTGCCAACGACAAATTGTGTCAGGGCAACGACGCGGGGATGTTTGTGACGGCGTGGATGGGCATTCTGCAGCTTTCCACCGGGCACCTGACCTTTGCCGATGCCGGGCACAACCCGCCTTTGCTGCGCCGGAGGGACGGGCAATTTGAATATCTGCGGATCAAGCCCAATTTTGTGCTGGCCGGCATGGAGGGCATTCGCTACCGCCGCCGCGAGCTGCAGCTGGAGCCGGGAGATACCCTCTACCTGTACACCGACGGCGTTACGGAAGCCCACAATTGCGACAAGCAGCTCTACGGTGAGGACCGTCTGCTGTCCTGCCTGGAGCGAAACCATGACCAGGATGTGCAGTCTCTATGCCGGAGCGTGAAAGCGGATGTGGACGATTTTGCCGGGCAGCAGGAGCAGTTTGACGACATCACCATGCTCTGTCTGCGTCTGACGCCCAGGCAGGAGGCGGTGTGGTCCGCCGCGCCCACCCAGGAGAGCATGGCCCAGGCGGCAGCCTTTGTGGAAGAGAATCTGGCAAAATTCGGCGTGGAGGGCAAAGCTGCCAACCGGATGATGGTGGCGCTGGATGAAATCTGGTGCAACATCATCCGCTACAGCCACGCCCGGCAGGCCCAGCTCCGGCTGACCCGGCTGGGGGATTCGGTGATACTCTCTTTCTGTGATGATGGCATTCCCTACAACCCGCTGCAGGCCCCCGCGCCCGACGTGACCCTCCCCGCCGAGGAACGGGAGGAAGGCGGTCTGGGCATCTTCATGGTTCGAAAGCTCATGAGCCGGGTGGACTACCAATACAAAGACAGCCGGAACTGTCTGACCCTGACACTGCGGCTGTAAAAAATTCAGTTTGCTTCCATTGGTCATCCATCAGCCTGTCCCCCTTTTGGTATTTTTTCCATTGTAGCTCACAGGGTAGGACAAAATTGGTACAAAACCGATGGATTCAACAGGGTTTTTCAAATAATTTTCGATAAAAGCCGCCCGATGTCATCATCACGACATCGGGCGGCTTCCAAATTTCATTCAGAAACAAGCCTCTGCTTTTATCCTGCGTCTCCCATGCTCCAATCACTATGCGGGGAGGACGCGGTGCTCCGGTACATCGCGATAGGTTGTGTAGCCGGTATCTTGGAGCACGGTGATGGTGTAATGGGCCATTATCGCGCCATAGAAATTCTTCGGATATTGGTATTTTATCACTCCGTACAAATACTCAGAGCCGTTATTCGTCAAGGTGAACCTGACCTTATTACCGACATTGT
>JAQXNO010000189.1 GCA_029098045.1 Bacillota bacterium
ATCACATTCATGGCTGTGATCTGGATCACCACGGCAATCAGCTTCTCCGTGATGATTCTGACACGGCTGACAGGATGTGTCAGCAGAAACTCCGCCGTTTTGTCCTTTTCCTCTTTGCTGAGAATTCCCACGGCGCAAAGAGAAGCGAAAAACGCACCGCCCAGACCCAGAATGTTGCCGCACTCAACGGCGTAAAATCCGATGAGCGTCCCGAAGTTCAGCCGGTCCATGCCGAAGGCCGCGGTGAAAGAACCCATGGAGGCGAATACATCGCTGACACTGTCCATCTGCCCTTTCATTTCCGGGAACAGGAAAATGCAGATTGCAAGCAGAAAGCCGATGGAAGCCGTCCAGATCAAAAACGATATTTTGCCCTGCCGCAGTTCATGTTTTACAAGTGTCATCTGGTTTCACCGTCCTTTTCATAGTAATGCAGGAATACCTCCTCGAGATCCGGCTCGGTCACCGCAAGGTCATGCACCTGCCCGGAGGACAGGGCGCGCAGCAGGCTGTTCATATCGCCGCTGTAAAGAAAGCTGATGGAATCTTCCCCATCCTTTCTGTCCCGAACGCCCTTCAGATGCGCCAGATCCACGGCACCGTGAACGGTAACGCGTTTTGCGTTTGTTTTGGAAAGGACATCCACGCTGTCGCAGGCGATGATTCTGCCGTCACGGATAATGGCCGCCCGGGTGCAGTTGCGCTGAATTTCGGACAGAACATGGCTGGACAGAAAAATGGTCGTCCCCTCCCTGTTTCTTTCCCGCAGAATATCGAAAAACTCTTTTTGCATCAGCGGATCGAGGCCGCCGGTGGGTTCATCCAGTACCAACAGCTCCGGGCGGTGCTGCAGCGCGCAGACAATGGCAACCTTCTTCCGGTTGCCGAAGGACAACTCATCGACCTTCCGTGACACATCCAGCTGTAAACGCGCGCAGAGCCGCTCCGATTCTGCCTTGCAGTCTGTTTTTCGCAGATCGGCGGAAAGCTTCAGCACATCTCTGACCTTCATGCCCGGATAAAACAGCGCCTCCGAAGGCAGATAGCCGATGCTGCGCAGAATCGATTCCCGCTCCTTTGTTACCTCTTTCCCGAACACCCTGGCGCTGCCGGAGGTGGGGGCAATCAGCCCCAGCAGGGTTCGGATTGTGGTGGATTTTCCGGCGCCGTTGGGGCCAATGAATCCAAAGAACTCCCCCTGGTCTACCGTCAGTTCCAGGTCAAGAATGCCCCTTGCTTTCCCATAGTATTTCGTGAGTTTTTCCGTTTTGATGATTTCCATATTCCGTCACTCCTTTCGAAGATAGATGCTCTTCCAAAAATTCATCAGCTCTGTGAAGCCTTTTTCCATCTGCTGCATATCCACACTGCCCCGCTGCACCAGCTCCCAGAGAAAACCCTCCGACGCCCAGTACATTTCACGGTACATCATGGTAAGGTCCAGTCCCGGAATGAACTGCTCCGGGTCCATATTCAGAAGGGTTCTGTCCGCCTTCAGGTGAAAGTATTTGTGATAGCTTTCCTGAACGGCGGCGGAGATCTCCGGGTCCTTTTCGTAAAACGCCTTGATGGTAAAGCTTGCCATATCCGGGTAGAGGCGAATGATTTCCATTTTCGCCCGCATACCTCGTTCCATGCTGTCAAAGAGGTTCCTCTGTCCGTAGCAGTTATACTTTGTCAGATACTCGATCGTTGTCTGGGCGCATTTGTCCCACAGAAACATATACAGCTCTTTTTTGTTGTAAAAGTAATGAAAGAGCAAAGGTTTGCTGATACCCGCCGCATCCGCGATCTCGCTCATGGGGCTGTTTTTATAGGAATTCTGTGAAAACACCCTGTATCCTGCGTTGAGAATCGCCTGGTGCTTTTCCGCAGGCAGGGAAAAAAACCGTTCATTCATGGCGCAGCCTCCGTTAACCGATTCGGTCAATCTTATTGTAAACCCGTTGACCGATTTTGAGAAGACCCCCTTTGGAAATTTTCATTGCATTTGCGGAGTGATTTTTCGATGAACATGCCGTGTCCGCCACCTTGTCTTTTCATAATTCTTATTTAAAAGATTCAATCAGCAGCGAAGGAAGAAAAGGTGCAAGACAAGGCAAAAGGAGCACCGCCATACTGGATGTATGGCAAGCGACGATCACGAAGTATTGCGCCAATAGGCCAAGCTGATATTGAAGATTTTAATTAAGTGTTAGTATCATAAATACCGCGAATCAAAATGCTCCCGAAGCGATGCTGCTGACCGTAAACATACGGGAGCAGCCCCACTTCGGGAGCATTGTCATTTTACTGCAAACAGCGTTTGGAGCGTTATCCAATTGGATATATTCGGAAAAACGCTGCACGCCCTTTTATTCCTGCGCCCGGAACACAATCCGGCCGGTCTGCGCGTCCATGGACTCGATGATCGCCAGAGATTCCAGACGGAAGCCCAGATTGCGGATGCGGTATCCGCCCTCCTGGAAGCCTTTTTCGATGACGATGCCGCAGCCCACCACCTCCGCGCCGGCACTGTCCACAATGGAAATCAGTCCCTGCAGCGCGCAGCCGTTGGCCAGAAAATCATCCACAATCAGCACACGATCCTCGGGGCAGAGATATTTCCCGGAAACGATGACCCGATTGGTTCCCTTGTGGGTATAGGATTCCACTTCCGCAACATATGTATCTCCATCCAGATTGACGGACCCGGACTTTCTTGCAAACACCACGGGAACCCCAAGCTCCCGCGCCACACTGCAGGCCACGGCAATGCCGGAGGCTTCAATGGTCAGCACCTTTGTGATTGTTTCGTTCTCAAAGCGCCGCGCAAATTCTTTTCCGATCTCGTCAAGCAGCGCCACATCAATCTGGTGGTTCAGAAAGCTATCCACCTTCAGCACATGGCCGGGCTTGACGATGCCATCTTCTACAATTCTCTTTTCAATAAAATTCATGGTGTTCCCTCCTGCACACAGCGGTTAAAGCTGATCCAGATTCATTGCAAACTGCGCCAGACAATTCTCCAGAAACCATTCCAGTTCCGGCAGCTCCATTGCTTTCATGGCATTCCAGGTCTGTTTGGCCGCCGTATCGAACTCCGCGTTGCCCGCTTTCTGCTCTTCCAGACATTTGATGTGCGCCGAAAGCTTGTCCGCCGCCTTGACGATGGGTTTGACCGCCGGATCATCCTCCAGAACATCCTGTTCATAGCAGCTGCGCAGCTCCTGGGGCAGCATATCCAGCACCCGGTTGCCCGCAACGTGCTCCACCTGCTTATAGGCTGCCATGATATTGGTATTGTGGTACTTGATGGGTGTGGGCAGGTCGCCCGTCAGAATCTCCGACACATCGTGATACAGCGCAGCCACCGCGCAGCGATCCGGGTCGGGTCCGTCCAGCTTCAAAATCTGCCTGCGTATCAGCGCCAGAGCATGTGCCAGCACTGCCGTCATGTAGGAATGCTCCGTTAAATTTTCAGAAAAGGTATTGCGCATCAGCCCCCAGCGGGTGATGTAGCGCATTCTGCCCATCAGGGCAAAAAATTCATTGGCCATTGATCAGTTCCTCTAGTTTCTCAGTCAATTCTGCAACTGTCCCGCAAAAATGTGTACCCCCTGCCGCCTCGATGGTTTCCCGATCCCGGAAGCCCCACAGAACGCTCAGGCAGGGCACACCTGCGTTTTTCGCCGTCTGCACATCCACTTCGCTGTCGCCCACATAGATGCAGCGGTCGACACCGATGTCTTCCATGGCTTTGAATACCATATCGGGTGCGGGCTTTCTGGGGCAATCCGCGCTTTCACCCCGGGCATAGAGGCCGGGAAAACACTGGGCGCAGAGGGTCTTTACCGCAGCGTCCGCCTTGTTGGACACCACCGCCATGGGGTACTTCTTTCCCAACGCCTCCAGTACCTCAGGAATCCCCACATAGGGCTTGGTCTTGATCCTGCAGTGGCTGCTGTAGTAAGGCAGAAACACATCCAGTACCGCTTTCGCATCCACGCCCTCAGGCACAGCGCGCGCGATCAGTCTTCCAATGCCGTTTCCCACGAAGCGGCGCACCTCATCCTCCGTACGTTCCGGGTAACCGAACTGCCGCAAGGAGAAATTCACACTGTCCTTCAGATCCTCCAGAGTATCCAGCAGTGTGCCGTCCAGATCCCATAAAATTCCGGTTTTCATCACAGCCCCCAATTTTTCTTCACCCGGATGTCCTCGCCCAAAAAGGCAACTCTTGTAAAGCTGCCCCGCAGACGGGACGCAATCTGGGACGAATAACGCTTCGCCAGATCATCGGTATTCAGATTTGTGGAGATGATCATGGGCTTTCCGGCCAGCAGCCGGTCGTTGACCAGATTGTACAGGGCGCTGGTCACAAACTGACCGGGCATTTCCGTGCCCAGATCGTCGATGATCAGAAGGTCGCAGACGCCGTACTTTTTTACATCCTCCCGCGCCTGCTCATCGCCGGAGAATTTGGCCTGCTCCAGCTTGCCGAACAGATGTGCCGCGCTCTCATAAACCACGCTGTAGCCCCGATCCGCCACGGTTCGGGCAATACAGGCAGAGAGGAACGTCTTTCCCAGGCCCGTATCGCCGGAAAACAGCAGATTGCCGGCGCGTTCCGAAAAGCTGTAGGCATATCTGCGGCAGGTCTGGAAGGTCTTTTCCATAACACCCCGGATGTTGACACCAAGCTTCGGATCAACCGTGTCCGCATAGAAGTCCAGACGGAACTGGTCAAAGGTCTCCCGCCCCACATTCAGGAAGGTCAGCTCCTTCTTCTGCTCCTGACGGCAAAGCTCCTTGAGGCATTCGCACATAACCGCGCCCACATAGCCGTTGCCTCCGCAGTGGGGGCAGATGGGGCTGTCATCCAGGAAGCCCTCTTCAAAGTACAGGTGCACCAGCTGCTCCCGCTCCTGCTGAAGCGCCAGATTTTTCTGTTTCACTTCTTCCATGGCACTTTGGGCATCGCCGCCCTGGGTGAAGACCGCCTGGGCAGCCATGGCCATGGTCATGCGCAGCTGCCTGTCGATCTCCCGCAGGCGGGGAACCCGCTCATAGCTTTCCGCCAGATGCTGCTGATTCTCTGATTCCCGATCCGCTTTTGCCTGTGCCAGGCGCGCTCTTGCCCGCGCCAGAACTTCTGCACTGTATCCCACGGTTTATCCCTCCCGCATCATTCTCTGAATGGCAGCCTGCTCCTCCGCATCCAGCTGCCGCTGCCCCTTGGCCGGCGCAGTGCCGGGCTTCCGGTCACCGGTGCGGATGGCTTCTGCCGTATGCAGTCCGGCCTCGTGCCAGCGCTGCAGGATTCTATTCATATAGGCCCAGTTGAATCCGCCGGTATTCAGGCAGGTACGTTCATAGGCGATGGAGAACACCTCGTCCTCAAAGCCCATTTCCAGCCAGCCGGAGGCGTAGCGCTCCTCCGCGGCAGTCAGATTTCTGCCCCGGATCTGCAAGGTATTCTGCAATCGCTTCATCCGGGAATTGCGCACGTTCTGCGTCTGGATAAAAGCCGCTGCCTCCTCCAGATTGTCGATTCCCCGCTCCGCCCATGCGTAGGCTTCCTTTTCAATGGTGCGAAGTGACGGGTTGCGCAAGCTGCCCCTTTGCCGTGCCCGATCCTTGCAGTAGCAGATCAGCACGGAAATCACATCACCGGGCAGGCCCAGATAGCGGATAAAGCCCAGCAGGATCTTCAGCTCTTCGGTGTTCATGTTGCGTCCCAAAAGCCGCTCCACCTCGCCGCGCAGGGATTTGAACTCACTGTCGCTGCTGTCGGCCTCCAGTACATCCCGCTCCGAATACACCGGCCGTTCCCCAGCCGGAATATGCTGCTTTTCCTCCTGCCACAGCCCCAGCTGCCGCAGGGTCGCCATGGCACAGCCTATCCGGGATTGGGGGATATTCAAGGCTTTGCCTGCGTCACACAGTGGATTCCCGGATTTCAGATATATGTATAACAGTGCGCCGTCGGCACTGGCAGCACCCAGCAGCTTGCTTACATCAGCTGCATCCAAATGGACAGATTCGATTCTCATATGCTCCCTCTTCCAATTTCGTCAATCATGGTCATTATATCACAGCTTTCAACAGGGTACAACGGTAGTTTGAGAGAGAAAAACATAAAAAATGGTCTTCATTTTTTGGCGCACCACAGCATCTTGTGTTTGCTCGCCGTCTCTGCCACGAGAGTTTGAAGGCTACCGTCAGGCAAAAAGAAAAGAAACCAGAGATTACCCTGGTTTCCCGTTTTTTTGCCCGGCGCTTCTGTCACAATGTACGGGTGAGTGGTTCCTTTCTCACCCTTTCGCATCACACCGCTGCGCTTACGGCGATACACTTGACAGCAGAATGTACAATTCCCCTTTGAAAGTCCGTCGTCACGTTCTTTGAGGGACTGTTCTTCTGATGTCCGATCCTATTTTATGCCGCCTGCCATCATTTATACGGAGGTAAACATGGAAGTTTTTACAACTGTCTTCATTCCTGTTCTGGTGCTGTGTCTGCTGGTCCGTCTCATTGCCCTGCCCATCCGTTGGTTCTGGAAGCTCAGCATCAATTCCGCCTGCGGATTTGCCTGCCTGTGGCTGCTCAACGCTCTGGCCGTTTTTACGAATTTTTACTTTCCCATCAATGCGGTGACGGTCATCGTGGCGGGCTTTCTGGGGCTTCCCGGCATCCTTGTTCTGGCACTGGTGCAGCTGTTTCTGTGATATCTGCGGTTTTTCTCTCTGCGCTGTTTTGTGTGTATGACCGTTCATCCGGGCATACGCAATGATCACCGCATTGCCTTCATTGCAGTCTCAGTACCGGGGACAGGCGCCGTGCCAAAGCCAAGGCCAGTCCAAGCTTTACAAGGTCGGGAATGACAAACGGTATCACGCACCAGCCAAGCACCATGGCAAGGCTCACGGCTCCGTTTGTCCGGGCATAGACCACCATAAACCAGGCTGTTCCAAATGCGTAGCACACCGCTAAGCCAGCGACCATGGCAAGGATTTCCGCCCAAAGTTTTTTCCCCAGCAAATGAACGATCAACCGATAGACCAGCCCCATAAAAACGAAACCAACAATATATCCGCCTGTGCTTCCAAGGAGAATACCGATGCCGGAAGTAAACTGTGCAAATACCGGGACGCCAACCGCTCCAAGCAATACGTATATGATAATCGCCATTGTCCCGCGCCTGCCGCCCAGGGCTGACAGCACAAAGAAGATGGCAAACGTCTGCATGGTGAAGGGTACTGTCGTGGGGATACTGATCCAGGAGCAGATTGCAATCAGAACTGCCCCCAGCGCGATGTAAACCAGATCAATTGTCCGATATTCTTTCTTTATTTCCTTTGCATTATTCATGGCAAACCTCCGTGCTCCCGCAGAGCGTAAACCATTGACAGCTTGCGCAGATATTCTGAAATGCATCCGTTTCGAAGATCCGTTCCCGTGCTTTGCCCGCAGCCTTTGCCCACAGAACGTTTTCCCCGTATGCAAGGCCACAGCTGCGAAGAACCGCGCTGTCCATGAATGCCACTTTTTCAAGGCTGCTGCAGGCGCCGCCTTGCTTGTTGGGACACATCCTGCAAAGATCATCACACCCTCGCACCAACGTGATTTGCGTTTCGGGGTTTTCTCTGAGCTCGGAAACAATCCGTTTCATATGTGCGGTAAAAACGGCATCATATCCATGACCCGTGAATTTTTGAATACAAAGCAGATGGTGTGGCCTGAGATTCATTTCCGAGCCTCCTTTGACTTGCGGCGCAGCGCATACACCGTTCAACCGTCTCATCCTTTTCGAGACAGTATCATAACACAAAATCACCCTATTGTCAACCTATTTCGAGATTGTAGTTGACAATAGGGTGATTCTCATAAGCATCTTCTCCAGATCTGCTTCAGATTCGGATTTCACCGGAATACAGGGCAATCATCTCACCGCCCTCATTTTTCACGATGAGGTGTCCCGCAGCGTCCACATCCACCGCAGTCGCCTGATATTGCGTCTGATTTTGAATGACGGTTATTTCCTTTCCCAACACCATAAGGCGTTTTTTATACTTTTCAAAGATCTCCGCTTCGGCAGGGCAAGTCTCAAATCCCAGAATTCTGTTGATGATCTCTGCCGCCAGTTTGTTTCTCACACCGGGCATTTTCCCATCAGGAAACAGAGAGGTGGCCATTGCCTGCAGGTTGGCCGGAAATTCTTCTGGGCGGATAGATACATTGATTCCAATGCCAAGAACCACCCAGTCCAGTCCGCCGCTTTCAAAATCGGTGACTGCTTCCGTCAAAATGCCGCATTCCTTTTTCCCGTCAATGAAGATATCATTGACCCATTTGATTTGCGGCGTTACGCGGCAAATGCTTTCTATCGCTTCGCAGACCGCTACCGCGGCGAAGGCGGTGACCGTGGTTGGATTTTCAAAATGCAGTCCTTCCGGGCGCAAAACAATGCTCAGATACAAGCCGCCGGACGGTGAAAAGAAATCGCGGGAATACCTGCCTCTGCCCGCTGTCTGGCAGTCCGAAATCACAACCGTACCGTGGGCAGCGCCCGCGACGGCCAGTTCCTTTGCGGTTTTGTTCGTGGATTCCAGCAAGCTGTATATCTGCATTCTGTCAGCATAGCGTTGGCATTTTTCAGACAGAAACGGCTTTATCCCCGGTATGGAAAGGATGTCATTTTCCTCGCAAAGGCAGTAACCCCTATTCGTGACAGCGGCAATCTGATAGCCGTCCTTTTGAAGCTCCTTGACAGCTTTCCACACGGCATTTCTTGAAATGCCCAATTGCCCGGCCAGCTGCTCGCCGGATATGCTTTCTCCCCGCCGCTGTTCCAGAAGCTCCAGAATACGATTTTTTGTACGCATCTTGTGTTCACCATCCTGACTGTCAACATGATATCATACTTTGCGTGAATTGTCACCCCGATCGTGTATTATGATGATAGCAGAACCTCCCGGGAAAGCCCCGGGAGGTTCGTCAGACTGTCAATAAACCCTCCCCTCCGAAAGTTTCGGAGGGAATAGATCGTGTGAAAGAAAACCGTCAGGGTTGTCACTGCGTTCAATCAAAGAGATTTTCAAACTTTTTGAAAAGTTTGAAAATCGTAGGCAGCTTGTCAAAAACTCGTTTTTTGACAAGCTGCAGAACCTCCCGGGAAAGCCCCGGGAGGTTCGTTTGTTTTCCAGCCGCATCCGGCGTTTTTCAGATATCCAGAGCAGAAACTCACCAGGTACGGGACGCCATTTTCTTGAATTCACCAACGGTGGAAACATGGCTGTTCAGGCCGCCGTCAACGGTGACAATCTGGCCCGTGAAATAAGTGCTTTCGTCAGAACCCAGATACACGCACATATTGGCAATGTCCTCCGGGCAGCCATAGCGGGGTACCATGATGTTGTTGAGGAAGATGTCCTTCAGCGCCTGGGGAACCTTCGCCTCATTTTCGGGTGTGACGATCAGGCCGGGACGCACACAGTTGCAGCGAATGCCCAATTTGCCATACTGCTGCGCCGTGGACTGGGTGAGCATATTCACGCCGGCCTTTGCGCAGGCATAGGCCGTGGAGCCCAAATCGCCGCCGCAGGATGCCATGGAGCCGATGTTGATAATCGATCCACCCTGATTCTGCTGCATATAGGGGATCACGCATTTGGTTGCATAGAAGGTACCGCGCAGGTCGGAATCAAAGACGGCATCCCACATATCCAGGGTCAGCTCGTCTACACGACCGTCCTTCAGGCCTACGTTGGCGGCATTGTTGACCAGAATATCAATCTTGCCGTAGGTTTGGGCAGTGTCCTTAATCAGTGCTTCAATGCTTTCCACCTGCATGATATCCATGAAGTGGAAAGACGCCTCACCGCCGTTCTTTCTGATTTCATCCACAACTGCCTGACCCTTCGCCTCACGGCGGCCGCAGACAACGACGGCTGCACCTTCCGCGGCGAAAAGCTTTGCGATGCCCGTGCCGATACCGCTGGTGGAGCCGGTAACAATGGCAACCTTGTCTTTCAAACGATTCATGTTATACCTCCTATATTTCATATTCGAGTATGCTCATTTTCACGCAAATTTAATACCCGTCCATATTCATTAAATCACAAAACGAACGTTTCGTCAACAGTATGCTCCCGGAATTTCGGAGCATTTTTCGACCGCCGCCCGGCTTTGCCCCATGGCGGCGCACCGGCAGGAGGACTCAGGCGGATGGATGATTCCCTTCATAGTCCCTGCACAAAGCGATAAAATCCCTGGCAGATCCGAGAGAATGCTTTCACATAGCCCGGAAAAACCGCGAGCCGATGGTGATGCTTGCCCCGATGCGGAGAATTCCCTTCGAATTCCAATCACGCAGCCCGGTTTCCATATCAGAGAACAAGTCGGAAATATGAATCGCATATTGGAGAAAGTGCTGTCCCGCATCTGTGATCTGTAGTCTTCGCCCGATTCTGTCGAAAAGCTGCACACCATAGTATTGCTCCAATTCCTTTATTGCAAGGCTGACGGCCGGCTGTGTCATATGCAGCACTTCGGCTGCTTTTGTGAAATGATACCCGTTCTCGCATACGGTACGGAATATGATCATGTGGCGTATTGTCATACTCTGCTCCTCATATTGATTTTCTTATTGTTTTTGTAAAATGATATTATTTACAATATCAGAAAGCGAGTGGTATAATGATAAAAAATGGAAAGGACGGTACTTTTGATCATGGACGGCTTGCAAAAATACAAAGAGCTGTTTTTTTCCACGTTCAAGCTGAGTGCGTGTACATTTGGCGGTGGATTTGTGATCATCCCATTGATGCGAAAGAGATTTGTTGAGGATCTTGGTTGGATCGAGGAGGATGAGATGTTGGATTTGACCGCAATCGCGCAGTCTTCTCCGGGCGCCATAGCCGTCAACGCGTCCATACTGGTCGGTTATCATGTGGCAGGCTTCCCCGGAGCCGTGCTCACCGTATTCGGAACCGTATTGCCGCCCCTGATCATTATTTCTGTCATTTCTTTGTTCTATCAGGCATTTCGTGATAATGCCATTGTGAACATGGCAATGGCAGGCATGCTCTGCGGTGTGGCCGCGGTCATATGCGACGTTGTGATCAATATGGCAAAAACCATTTTTCTCAAAAAGCGCATTTTGCCTGTTCTGGTTATGATCGGCGCTTTTGTTTCTGTCCGCTTTTTCTCTGTGAACATCATTGTCATCATTCTTGTTTGCGCGGTGATCGGCGCAGCAGATACCTGGTATCAGGGAAAAGAAAAGAAAGCGGGTGATAAACGGTGATATACCTTGAATTGTTTTGGAGTTTCCTGCAAATCGGCCTGTTCAGCATCGGCGGTGGCTATGCTGCCATGCCCTTAATCCAGAATCAGGTGGTAGACCTCCATCCCTGGCTGACCATGACACAGTTCGCGGATATTATGACCATCGCTGAAATGACACCCGGTCCCATTGCCATAAACTCCGCAACCTTTGTTGGAATACAGATTGCTGGGCTGCCCGGTGCCATTGTCGCAACCGTCGGCTGCGTGTTCCCGTCCTTTGTCATCGTGATGTCGCTGGCATACATCTACTATCGTTTTCGCGGTCTGAATATGGTGCAGGGGATACTTGCCGGACTGCGTCCTGCGGTAATCGCCATGATCGCTTCCGCGGGAATTTCGCTGCTGATTCTGGCAGTCTACGGGCAAAGAGTCCTTCCGGAGGATTGGATGTCTTTTGATGTGAATGCCATCATCATTTTTGTAATCGGCTTCCTTGTTTTGAGAAAACGGAAGCCCAATCCGCTGCTGGTCATGGCCGGTTCCGGGATAGCAGGGGTCATCCTGTATTCCCTTCTTTGAAAAGGAACACACTGATTACAAAATCGAAGCCCTGTGCTTTGTCGATCACGGGCGATTGAAATTTCGGGAAACACCGGATTGTAAAACGGTCTGCAGGATGTTACAATAGCGGCATACAGATCGAAATATGGAGGTTCCTGAGATGAAATCACAGATTTCGGATTCAATTCCCTGTGGTGTTTTGTTGGCCATATCAGGTGGGTGTATGGACGCGTATTCTTACCTGTTCAGAGACCATGTTTTTGCAAACGCCCAGACCGGCAATATGCTTTTGTTCGGCGTTCACCTTGCAAACGCAGATTATTCGGCTGCACTGAAATACCTGTTTCCGGTTCTCGCTTTTACGGCCGGGATTATCCTTTCAGATATCATCAACAGGAAAATCAAGAATATCCGCATTCATTGGCGGCAAATCTCGGTTCTGGTTGAAGTCATCATGCTGGGTATGGTCTCGTTCATTCCGGAAACAAACAATGCTTTGGCCAATGCG
The DNA here is from genome assembly GCA_029098045.1 of Bacillota bacterium. Taxonomy (GTDB): domain Bacteria; phylum Bacillota; class Clostridia; order Oscillospirales; family Oscillospiraceae; genus Faecousia. The sequence continues at coordinate 12,341 of JAQXNO010000189.1, forward strand.
ATGATTTCCTTTGCCTGTGGAATACAGTTGGAAAGCTTTCGGAAAATCCGAGGAAACAGCATTGCCACGACCATGTGCATCGGGAATCTGAGAAGCGGTACATATAACCTG
>JAQXNO010000190.1 GCA_029098045.1 Bacillota bacterium
CGCATTTCGCGCAACATGACAAGGGATAATCTCAAAGGTCTGTTTTTTTGAGAGAGAAATCACTGAAATCCTGACACCGTATTCAAGCAGTACATTGTCCGGTGGAATTCTATTCTGATCCAGCGGTTTGACGCAACGGCATTCAAGAAAACCATGGATCGTTATGTCCATGTGACCAACGACTCTCTGGTGGATGCCATACAGCTGTTTGAGCAGTGCCCCGCAAATGCCGATATCCCCGTGCCAACATTCTGAACAAATCCTTTTCTGATACGCTTCGGAGGCAATCCGAGGCGTTTTTCTTTGCATCCATGCCTTTTCTCCTATTGAAATATACGGATTTGTGCGCTATAATGATGGAACTGTGCTGATTTTCCCGTTCTCCTCACCGATCCCTTCGGATGGCTCTGGCTTTCTCTTTCCGGAGAGATACTTTTCTGAAAAAATGGTGTAGAAATGGTGTATAAATCATCTCAATAAGTCAAAAACCGTTGCAAATAAAGGAGTTTTGAAATAAATGAAATTAGGTATCGTCGGTCTGCCCAATGTGGGCAAGTCCACCCTCTTCAATGCCATCACCAACGCAGGCGTGCCTGCGGATAACTACGCATTCTGCACAATCGATCCCAACGTGGGTGTGGTCAGTGTGCCTGACGAACGGCTCGACTGGCTGTCTGACTTCTACAAGCCCAAAAAGAAAACCCCCGCTGTCATCGAGTTTGTTGACATCGCGGGTCTTGTGAAAGGCGCCTCTCAGGGTGAAGGTCTGGGCAACAAATTCCTCAGCAACATCCGCACAACCGATGCCATTGTCCACGTGGTAAGATGCTTCGAGGATTCCAATGTTACCCACGTGGAAGGCTCCACCGACCCTCTGCGTGACATTGAGATCATCAATATGGAGCTGGTTATGGCAGATATAGAGATGGTGGAGCGTCGTATCGACAAGGCGCAGAAAGCCTGTAAGGGCGGCGACAAGAAGTTCCTGCGGGAGGTTCAGGTGTTCACCGAGCTGCTGAAGCATCTGAACGAGGGCAAGCTGGCTCGCGCGTTTGATGGCAGCGACGAGGATATGGCGCTGATTGCCACTTCCGACCTGCTGACTCTGAAGAAGACCATCTATGTTGCAAATCTGGCGGAAAACGAGATCAATGAGCCGGAATCCAACCATCACTTCATGGCCGTGAAGGCACTGGCCGAAGAAGAAGGCAGTCAGATCATCCCCATCTGTGCCAAGCTGGAGGCGGACATTGCCGAGCTGGAGGACCCCGAAGAAAAGGCCATGTTTATGGAAGAGCTGGGTGTTGCGGAGTCCGGCCTGGATCGTCTGATCCGCAGTTCCTATGCGCTTTTGGGTCTGATTTCCTTCCTGACCGCTGGCAGCGACGAGTGCCGTGCGTGGACCATCAAACGCGGCACCAAGGCACCCCAGGCCGCCGGTAAGATCCACACCGATTTCGAGCGTGGCTTTATCCGGGCCGAAGTCATCGCCTTTGAAGATTTGAAGGCACTGGGTACCATGGCAAATGCCAAGGCGCAGGGAAAGGTCCGCAGCGAAGGCAAGGAGTATGTCATGAAGGATGGCGACATCGTCAACTTCCTGTTTAACGTGTAAAAAACGGAAACCGTCGGGAAAACCCCGACGGTTCTTCTGTCCATATGTATCATGATACCATCCTGACAAAATACAACAGGAGCAAATGCGCCGGATAGAACAGGTAAAAGCTCCATTGCAACGCCTTGCTCGTTGTCACCTTTCGCCCATCGTAAAGCGCAATCGGAACGATGCTCAACACTGCCAATTCCTGCGTTGTCAAAGTCAGTCCACCAAGCCAATTGAGCATCATCCCGTGATTCGGCGAAAATATGAACCACAGGCCAAAAAATTGCAGCACTTGCGCATGGGGCAAACCGCGTGTCAAAGCAAACAACGCAATCGTCAGAATGCCATCGGCACCGTAGTCTGTTTCCAGAAGCTCTGCAAGTATGGCAAAGGGCACCATTGCCAGCAGCTTCAAAAGCAGTTTGGGGCGTTTGTCCATTACCTCAAGCATCAGAAAGCCCAACAGCAGCGTCACCATAACGCTTTGTCGCTGCCAGTTGATACCGCCGCAAAGAGCCAGATCATAGGAAAGCTCCGACAGCACCGCCGCAATAAGAAGCCGCAGTCCGTAGCACTTCGCATCTCGGGTGTGGGTGTGCCCCTCAACCAACAGAAAGCAATAGATGGGAAATGCCAGACGACCGACCGTACGCAGCAGCTCGTAGAGCTCCAGCAGCGCGCCCCTGCTCTCACCCCCCGCCTGATAGAAACAATCCAGTACCAGAACAGCCCCGATATGATCCAGCAGCATGGTCGCACAGGCAATCAGCTTCAAAACCTCCTGCGGTAATCTGCGTTGCGGCATTTTCTCACCCCTCTCAGGGGGATTATATCACACGTCCCAATACCCGGCAAGCCTGTGTCACACTTTGGCAGGCATCCTGCATCGTTTTTTTCCTTGACTTATGCTCCCAATTGGTCTAGAATAGCGTTGTTGTTTTCTTGTGCGGCTCAGGTGTCAGGGCATTTGATTTGGGAGCTGGAACACTCAATCGGTTCGACTTCCCAAAATGTTGTGCACTCCCCCGTTTTCCCCCAATTTCCCCCAATCGCCGCTCTTGAAAGTTCCCCGAAAATGTGGTAGAATT
>JAQXNO010000191.1 GCA_029098045.1 Bacillota bacterium
GCCATCGGTCTGGATGGTCACAGCGTCAGAATTGTTCACCATGACCACGCTGCCGGAGGCTTCGTCAAAGCGCAGTCCCGCCATGTTATCGGCATCCCAGCTTTCCCCGGAGGTCAGCGCGCCGTTTTCCACTGTCACAACAGGCGCCGTGGTCTGCGTCCCGGATGCTTCTGCTTCCTGGCTGGAATAATCAGCCGGTTTTTCTGCCGTTTGAGCGGTGTCGCTGACTTTGACAGTGCTGTCTGTTACGACGGCATCGCTGACCTCGTCAGTATCGCCCGCTGCTTCCGTGTTGCTTTCCGCGGCGGCATCGCCCGCTGCCTCGGTGTCGCTGTCTGCGGCGGCATCGCCCGCTGCCTCGGTGTCGCTTGCCTCGGCAGCATCGCCCACTGCTTCGGTGTCGCTTGCCTCGGCGGCATCGCCTGCTGCCTCGGTGTCGCTGTCCGCGGCGTCTTCGTCCGGCTTCTTCACATCGTTTCCTTCTCCGGATTCGGGCTGCTGATTATCCTCGCCCACTGTCTGTGAAGTGGTGGAATTCATCTCCTCCGGTGTATCCAGTTCTTCCGCGCTGGCGGTCACACTCAGCGCCAGAGACAGGGCTGTGCCCGCCACCAGACTGGCCAGAAAACGTTTTACTCTCTCTCTCATAGGAATTCCTCCTTGCAAAGGGGTTACTATATCAGACTGCTGATCAATTCCCAGGCATAGTCATCCTTCGCCTGGTCGGCCAGCGTCAGATCATCAAACGGAACCATCAGCGGGTGCAGACGCTGCGTGTTGTCTCGGGTGGGGGCGTAGCGCCAGTTGTACATGGCGTGAAAACGAACCCAGCGGTCATGCTCGATGCGGCGGCACAGATCCGGCTGCTGCTCCCGCAGTGTCAAAAAGCGGTTGTAGGCCTCCCGTATCTGCTCCGCTGTAAATTCCGTCAGGCTGTCATCGTCCAGCAAAAAGCGCAGTTTGGTGCGCAGATGGTCGGCAGAAGCCATATTGGAACGGCGCAGGAACGGGGTAAGCTCCTCCCACTTGGGCGCATTGCCGCCACAGGCAGCCCGGTAGTTTTCGTTGAGCTGTATGGCCATGCGTTCCAACCCGAAACGCAGAACCGCTTCCGGGGTATAAATCTCTTTGTCCGTGCCGAAGGCGGGCAAATCACCCGTCAGCATGGTGCTGCTATATACGTGCACCGTAGCCGAAACGGGAAACCAGGTACACAGCCGCCGGTACAGCTCGGTATTCCGGCTTTCGTCATCGGCGCACAGCAGGATCCGATCCGCGCTGCGCAGCAGCGCTTCATCCCCATTCCAGTCTTCCGTATGTAAAATCAGGCTGTCCCTGTCGGAAGCGATCCGGCCGATGCTCACCGAGCCGTCCAATCCGGGGTGATCCAGCAGAAAGTCCGCCGCATTGCCGAAAACATGGTACTCGTTCACACGCACCGGTGACAGCACATTGGTCAGCAGCGCCTGCTCCAGCAGTTCCCGGGCAAGGCTGCCAAAGCCCACCAGCAGCACCTTCTTTTCGTCCTTTTTCAGGGGATAGCGCCGCCAGTACATGGAAGCGCAGAGGGAATCCCGGTCAAAAAAACGCAGTCCGGGGCGCAGGGTCTGTGGAATGCCGGCGCTCTGGCAGATTACATCCGCGCCCTCCGGAATGCCCATGCGTGACAGCTGTTCCTGAGCATCGGCACCGGTGAACACCATGGTGGGACGCCCGGCTCCCCTGGGCAATTGGTTCAGCAGCACATCGGGGGGAATTTCCAGTCCGATGCGGCACGGATCGGCAGCGGAAATGCCGCCCGGCTCACTGAACAGGCAGAGTGCATTGGGTGTCTCCTCCAGAATGTTCTCCGCCAGTGCCATGGCAGCACCATCGGCACGGTTGAAAATAAAGATGGGGCGGCTGCCGGCACGGCGGATGCGAAACCGGGGCAAGCCGGTTCCGGTAAACCAGCTGACGCCGAAGGAAATCAGCGCTGTCAGGGCACCGGCGGACATCAGCAGGAACAGGGCGCCGATGATTTTTCCGATGCCGGTGACAGGAAAGGCATCGCCGTAGCCCACGGTGGTGATGGTGACGATGGAGTACCAAAGGGCCTTTCCCATGGTGGTGATGGAGGCACCTGCCTCCTCGGGCGCTGCGGATTCCGCCAGCACCAGCACCCACAGCAGCAGGACATAGGCCGCCACAGCACCGCCAATCAGAACGCGACGGTTCTTTTTCATAGATCCAGCTCCTTCACGGCCTGCAGAACATGGGGCAGCGCCAGTACATTGCGCACGTCCATGTCTTTATAGTCGGTGTACTTGCCGGTATACTGTTCTTCTATTGTGCTCAGCGTATCCAGTTCCTCCCAGGTGCACAGGCAGGCGTGCATCCGGTGGGGCAGATCCTTGGTAATGCGGATCGTGGCGCGGCCATTTGCCTCCATCTGCGCGCGGTACTGTTTGCCGCGGGCGTGGAGCACATCCTCCGGCATGGACTCGAAGCCCATGGAATAATGGAAGGCACACCAGCGCAGGTGCTCCGTAATACCCAGATTTTCCAGCTGAGCCGGGCTTTTTTCAGGCCAGCTCTGCGCATCCAGCGTCTGCTCCGTGGTACCGGCGATCCGCAGAAAGGCGCGGATGAAATCCGCCGAGGCACGGCTGGATTCCCGGCTGAAATAGTCGCAGTCGGCCCAGGCCTGCTGGGGTGTGATCTGTTTGTCGTTGACGTAGCTGTAGTTGAGCATCATGGCCATGCGGTCACAGGCATCGGAGCCCAGAACCGCAGCCTCATAAACACTTCTGTACTGGAAGGGGGTGCCGGGGTGGACACACCAGGCCACAGACTTGCTCGAGCACTGGCACACGGCGGCATCACAGCTGATTTGCTTCAAATATGCGCTGATTTCGGAGGAAATCTCATTGTCCCTGCGCTGATTGCCGGTGCAGACCACCACATAGCGCAAAGAGGCAAGACGGTCGCGGATGTAACTGTAAAATGCCCGGCTTCTGGCATCCACATTCTGGAAGCGGATGTCATACTGCTCCATCATACCGGGATAGCTGCTGCAGAAGTGGCCAATTTCGTTCTCATAATTGGGGGAAAACACGGACACGCAGTAGTGGCTTCCGGCGAACTGGGCATTGCGGGTCAGATAGCGCAGGACACTCTGACCTGTTTTTCCAAAGCCCACAATGATGGCGTCAAAATCGCCCTGGGCGGTGCAATCATCCCGGAAGGTCATTTTATCGCAGGGGGGCATGGACTGCATCAGCAGCCGCGCGCTGAGGGAGGTATCGGTGAAATTCTTCACATCGCCGTAGCCATAGCGCTCCTTGCTGCGGGTCAGGCCGCTTTCCACACTGTCGTCGCTGCTGCGCATCACCAGCCTCACACGGGTGGTATCCACACTGCAGGCCTCCAGCGCGCCCAGCAGGGCGGCTGCATAGGCGAGGTTCTGGTTGGCATTGGTGTCCAGCGCATAGAGGGTCAGATCCGGGCTTCCCTTTTCGCTGCCCAGACTTTTGAGGAACTTTCTGTCCGGGTTCAGAGCGGAAATATCGGAGCGGACCAGTGCTCCGGCGGCATTGATTGCGCCTTCGCAGGTGGCATCCGGCTTATTTCCCACGTAAATGACATTATGCACACCGCTGGCGATCAGGCTGCGGCCAAATGCCACGGTATCCTCACTGATGCCGTAGATGATCACGGAGCTTCCGTAACGCTGCAGCCAGAATTTCAGCCGTTTCAGAGCCGCGGCACCCAAAGTGGAGATGGTGGCGCTGGCGGTGGCATAGAAAGCCATCAGATGAACCAGCCAGAAAGCAGTCTGCCAAATATCGTGTTCGAAAATCGGGGCAGCACTGATGACGCTGTATTCGTTGATGCCTGCGAACATACGGCAGACAGACAAAACGGTGCGGAAGATCTGCTGGGTGGGGCTGATGGGCAGACAGTAATAGCCAATCCCGTAGAGAACCAGACCGCCCAGGGCGGAAATCAGCGTACAGGCGCCGATCAGTCCCCTGGTAAACCTGGGCTTTGCGGCAAGGTTCAGGATCATTGCGCAAAACAGCAATATGGAAAGTAATACGATGGCAGCAGTCATAGGCGATACCTCCAGTCCTGAATATATTATAGCACTTTTTTTCTGATTTGAAAAGAAAAAAATGGAATCTATGCAAGAATACTGCATAAGCCAAAAGCAAATTGGATGCCGTTCTGCAGGAGGGCGCAGGATACTCAAAAAAGCCGGAAATCTTCTCCAAAAATTGTACAGAATCATTGTTGACAATGCACAAATATAGTGGTATCATTTTGTGCAATTCGATTATTATCTATCTGGAGGTTTCTGCAATGTCCAATCGGAATATGAAGGATCTGACAACCGGCTCTCCCATGCGGCTGCTGCTTTCCTTTATGCTGCCGCTGCTGCTGGGCATGCTGTTTCAGCAGTTTTACAATATGGTGGACACCATGGTGGTGGGAAAATTCCTCGGTGTTCAGGCACTGGCCGGTGTTGGTTCCACAGGCTCCATTAACTTTCTGGTGATCGGTCTTTGCAACGGCATCTGCGCCGGCTTTGCCATCCCTGTCGCTCAAAAATTCGGTCAGCGTGATTATGACGGGCTTCGAAAATTCGTAGGCAATATGATCTGGCTGTGTGTCGTTCTGGCAGCCCTTGTCACCTGCACCACGACTGCGTTGTGCCGGAACATCCTGACCTGGATGAACACGCCCTCGGATACCTTCTCCTACGCCTATGACTACATCTTTCTCATTTTCCTGGGCATTCCGGCCACCATGCTGTATAACCTGCTCTCCGGCATCATCCGTTCTCTGGGTGATTCCCGCACACCGCTCTATTTTCTGATTTTTTCCAGCCTGCTGAACGTTGCTCTGGATCTTACCTTTATTGTCGGTCTGCACATGGGTGTGGCAGGTGCCGGCTGGGCGACGCTGCTCAGCCAGCTGATCTCCGGGCTTCTGTGTCTCTGGTACATGGCTGGGCATTTCCCGGTGCTAAAAATGAGCCGGGAGGATCTGCGCCCCAATCACAGCTATATGCTTCGGCTGCTGTCCATGGGACTTCCCATGGGAATGCAGTATTCCATCACAGCCATCGGCAGCATTTTGCTCCAGACCGCCGTCAACTCCCTTGGCGCCACAGCCATGGCCGCCATGACCGCCGGCGGCAAGGTGGGTATGTTCGCGGTATGCCCCTTTGATGCCATCGGCTCCACTGCCGCCACCTTTGCCGGACAGAATATCGGCGCCGGGAAGCCGGAACGGGTGCATCAGGGTGTCCGGGATGCTTCCGTTCTGGGCATTATCTATTCAGTTTTCATCTTCGGTTTGCTGTCCCTGTGGGGCGCGGAACTGACCTCGATTTTTCTTGACACGGAAAATGCCGAAGCAGTTCAGGTGATTCTTCCCATGAGCAGACGGTATCTGCTCTGCAATGCGTCCGCTTATATCTCCCTGCTGTATGTAAATCTGCTGCGCTTCACCATCCAGGGACTGGGCTATTCCAATCTGGCTGTGGTGGCCGGCGTTTTCGAAATGCTTGCCCGCGGCATCTTCGGTGTGTGCCTGGTGCCCTATTTTGGCTTTGATGCCGTATGCTTTGCCAATCCCGCCGCATGGATCATGGCGGATCTGTTCCTGTTCCCGGCCTATTTTTCCTGCATCAAAAAGCAGGGCTGCGACCTGCAAAAACGTCCGCTCATGCGGATTGCACGGGTCAAAGTTTGATTGCGGAAAAACCATCTGATCTATCTTTTGTCCAATCAAAAAGCCCATCCTGACGGATGGGCTTTTTGATTGGACGCGAAAGACAACCCTGACGGTTTTCTTTCACGCTTTGCTTTCCCTCCGAAACCTTTGGATGGGAGGGTTTATTGACAGTCTGCCAATCAAATATCACATCTGCCCCCATAATTCAATAGAAATAGGTCGTTTCTGTCCTTTCTCTTTCCTTTTGGTATGCTATAATCGAATAATGGGACGGGAAACTGTATAGGGTAGTAACATAGGTAACGAGTAGAGAAGAGACATAGGTAACAGTTTTTGCTAGAATAAAGGCATCCGACAAACAAAGGATGTGGGTCAGATGTCATGGGAGACAAAGACTGTTATGGAACAAAGAG
>JAQXNO010000192.1 GCA_029098045.1 Bacillota bacterium
CATGGATGATCCCTACCGGCAGGAGCGTGCGCGGGATGAGCTGCCCCAGAGCGGCTCCGGCAGGACGATCATGACCTCTGAACCGAAGTTCGTGCCGGAGGAAGCGGTGGAAATCTCCCCCGATGGCACATCGAAGCTGCGTGTGCGACTGATTGACTCCGTGGGCTATATGGTGAGTGGCGCAATGGGAGCGGAAGAAGACGGCAAGCCGCGGATGGTGACGACCCCATGGTATGATGAGGAGATTCCCATGACGAAGGCGGCGGAGCTGGGCACGAAAAAGGTGATGGAGGAGCACTGTTCCATTGGCGTTGTGGTCACCACCGACGGCACCATTACAGAGATTCCCCGTTCCGATTATGTGGATGCGGAGCGCCGCGCCATCCGGGATATGCAGGCAACGGGAAAACCCTTCCTCGTAATCATCAACAGCCGGGAGCCGAAGGCCGCCGCTGCAAAGCAGGCGCGCGATCAGGTCAAACAGGAATTCGGACTTGACCCGGTCATTGCCGACTGTCAGGCACTGGATGCGGAAGGAATCGCGGAGCTTTTGACGGCGCTGCTGTATTCCTTCCCCATGAAGGAGCTGCACATCCATCTGCCCCGTTGGATGGACGCGCTGGAGCAGGAACACCCGGTCAAGGCAGCGCTCTATGAGGCACTGCTGCAGCGGGCCGAAGAAATATCCAGTCTTGCCGCGGCAGAACCGACCCTTTCACGGCTCAAGGAGCTGGAGTCGGTGCTTGATTTTTCCGTGCGCAGTGTGGATCTGTCCACAGGAACCGTTTCCTGCGCCCTGAGCTTTCCGGAGACGCTCTTCTATGAGATTCTCAGCACAAAGGCAGGACTTCAGATTCAGAATGATGCCCAGCTTTTGAAGCTACTGACAGAATTGGCACAGATCAAAACCCAGTATGATCAGATTTCCGATGCCCTTTCCGCGGTCAAGGCCACGGGCTATGGAATTGTCATGCCCAATGCGGCCGAGATGACCCTGGAAAAGCCGGAGATTGTGAAAAAGGGCGGTGCCTTCGGTGTCAAACTGAAAGCGGCGGCGCCTTCCGTGCACATGATTCGGGTGGATATCGACACCCAGATCAGCCCAATGGTGGGGGATGAAAAGCAGTCCCAGGATCTGATTGGGTATCTGGGGGGTGAGGACCCGGAAAAGCTGTGGCAGAGCAATATCTTCGGCAAATCCGTTTATGAGATGATTCAGGAAGGGCTCAGCGCCAAGCTGGTACAGATGCCGGAGGAGGTACGGGGCAAATTCCGGGATACTCTGACCCGTATTGTCAATGACGGCGCCAATGGCCTGATCTGTCTGATTATATAGGGCAACACCGCACAATTGCGTCTGCGGATCTCAGCGGATCTTTTGCACCATTTCTGCAGTTCCAAAGACGGGAAATACATACAGTATTTCCGCATTTTCGGAACTTTGAACTGGCACAAAATCTCTCGCTGAGCTTCCTTGCCGAATGATACGGTATTGCCATAGGAGAATCAGCCGGGACGATACTTGACACAGCGCAGGTGCGGATGTATGATATATGGTATCATATACGAAGGAGGAATACGCCATGGCAACCAAGATCGAATACATCTGGAAGGACCGCAAGCGTTACTTGGGTCTGCCGCTGAGCTTTACCCGGTATGCCCTGTCCGAGGATCGGCTGTTCCTGTCCGTGGGCTTTTTCAGCATCAAGGATGATGAGGTTCTGCTCTACCGCGTCCGGGACATCGACACCAGCCGCAATCTGTGGCAGCGACTGCTTGGTGTTGGCACCGTCACAATTTCGTCCTCCGACAAAAGTACGCCGACACTTGTACTGAAGAATATTAAGAATCCCGTAGCGGTGAAGGAAATGATCCATGAACAGGTGGAGGAAATGAAGATCCGCCGCCGTGTCCGTGTGGGTGAGATCATGACCACGGATATGGACGGCGACGATGAACTGGATCTGGACGGAGACGGCGAGCCGGATATGGAATGATATTGGATATTTGAATGTGACCGGGCACTTATTTAAGTGCCCGGTCAGACTGTCAATAAACCCTCCCAGCCGAAAGTTTCGGAGGGAAAGAAAGAGTGAAAGAAAACCGTCAGGGTTTTCTTTCGCGTTCAATCAAAGCGATTTTCAAACTTTTTGAAAAGTTTGAAAATCGTAGGCAGCTTGTCAAAATACTTTTTTGACAAGCCGACCGGGCACTTTTTGAGTGCCCGGTTTCGCGTTATTTCTCTTTACCAAAAGGGAAAAATGTGGTAAACTATAAGGCAGCTTTGAATCTACCGGGGGGAGCCTCCATGAACCAGCTTCGTAAAGACCATATCAAACTGAATCCTTTGGCAATGGCTTTCGTGTTCCCGCTTTTGGGAATGCTCTTTGTGATGCTCATCAGCCAGTATGAGCCCTTTGGGCAGTACTCCATGCTGTATTCGGATATGTACCACCAGTACTATCCGTTCTTTGTGGCGTTCCGGGATGCCCTGCGCAGCGGTGAAAGCCTGCTCTACAGCTGGCGTGTGGGTCTGGGTATGGATTATCTGGGTCTTATCTCCTATTATCTGGCGTCGCCCCTGAATCTTCTGAGCGTGCTGGTGCCGGAAAGCTGGCTTCTGGAATTCTTTTCCCTGCTGATGCCGGTCAAGCTAGGACTTGCGGGCTTGTTCTTTGCGATCTTTCTGAAGAAGATATATGGTACGCAGGACATTTCCATTGCCGTTTTCGGCACGTTTTATGCCCTGTGTGCATGGGCACTGGGCTATCAGTGGAATGTGATGTGGCTGGATACCTTTGCACTGCTGCCCTTGGTGGCACTGGGCACGGTAAGCCTGCTGCGGGACAAAAAGTTTATTCTCTACACACTGACCCTGTTTTTGTCCATTTTTTCCAATTATTATATTGGATTCTTCACCTGCATTTTTGTTCTGCTGCTGTTTATTGTGTATGAAATCTGCCGCTGGCAGGGCTTCAGGCGCTTTTTCTGTGACCTGTGCCGGATTGCGCTGTTCTCAATTCTTGCCATCGGCATGACGGCAATTCTGACTCTGCCTGCCTACGCGGCGCTGCAAACCACCCAGTCCAGCGTCAACCAGTTCCCCAAGGGGTTTCGCATGAACATTGCAAGCGAAAACACCTGGAAGGGCTTTTTGGATGCCATGCGGAAAGTGGCGGGCAATATGGGCGGCGGCATTGAGCCGACCTTCAAAGAGGGTCTGCCCAATCTCTACTGCGGCATCAGCAGCATCGTCCTTGCCTTCCTTTGCCTGACGAGCCGGGAGGTGAAGCTGCGGGACAAGCTGTGCAGTGTGCTGCTGCTGGTATTTTTCATGCTCAGCTTTATCCTGCGGCAGCTGGACTATATCTGGCACGGGTTCCATTTTACCAACATGATCCCGTACCGGTTCAGTTTTCTGTTCAGCTTTGTGCTGCTCTGTATGGCCTACCGCGCATGGCTGCTGCGCCACAGCTTCAGGCTCTGGCAGATTTTGCTGGCGGGATTTTTGAGCCTTGGAATCCTCGGCTGCTCGGAGGAGTTGGACAATTGGGTATTTCTGCTCTACAGTCTCGGTTTTCTGCTGCTCTATACAGGCATTCTGGTCTACAGCCGAATTGTGAAGAAGCTGCCGGAGGATGCGGACGAAAGAGCGGTGGCACGCCATCGGATGATGATGTCGCGGCGCAGGCAGTTTTCAGGCAGTCTGCTGATCGCGGTGATGGTTCTGGAGCTGATCTGCAATCTGATCAGCTTCGGCATCCGCTTCAGCGGCACCAGTGTTTCAAACTATCCCCGGGGCACCACCTATACCGCTTCCGTTATCCGCTATATGAAGGAACGGGAACGGAACACCCTGTTCTATCGGGCGGAGACCACCCATTCCCAGACACTCAATGACGGCGCGCTCAATGGCTACAACGGTGTTTCCGCCTTTACAAGCTCTGCCAATGTGAAGGTGACGGAGTTTATGCAGTGTCTGGGGTATGGCGCCAAGAACACCTATAACCGCTACTGCTACGAGGAAGCATCCCCGGTTTCAAACCTGTTTCTGAATCTGAAGTATATGATCGAGCGGCAGGGGAAGGACAAGTCCAGCTTCTGTTTTCAGGAGATCAACCGTTTTGGAGAGGCGGTGCTGCTGCAAAATAACTTCTATCTGCCGCTGGGATTTCTGACGGAACCGGAGCTGGCGGAGCTTCCCTTTGATGTCAGCAACAACGGCTTCGATTTCCAGAATACGATGATGTCCGCAGCCACCGGCCTGACGGATGCGGTGTGGCACATTCTGGACGGTGACCGGCTTTCCATCGAGGGCGAGGATGTGACCATTGAAAAGCAAAATTCCAGCGGCTACTGCTCTTATCAGAACGCGCAGCAAAATGCTACCGTTGTCTATACCTACAATGTGGATCAGGATGGCTTCCTGTGCGTCAGCGTGAATCTTCCCAAGCGAAACGACACTGCCATCTGGGTCAACGGGGAACAGCGCTATACGGAGGCCATCAGCCTGCCCCAGATGCTGGCGGTGGGCGATGTGACCGCGGGCGATGTGGTGCAGCTGCGCATGACCTGTAAAACAGCAGGGGAGTCCGGCACCATGAATATTTCGGCAGCGGTTCTGGACAATGAACGGTTTCGGGTATGCTATGAAAAACTCAGCGCTTCGGTTTTGGAAGTAACGAAGTTTGAAAATACCCAGGTGGTTGGCACCATCGACTGCGACCGCACAGGACTGCTCTATACCTCCATCCCCCAGAACGGCAACTGGTATGCGGAGGTGGATGGGAAAGCGGCAGAGATTGTCACGGTGGGGGAGGCCATGACAGCGGTGATGCTGGACGAAGGCACCCATGAGGTGCGGTTCTACTATCGCAACGATGCGTTCTCTCTGGGCTGGAAAATCACACTTGCCTGCGTTGCCATCCTCGGCGTACTGATCTGGTTCCGCCATCTGCGCGCCACCCCAAAAGGAAAGTATGAGCGGTGACAATGGGGCTGCAAAAAAATGCATCTGCGCCAAAAGAATACCCATTTTTCCCCGCTGGTGGATATTGCCTCCGGGCTGGTTTTGTGCTATGCTATAAAAGAGGATGTCCATCCACGCCGCATTCTGCGGCGCAGGACATGAAAGGAGACGATATTTCCATGAAACTGAGAAGATTGTTATCCGCTGTGACGGCGCTGCTGCTTGTTTGCAGCCTGCCGGTGTCTGTTTTCGCGGCAGAATATGACCTTGCAGCGGGCAGCATCACCGTGACTGCCACGGCAGAGGGTCAGACCGTGACCCACGGCGACAACGCCGCGGTGAAGGACGATGCCCCGGTCATTATCCAGTCCAACAGCGAAACCGCAACCACCAACACCATCACCATCAAGGCGGAGGAGAATACCACCGCCAATGTGACCATACAGAATGTGAACATTGCCATCAGTGACCCCTCCGGCTCTCCCCAAAATCATAGCGGCCAGGCGGCGGTCACCATCGATGTGGCGGACGGCGCTTCCACCAATGTCACCCTAGACGGCGTGAACATCGATACCCAATACACCGGTGGCGAATATTTTAATTACGAAATACATGATATATCTAGTTTCCGCGGTGAAGCAGCTGTCCAGATCAGGGGCAACGGCAATGTGGTCCTGGAGCTGGATGGGGAAAATACTCTCCAGGGAGGCTTTGAGCGTGCCGGTGTGGAGAAGAACAGCGGCGGCGAGCTCACCATCACCGACGAAAACGAAACCCATGGCAGCCTGGAGACCACCGGCGGCTATCTGGGTGCCGGCATCGGCGGCGGCAACGACGGCAGCGGCAGCAACATCACCATCACCGGCAGCGCGGAAGTGTCTGCCAACGGTGGCGTTGACGCTGCCGGCATCGGCGGCGGCAATTATGGCTCCGGCAGTGAAATCATCATCAGCGGCAGCGCGGAAGTCACCGCCCAGGGCGGCGATGGCGGCTCCGGCATCGGCGGCGGCGCTTACGGCAGCGGCAGCGATATCACGATCTCCCAGGATGCCAGGGTGAAAGCTCAGGGCGGCGATCAGGGTGCCGGCTTCGGCAGCGGTGTTGGCGGCAGCAGCGGCACCAACATCACCATCGAGGGCAGCGCGAAAGTTGACGCCCAAGGCGGCGAGGGCGGTGCCGGCATCGGCGGCGGTGCTGGCGGCGGCAGCGGCAGCAACATCGAAATCAGCGGCAGCGCGGAAGTCACCGCACAAGGCGGCAATAATGGTTCCGGCATCGGCGGCGGCTATGGTGGCAGCGGCAGCGATATCACGGTCTCCCAGAATGCCCAGGTGAAAGCTCAGGGCGGTAACAGATTCCATCCAGATGATCATAGATACTATTATAGCGCTGGCGCGGCCATCGGCAACGGAGGAAAAGGTCAAGAAGGCTCGTATCCCACCCCCGGTAGTGAAGTGCCACCCAACACCAATGCTTTGAACGAGGGCTGGATTGCCACCTACGCCCCCG
>JAQXNO010000193.1 GCA_029098045.1 Bacillota bacterium
ACGCGACCCAACCCAGCTCTGGCAGCCTGCGAATCACGGTAACGCTGCCAAGACAGCAAAAAGCGCCTACCAGACGAACATAGGAAAAATGTGCAGATAAAAGAAACGGATAGCTGGAACCAGCACGCTGTGTTTCTTCACGCTGCTAATAAATTCCAGCACGGAAGGGTCGTCCCGGATACTGAAGGGATTGCGGCATAATTGCTGGATGGATATACGGATCAGTTAGCCCATGGTTAGCCCATATAAATCGCAATATGTCAGATCAAATCGCATCAAATGATAGGAACAGAAAAATCCCCGAAATCTTTCGATTTCGGGGATTTCGTATCTTTTTTGAAGTAAAAAGTTGAGATTTAGCGCTTGCTGAACTGAGGAGCGCGACGTGCGGCCTTCAGACCGTACTTCTTTCTTTCCTTCATTCTGGGGTCGCGGGTCATGAAACCGGCAGCCTTCAGGGAAGCGCGGTACTCGGGATTCAGCAGAACCAGAGCACGGGAAATGCCGTGACGGATAGCGCCGGCCTGGCCGGAAACGCCGCCGCCTGCGACGGTGACAACAACGTCAACCTTGCCCAGCATATCGGTGGTGACCAGGGGCTGACGGACGATCAGCTTCAGGGTCTCCAGACCGAAGTAGTCGTCGATCTCACGGCCATTGATGATGATGGAGCCGGTGCCGTTCTCGTAAACGCGGACACGGGCCACGGAGGACTTACGACGGCCGGTGCCGTAAAAATACTTCTTCTTGCTCTCGTACATTCTAAGTTACCTCCAAATTAGTCCAGGGTCCAGACTTCGGGCTTCTGAGCGGCATGGGGGTGCTCGGCGCCCTTGAACAGATGCAGACGGGTCAGCGCGTGCTTGCCCAAGGTGTTCTTGGGCAGCATACCCTTGACAGCCAGCTCCATGGCGTAGTCGGAGCGGTTTTCCATCATGGTGCGAGCCTTGGTTTCCTTCAGACCGCCGATCCAGCCGGAAACGCGGTAGTAGGTCTTCTGCTCCAGCTTCTTGCCGGTCAGAACAGCCTTGTCGGTGTTGATGATGATGACATTGTCGCCACAGTCAACGTTGGGGGTGAAATCGACCTTGTGCTTGCCGCGCAGGATGTTGGCAGCGGCGACAGCGGTGCGGCCCAGGGGCTTGCCGGCTGCATCGATGACATACCACTTGCGCTCCAGGGTCTCCTTCTTCAGCAGGGTAGTGGACATGATACTTCCTCCAAATATGGTAATTTATTTTGACAAATTCAGGCGTTTCAAGTACAATGACTTCAAAACGCTTGATTTTTATATCACATTCAAAATCAATTGTCAACACTCTTTTTGAGAAAAATTCTGAAAACCGGGGTAAACTCTGAAATACTCTCAATAGCTCGCAAATACTCTCAAATACTCACATCCTATTTTTATCATTTTCGGAGGAAAAACAAACAATGCAGAAGATGACAGGACTTGTCCGCCGCTGTGTGGACGATTATGATATGATCCATGCGGGCGATAAGATCGCAGTTGGTGTTTCCGGCGGAAAGGACAGCCTGGTTCTGCTTGTGCTGCTGGCCTCTCTCAGGAAGTATTACAACAAACCCTTTGAACTGGAGGCCATCACCATTGATATGGGTCTTGGGATGGATTACAGCCCCGTCCAGGCGCTGTGCGATCAATGGGAGGTGCCCTACACCACTGTGAAGACCCAGATCGCGCCGATTATTTTTGAACACCGGAAGGAGAAAAATCCCTGCTCCATGTGCTCTAAAATGCGCAGAGGTGCCCTGAATCAGGCGATTCTGGACAAAGGCTTCAATAAGTTGGCGCTGGGTCACCACTATGACGACGCGGTGGAGACATTTGTGATGAATCTTTTGTATGAGGGGCGCATCGGCTGCTTTCAGCCGGTGACGGATTTGGACAGAACCGGCATCACCCAGATACGGCCCATGCTCTATATCCATGAAAAGACTGTGGACAATTTTGCAAAGCGTATGGAATTGCCGGTGATCGAAAATCGCTGCCCTGTGGACAAGGAAACCAAGCGGGAGGAAGTCAAGCAGCTGGTGTACGATTTGAGCCAGACTTATCCTGCCCTGAAGGAACGGATATTCGGCGCCATGCAGCGCTATCCGCTGCCGGAGTGGGAGCCGCACGGACGCTATAAGCGGCCGAAAGAACAATAACAGGAGGGGACAACCCCTCCTGTTTCATGGTTCCAAATTCACCTCGTCGAAAAGCGGCGACTGGAAAAAATCGCTGATGCTGATCTCAAAGCCCTGACAAAGCTCGTGAATAATCCGCAGCTTCACGGAATCATAGGCGCAGTGGATGATGTTGTGAATCGTGGATTTGGGAACACCACTTTTTACAAACAATTGATACTGCGTCATATTGTGTTCTTCCAGCAGCTCGGTCAGCCGCTGGCTGACAGCCTGATTCAATTGCAACGGACTCACCACGCTTTCTTACTTTGTATGTATTATATGAAAAATAGGAAAATAAAGAGTTCCTGTAGCGAAACTACTTATTGCATTTTCTGGAAGTACATGATAGTATAAAAACACAAATTCAAAGAAGAGGTGTTACATATGGTAGGAAATGGATTGAAGAAACTTGCAAAGGAAAACGGCATGAACGTGGACAAGGGCGTGGCTTACGGCAGCCTGCGGGGTTTCACGGCGACGATGTCGGAAGGCTCCGGCTATAAGCAGATTGTTTTCGTGACCTCCTTTGCCGATCTTGCCAACAGATCGAAGCTGATGGATATGGTCAACTCCATGAATCTGAAGAAGGAGTACAGCGTTCGGAACGTGGGAATCGAAGCGCACCGCATTCAGGTGCTGTTCCATGACACCGTCGGTACCATGAAGAAGATTAACGGGTTTTTGGACTGGTTCATTCCGGTGCTGGAGGAGTACGGTGCCTCCCATGCCAATGTCTGTGCCGATTGCGGCATGGAGGTAACAAACGGCAAATGGCTGCTGATTAATGGCGTTGCCTATTATGTGCATGAAACCTGCGGAGAACGGATGAAGCGGGTGATCGATGCGGACAACACCCGCAAGACAGAAGAGGATACCGGCAGTTATCTGCTGGGTACTGTCGGTGCGCTTCTTGGCGCGGCCGTTGGCGCGGTGGTCTGGGCACTGGTGTTGTATGTGGGCTATGTGGCCTCCATTGTGGGCCTGCTGATTGGTTTTCTGGCAGAAAAGGGCTATAATCTGCTGCGGGGCAAGCAGGGGAAGGCAAAGATTCTGATTCTGATTTTGGCAATCATTTTCGGTGTTCTGCTGGGCACAATAGCGGTGGATGTCGCCCAACTGGCCGGGATGATCAGCAGCGGAGAGCTGTTTGGATGGGAGATGAGCGACATCCCCGCCATGCTCTGGATTCTCTTTACGCAGGATCCCGAATACCGCAGCGCAACCATCGGAAATATCCTGATGGGTCTGCTTTTTGCGGCTCTTGGTGTTTTTGCCCTGCTCAGACAGAAGGGCAAAGAGGTTGCCGGCACAAAATATGTGGAGTTGAAGTAAAGAATGCGGGGGCGTGGCTCCCGCATTTTTTGTATGAAATCTTTTCCGGCAGGGTAAACTTTCCGAAAAAGGAGGGTTATGCCATGGTAAAAGGTGTATCCAGACAGGTCATTGTGGTTCACAGCCCGGACCCCAAACTGTTCGATCAGGCAATTTTTATTCTGAAAGAAGATGCGGTAGGGCAGGGAATCACGGAGGAAGCACTGCTGAAGGAAGCAAAACAGATCATCCGCGGCCCGGTGAAAAAGCGAAAGCCCTACCTGTATGGGCCGGTCTGGGCCTGCGGCGGTGCGCTGGCGACCGGCGTTGCCTGGCTTCTGACGACCATTCTCTGACTTGCGCTTTGCACCCGGATGTGATAGTATAAAGGTCAATCCCATCAGAAAGAGAAACGACCATGAAACTAGGAAATTACGAAATCGAGCATCCGCTGATCCTCGGCCCCATGGCCGGTGTGACGGACTGGGCGTTTCGCACGGTCTGTGCGCAGCTGGGCGCAACCATCACCGTGACGGAGATGGTTTCCTCACGGGCGCTGGTGTACAAAGACCAGAAAAGCGCACAGCTTCTGCGAAAAAACGAGGGAAGCCTTTGCGGCGCACAGATTTTCGGCAACGACCCGCAGATCATGGCCGAGGCAGCGGTGTTGGCACTGGAGATCTCCGGATGTGACTTTTTGGATATCAACATGGGCTGCCCCATGCCGAAAATTGCCAATTCCGGCGACGGCTGCGGCCTGATGCGCACCCCGGAGCTGGCAGGTGAGATCGTGGAGGCAGTGGTCAAAGCGGTGGATGTGCCGGTGACCGTCAAATGCCGGCTGGGCTGGGATAAAGGCAGCATCAACGTGCTGGACTTTACAAAGCGCATGGAGGGAAGCGGCGCATCCATGGTGAGTGTCCATGGGCGCACCCGAGCCATGCTCTATTCGGGGACGGCGGACTGGGACTACATCCGCAAGGTAAAGGCGCAGCTCTCCATCCCGGTCATTGCCAACGGCGACATCGTGGATGTGACCAGTGCCCTGCGCTGCCTGAAATGGACGGGTGCCGACGGGATCATGATCGGCCGGGCAGCCTTTGGGGATCCCTGGATTTTTGAGCAGGTGGGTGCCGCTATGGCAGGACAGGAAGTGCCCGAACGCCCTGTATTAAAAGACCGCATCGCGGTGGCAGTGCGGCAGTTTGAGCTTTCAGAGCGCGATCACGGGGAGCATATCGCGTGTCTGGAGGCACGCAAGCATTTTGCGTGGTATCTGCGGGGCGTGCGTAACGCAAGCTACTATAAAAAGGAAATTACATCCATGAACAAAATGGAAGATATTTACCGCATAGCAAGGGACATTGTCCGGGATCTGGAATAATTTCCATGCATGAAAGCAAGACCGCTTCACATCCTAAACCGAGAGGTGAGGATATGAGGCGGTTTTTTTGTGTTGTAATGATTATGTTGTTGCTGGCGGTTCCTGTAACGGCGGAAGCACCCATCAAATGGGTGGATTTTCAGGTTCCCTATGAATCCCTGAAATATGCCATGGATGTGGACATCAAGACCTTCGATCAGGAAAAGCATATCCGCTGGGTGGATGCGCTGGCACTTTCCGCCTGCCGAACCGGGGGTAAATGCGGCCTGCCCTCCGTCAAAAAAGCGGTGCAGGATCTGCTTGGCAATGTATCGCCGGAGGAACTGCTGGGCGATCTTTATAAATACTACGATTACTACCACGAAGCCTACGACGCGGTTCTGGGCGGAATGCTGGGCAGCTACTGCATCGAAAAGGACGGCCAGCAGATCGCCGCCTACGGCCTGAAGGCCTTTTCTCCCATCGCCGCCGGGTATTCCTACGCCCACAGCGATGATTTTGGCAACCGCCGCAGCTTCGGCTTCGCGCGAAAGCACCTGGGGCATGACATGATGGGCAGCCTTGGAACCCCCATTGTGGCGGTAGAGGGCGGTATTGTGGAGGCTATGGGCTGGAACCGCTACGGCGGCTGGCGCATCGGCATCCGTTCCTTTGATTCCAGGCGCTACTATTACTATGCCCATTTGCAGAAGGACAAGCCCTTTGCTCCGGGAGTTTCCGTTGGGGATGCGGTGCAGGCAGGGGATCTGATCGGCTTTATGGGACGAACCGGCTATTCCGACAGGGAAAATACAAATAATATTGAAACGGTGCATCTGCATTTTGGAATGCAGCTGGTCTTTGATGAAAGTCAGAAGGAATGCCTTTCCGAAATCTGGATTGATCCCTATGATATTGTGCGCCTGCTGCACGCGCACCGCAGCAGCATCCGTAAAACGGAAAAAGGCTACGAGCGGGTGTATCCCTTTACGGATCTGGATTATGAACAATTTCTGTGTGAGAAATAGACCATTTATGCAAAAACAGCGTGCGATGGTGCACGCTGTTTCTATACCTTTTCAACCTGTTCCACGGTGAGTGTATCACCCTGAACCTTAAATCGAATATCGAATCCGGCGAAGGTCAGGCCGTACAACCGATTGGGCTTTCGCTGATAAGAGGGGCGGGGATCGTGGGACAGGACACCGATTGCGGCCTCGCGCTTGCCTTCGGGCAGCACCTCCAGCAGGCGGGAGGGAAACTCCACCTGCAGAAGAAATTCTCCCGCCTGATCCGCAAAGCCGCCTCTGGCATCGGGATGGGAATCGCCGTAGGCGATGTAGGGCTTGATGTCGAAGATGGGGGTGCCGTCCATCAGGTCTGCTCCGCCCACATGAAGGACGGTGCCGAACTGCTCCGTATGCTCCACACCCAGAAGCCGCACGCTGGAAAGCCCCAGATTGTTGGGACGGAAGGGGGAGCGGGTGGCAAAGACACCCATGCGGGTATTGCCCCCCAGCCGGGGCGGGCGCACCGTGGCAGACCAGCCCTGCCGCACCGCTTCAGAAAACTGCCAGATGATCCACAGATGAGAAAAATCTTCAATGCCCCGCAGCGCGTCGGGATTGCGAAACTCCGGCTCGAAGACGATGGTGGAGCGCAGGGCATCCACCAGCCCGCTTTGGCGGGGAATGCCGAATTTGCTGCCAAAATCCGAGCGCATACGCGCGATTACCTGAATCTCTACAGCATCCATCTCAGGCACGCACCTTTCTGAGGGCAAAAGACACCGCAAAAATCAAAGCCAGAACCAGACTGATGGCCGCGCCGGCGGAGGTGCCCAGGTAATAGGAGACCGTCAGTCCCCCAAGACCGGCAATCAGTGCGAAGAGAACGGAAAACAGATGGTACTGTTTCAGGTTTCTGGCAACATTCCGGGCAGATGCCGCAGGCAGCACCAGCAGAGAATTGAGAATCAGAAGACCGACACTGGAGATGGACAGGGTAACCACCACCGCAATGGCGACCGTGAAAACGGTCTGGGAAAGCCCCACGCGGATGCCCCGGGAGGAGGCCAGCTGCGGGTGAATGGCGGTCAGTGCCAGACGGTTGGAGTAGATGACCCAAAAGATGATCACAGCCAGCAGCACCAGCGCCAGCAGTCCGATCTCGGCAGGGGTGACCGAGAGAATGTCGCCAATTAAGTATTTGTTGTCCTTGGTAAAACTGCCGCCACCCAGGGTGGCGATAAAAATGCCCAGTGCCACGGCGTTGCTGGAAAAGACCCCGATGAGCGTATCCGCGGCCTGATTGGAACGGCTGCGGACAAAGCTGAACAGCAGCGCGAATACCACGCTGAAGATCACAGCCACCCAGATGGGTGCGGCAGCGCCGCAGATGGCGCCGATGGCAATGCCGGTGAAAGCGGAGTGCCCCAGGGCATCGGAGAAGAAGCTCATGCGCCCGGTGACAATCATGGTGGACAGAAGCCCAAACAGAGGCGCCATCAAAAGGATTGCCAGCAGAGCATTCTTCATGAAATCCCACTGGAGCATTTCAATGGGCAGTACCTCGCAGATTCCATACCAGATGCTCATAGGGCACCTCCTTTTCTGTGAAACACAGTGCAGAATTCTTCCGAATCCAGAACCTCTGACGGGGCGCCGCTTTTGAGAACGGTGTGGTCAATAAGAGCCACTTCATCTGCATAGGTGGACAGCATACCAAAGTCATGGGTGATCATCAGAATGGACAGGTCATAGCGTTTTCTGATCTCGTCCAGCATATCCATCAGCCCGGCCTGACCTTCCACGTCTACGCCGGAAAGGGGCTCGTCCAGAATCAGAATATTGGGCAGCGGCTCCAGAGCCAGTGCCAGCAGAACGCGCTGCAGCTCACCGCCGGAGAGGGTGCCCACCCGCTTGCCGAGCAGATCCTCTCCGTGAACGCGCTCCAGACATTCCAGAGTTTTGTCGCGCATGGCTGCTGACAGCCCCAGAAACGCCGGACGGCGGCTCAGACAGCAGGAAAACAGGTCTGCAACGGACAGGGGGTCTCCGGGATCGAAGGAGGGACTTTGGGGCACATAGCCGATCCTGGGCGGCTTGCGGTGGCGCATACCGGGTGCGGAAAAGGAAATGACGCCATCGAAATCCTGCTGACCCAGAATGGCTTTGATCAGCGTGGATTTTCCCGCGCCGTTGGGTCCGATCAGCGCCACCAGCTGGCCACAGTGAATGTGCAGGTTCACGTCCCGCAAAATCACATCACTGCCGATCTTGACGGACAAATCCTGAATACGCAGACAGCAGGAGCTGTCGCAGGACTGGCCGTGTCTGAAATTTCTCATCCCAAAGCTCCTTTCAGCGTGTCGATGTTGTGATACATGGCTTCAAAATAGCTTTCACCGTGCATGGCCATATCCAGCGTGTAGAGACCAGCCCCTGTTTCCGCGGCGATGATTTGAGCGGCGGATACACTGCCCAGTGCTTCCGTGAAGACGGCAGGCAGCTTGTGGAGGCGTACCTCTTGGATTAAGTGAATCAGCTCCGCAGCGGAGGCCTCACTGCCGGATTCCTCCTCCACAGCCTCCAGAATCTGAAGACGAAAGCTGGATGCCAGATAGGAAAATCCGTCGTGGAAGGTGATCAGCTCCCGGCATTGCAGATCTTCCAGCGCTGCTTCCCCATAGGACTGCAGCGCATCCAGATCTTCCAGAAGAGGGGTCAAATTGCGCTGGAAGGTGTCGGTATGCTCCGGGTATCGGGTACACAACCCCTCACAGATATTGCGTGCCATCACCTTGGCGTTTTCCGGGGAGAGCCAGATATGGGGATCTTCTTCGTGGTGATGATCCTCGTGGTCGTGGCCGGATGTGTCTTCTTCATGGGCATGATTGTGTCCGTGACCGCCTTCCAGCAGCGCAATTCCCTCCGAGCTGTCCACAACGGTCTTTCCGAGAAGCAGATCCTCCATGAAATCTTCCAGACCTGCACCGCTCACGACGATCAGCGCTGCCGCTTCCGCGGCACGTACCTGACGGACGTTCAGGGAGTAGTCGTGCAGACAGCTTACCGGCTCCGTCACCAGCCGGACGACTGTCAGATCCGTGCCTTCGCAGAGTCTTGCGGTAAACTCATACACCGGAAGAGTAGTGGCGGCAATATCCGCCTGAGATTGGGGCGCCGCGCAGCCTGCAAGCAGCAGGACGATTATGAAACACAGAGAAAGCAACCTCTTCATAGCATAACCTTCTTTGGTGAAAACAATTATTTCTACGCTCATCATAGCACGTTTGTCAAGAAAAAAGGAGCCTGCCAATGGCAGACTCCAGATTATGTAGCCGGATCAGTGATTTTCGATCCACTCGTTGACCTTGGTCTTGGCCAGACGCAGGATATCCTCGGTAGGATAGGGAGAAGCCTCACCACCGCCGACATGCAGGAAATACAGACCGCTGGGGGTCTGGTACAGATCCTCCTCGTAACCGGCGGGATCGCCCAGCTTGCCGAAGGAGTATGCCTTGATCAGAGTAGCGGTCTCGGTGTCGTACTCTTTCTTGCAAATAATCTTCTTCATGGGATGACCTCCTTTCAAAAGGGAATTACAACAAAGCTATTATACATATTTGCGTCTGGAAATCAAGTAAAAAATGGGGAAAAATTGAACAAATCAAAAAAGATTGGGCGATAAAGTGATTCGGCCAGGGGGGCACAGGCGGAAAAAGTGTACAAACTGCACAAAAATTTCCTCAGCCGTACACGTCTCCATTCTGGTAAAACTCTCCATCCACGCAGAAAACACCTGTATAAAGGTTGATGAATTCATCATACAGGGAGGTCCATTGGTCGCAGGTGCCCTCGAAAAAGATGTAGGTCAGATAGCTGCAATGATCAAAGGCATTGTCCCCGATGGAACGTACACTGTCCGGGATGCGTATGGCTTCCAGCTGTGTGCAGCCGTAGAACGCGTTCTCTCCAATGGTGGTCACGTTGTCCGGAATGACAATACCCCGCATGGAAGTGCAGCCGGAGAAAGCACTTTCGCCGATGGAAATCAATGTATCGGGTAAATACACGGTGGTCAGCCCGGTACAGCCGGAAAAGCAGGAGTCACTGAGCGCGGTCACCGTTTCTCCCGCGACTTCCCGTGGAACGGTCAGTTCCTCGCTGCCGGTGTAGCGGGATTCATCAAAATAGAGTACGCCGCCCTGAATTGAAAAACAACCGGAGCTGCTTCGGACGGGTGCCAGTACATGGCTTTGGGATGTTGCAAAAAACAGGATGATGCCTGCGATGGACATGACAAGCAGAATCAGCGCCGGAACACGCAGGGAGCCTTTCTTTTGTACGGGCTGCGGATTTTGCAAATACAGGGGCATCCCGCAGAAACGACAGAATCGGTCGGTTCCGGCAACGGAAGCATGACAATTGGGGCAATTCATGGTCTTCACCTCACACGAACCATTATAGCATACTACCGGAATGGTTGCAACCAAAGAAAAAGAATGGTAGAATGAAGGACAAAGGGGGGATACCCATGCGGGACTTACCGATGTTCACAACAGAGTTTGGCGTGGCAAGCCTGATTCTGAAAGAGATCCCTTACCGGGAGGAAGCGTATATTCTCGTTCAGTCTACGCAGGAGCCTGAGAAATTGCTCCGGGAATGTATCGATTTTTGCCGTGCCTGCGGCGCGGAAAAAATCTATGCCCGGGGTCATGAGATTCTGGAGCGGTATCCGCTGCACAGTATCGTCTATGAAATGCGCGGAACGGCACGGGTGGATGAAGCAAAGACAGAAAGCCTCTGGCCTGTGACGGAAGAAACGGTTTCCCGGTGGCGGGAGCTGATGAATCAGCGGATGCGCGGTGTGGACAATGCGGCGACGCTGGAGAAAAAAGGAGAGCGGGAGATTCTGGATAAGGGCGGTGCATACTTTGTGCACCGAAACGGGCAGCTTCTGGGCGGAGGCTGGCTCGCGGATCAGGAGCTGCTGCTGGTTGCATCTTTTGAACCCGGCGCGGGCGAACGGGTCTGCAACACGCTGTTTTCTCTGATTCCGGATGAAGAAGTAAGGCTGGAAGTGGTGTCCACCAATACACGGGCAATCCGGCTCTATGAAAGATTAGGATTTCTGAAAACAGGGGAATGCAGAAAGTGGTATCGCGTCTATTAGGGATTGCGGAGAAATTATTTTTGACATGTGCAGGAAAAATACTTGACAGCAGTGTGCGCGGATGTTATAATGCCTAAGGTTTCAAGGAGAAAGCCTTGACAGGGGGAGTTCGATGAGTGCATTTGAGATGACGCTGCTGTTTGATTACTACGGCAAAATGCTGACGGAAAAGCAGCAGGAGTACATCGATATGCGCTACAATCAGGACCTTTCATTGGGTGAGATTGCTGAGCTTCAGGGTGTCAGCCGGCAGGCGGTGTTTGACAACCTGGTTAGAACCGAAGCGCTCCTTCGTCGGATGGAAGAGAATATCGGATGTGTCAAACGTGATATGCTTGTCCGCAGTGCTGCCCGGAATATTCTGGAGGCCGCAGCCACACTGGATACATCTTCCAATCCGGCTGTGACTGAATGTGCAAAACGCATCATTGCTGCCGCCAAAACGCTTGAGGAGTAGATTATGGCATTTGAAGGCTTAACCGAAAAAATCAATAATACCTTCAAAAAGCTTCGCGGCAAGGGCCGTCTGAAGGAAAGCGACGTGAAGGAGGCTATGCGTGAGATCCGCATGGCGCTGCTGGAAGCGGACGTCAGCTACAAGGTCTGCAAGGACTTCACCAAGTCCGTCACCGAGCGCTGCATCGGCAGCGACGTTCTGGAATCCCTGACCCCTGCCCAGATGATCGTCAAGATCGTCAACGAAGAGCTGACAAAGCTCATGGGCAGCAATACCAGGCACATTACAATCAGTCCCAACGGCCCTACCGTTGTCATGCTGGTGGGTTTGCAGGGTGCGGGTAAGACCACCAACGGTTCCAAACTGGCAGGACTCATGAAGCGGCAGGGCAAGCGTCCGCTGCTGGTGGCCTGCGACATTTACCGCCCCGCGGCAATCACACAGCTGAAGGTCTGCGGTGAGAAGCTGGACATCCCCGTCTTTGAGAAGGGCACACAGGACCCGGTGTTGACCGCGAAGGAAGCGGTGCTCTATGCCCGTCAGCACGGTTATGATTTTGTGTTCCTCGATACGGCGGGCCGTCTGCACGTGGACGAGGCGCTGATGGAAGAACTGAAGAACATCAAGGCCGCCGTCAAGCCCGATGAGATCATGCTGGTGGTTGACGCCATGACCGGTCAGGACGCGGTCAACGCGGCACAGAGCTTCAATGAGTGGCTGGACATCGATTCCGTGATGCTTTCCAAGCTGGACGGCGACGCAAGAGGCGGCGCGGCACTGTCCGTGCGTGCCGTCACCGGCAAGCCCATCAAGTTCGCCGGTATCGGCGAAAAGCTGGAGGACATTGAACCCTTCCACCCGGACCGCATGGCCAGCCGCATTCTCGGCATGGGCGATATGCTGACGCTGATCGAGAAGGCTGAGAAGGCCTTCGACGCAAAGAAAGCCGCCCAGATGGAGGAGCGCCTGCGCTCCAACCGTTTTACCCTGCAGGACTACTACGATCAGCTGGTGCAGCTGAAGAGCATGGGCTCCATGGAGGAGATTCTGGCTCAAATGCCAGGCGGTGCCAACATGAAGGGGCTCAAGGTGGATGAAAAGCAGATGGCCAGAACCGAAGCCATCATTTTGTCCATGACGCCCTATGAGCGTGAGCATCCCAATGTGATTGCCGCGTCCCGGAAGAAGCGTATTGCCGCCGGTTCCGGCACCAGGGTGGAGGATGTGAACCGTCTGCTGAAGTCCTTTGAGCAGATGCAGAAACTGATCAAGCAGTTCTCCGGCCCCGGCGCCGGCAAGAAGATGAAGCGCATGAGCCGTGCCTTTGGCGGCTTCAAGGGCGGTTTCCCCGGCTTCTGAATTCGTTCGCTGAAAGCTATTGCTTTTACGATATAGATTTTTATTTTCAGACTATTTATGGAGGTGAATCCCATGGTTAAGATCAGACTGAGAAGAATGGGTGCTAAGAAGGCTCCTTACTACCGTATCGTTGTTGCTGATGCCCGCTCCCCCCGCGATGGCCGCTGCATCGAGGAAATCGGCACCTACAACCCCCTGACCAATCCCGCTACCGTCACTGTTGACGCAGAAAAGGCACAGGCTTGGATCAAGAACGGCGCTCAGCCCACCGACACTGTCCGTGGCCTGCTGAAGAATGCCGGCGTGCTGTAAGAGCCCCAAAAGGAGTTTAGCCCAATGAAGGAACTTTTGCTGTATATGGCAAAGAATCTGGTGGACGATCCCGAATCCGTTACCGTCAACGAAGTCGAATCCGAGGACGGTAAGGTGTTGGAGCTTCGTGTTGCCGAGGGCGACATGGGCAAGGTCATCGGCCGTCAGGGTCGGATCGCCAAGGAGATCCGTACCATCATTAAGACTGTGGCACAGCGCACCGGCGAAAAGGTCACTGTCGAAATCATGGATTAATGGATTGTGCGTGGCGGCTGCCACGCATTTTCCTTTTCAAAGCGAAAGACAAAGATTTTCAGGAGGTTGCGACCATGAGACTCCAATTTGTGGAAGCAGGTGAGATTGTCACCACCCATGGTATCAGGGGCGAAGTGAAGGTACTGCCCTGGCTGGACAGCCCGGAGGACCTGTGTGATTTTGATCGCTGCCGCATTGCCGGCAGGGACTATGTGATCGAACAGTGCCGTGTGCAGAAGACCTGCAATCTGGTCAAACTGGCCGGCATCGACACCATGGAAGACGCACAGGCGATGCACGGCAAGACCCTGGAGCTCTACCGGGAGGACATTGACGACGAAGTGATTTTTGCCGCGGAACTGATCGGCATGGCGGTGTTTTGCGATGGAAGGCAGATCGGTGAGATTACCGATGTGCTGGATTATCCCGGAAATTCCGTCTATGTGGTCAAGGGCGAATATGAATATATGATCCCTGCCGTGAACGCATTCATTCTGTCCACGGATATGGAAAGAAATGAGATGCAGGTGAAGCTGATTGAGGGCATGAGAGCCGATGAGAATTGACATCATGACCCTGTTCCCGGAAACGGTGGGGGATGTGCTCAGCGAGAGCATTCTGGGACGTGCCCAGGAGCGGGGCTTCATCAAAATCGACACCCACCAGATTCGGGATTACACCTCAAACAAACAGAATCAGGTGGATGACTACCCCTACGGCGGTGGCCGCGGGGCTGTCATGCAGGCAGACCCTTTGTATCGCTGCTGGGAAGCCATTTGCGACGAGGCTTCCGGGCCTGTGCATACCATCTATATGTCACCCTGCGGCCACACCTTCAAGCAGGCCGATGCGATCCGTTTGAGTAAAATGGAGAATCTCATCATCGTCTGCGGCCACTACGAGGGAATCGACCAGCGCTTTATTGACGAATGCGTGGATGAGGAGATCAGTTTGGGCGATTTCGTTCTGACGGGCGGTGAAATTGCGGCCATGGCGGTGACCGACGCGGTTTGCCGCATGGTGCCGGGTGTCCTTGCCGATCCGGAGTGCTTTGAGGATGAGAGCCATTATGGCGGGCTTTTGGAATATCCCCAATACAGCCGCCCTGCGGTCTGGCATGGCAGGGAAGTGCCCGCGATTCTGCTCTCCGGCAACCACGAAAAGGTACGTCAGTGGCGCAGAAAGCAGAGCCTGCGCCGAACAAAACAGCGCAGACCCGATATGTATGAAAAGCTGGATCTTTCCTCCAAGCAGGACAAAAAGCTTCTGAAGGAAATGGAGGAAGAAGACCGCGCCTACGGCGCGCAGAAGGAATGAGTTACACCCACCGATGTTTGCGGTGGGTGTTGCTTTTTTCGTGCAAGGAAGGTACAATGAAATTAGAGAACCTCACATGGAATACGGAGGAAGCCGCCTATGGAAAACATGGAAACGCTCAAAAAATGGGTCAGCGAAAGCGAACGAATCGTATTTTTCGGCGGGGCAGGTGTCAGCACGGAATCGGGTATCCCGGACTTTCGCAGTGTGGATGGCCTGTACAGCCAGAAATTCGAGTACCCGCCGGAAACCATCATCAGCCATAGCTTTTATGAAAATAGACCGGAATACTTTTTCCGCTTCTACCGGGAGAAAATGC
Source organism: Bacillota bacterium (assembly GCA_029098045.1). GTDB lineage: Bacteria > Bacillota > Clostridia > Oscillospirales > Oscillospiraceae > Faecousia. Next base: position 15,064 of record JAQXNO010000193.1, read on the forward strand.
TGCCTCTGGGCTTTGAACCCAATATCACCCACAGAGTGCTGGCACGGTGGGAGCAGGTCGGAAAGCTTTCCGCCGTTGTGACCCAGAACATCGATGGCCTGCACCAGAAGGCGGGAAGCCGGAGGGTCTACGAGCTCCACGGAAGTGTTCTGCGCAATTACTGCACCCGCTGTGGAAAATTTCACAGTGCGGAATTTGTCAGGGATGCTGAAGGTATTCCAAGATGCGCCTGCGGCGGCATTGTAAAGCCGGATGTAGTACTTTATGAAGAGAGTCTGGATCAGGACTGCATCGAAAAAAGTGTTATGGCGATTCGCTCTGCCGATCTGCTGATCGTGGCAGGCACCAGCCTGACGGTGTATCCCGCGGCAGGACTCATTCATTACTATCGGGGAAACCGTTTGGTGCTGATCAACCGGGATGCCACGGCCTTCGACAGCCGGGCGGATCTGGTCATTCACGAAAGCCTGGGAAGTATATTTGATAAACTATAAAAACGTATCCGGAAAGCAGGCGCTTTCCGGATAAACTTTACTTTCTGTGGGTGATCAGCCAGGTCAGATACATACGCACCGTGGTGGATGCCAGCAGAATACCCACGGCGATGACGCCTGCAATGGCGGCAGTATGGATTCCCTGCAGCACGAATTGGTCATGGAATCCCCGCACGGCATAATTCATGGTGTAGTAGACACCGGCACCGGGGATCAGGGGGAAAATGGACACGACCAGGTAGGAAATGGCCGGACATTTGCGGATGCGCGCCATCACTTCGGAATAAAAGGATGCAAACAGCGCGGACCAGAAATAGGCGGTCAGGTCACTGCCGCCCAGCTTGACCGTTAGCAGGTAGACCATCCATGTCAGTGTGCCGCCCACGATACACAGGAGCGCACCGGGGCCATGGATATTGAAGAGGATCGAGAAGCCGACACAGCCGCAGAAACAGGCCGCACACTGCAGCAGTACGCTATGATTGATCGGCGCAAGTGACACCGGTGTACCGAAGAAGGAAGACACAACACCCCAGGCAACGGCGGTGCCAAGGGCCAATGCCACGGCGATCAGGAACACCTGTACGATGCGGTTCACACCCGAGGTAATATCACCGTAAATGATGTCACGCATGGCATTGGTGAAAAGCAGTCCCGGAACCAGAATCATCAGAGCACCGATGATGGCCATGTCCGCGTTGTGGCAGAGCCCTGCAACACTGAGCAGATACGCAAGAAATGCCATGGCGAAGGCTGCCGAGATGGTGCGGAAGAATAAATTGGCCTTCATTTTTTCCAAATACCGTGACACAATACCAATGAGCAGGCCGCAGAGACCGCCGCACAGAAAGTCCAGCCAGTTGCCGCCAAAGAACAGGGCGAAGCCTGCCGCACCGAGGAAATTTCCCAGCAGATACATGGGAAGCCCGAACTGGCGACGGGAATCCCGGGCCAGCTCCAGCCAGCGTTTTCCTTCCTCGGGCTCCGGTATGCGGTTGCAGATGGCACGGCTGAGTGCATTGAAGCGCTCCACGGAATCCAGATCATTGCCGTGGGAGCCGATGCGGCGCATTCTGGTGAGAATTTGGCCGTCCGTGGTTTCCATGCTGACGGTCAGACAATTGGGAATGGCAAAAACCTCTGCAGTTATGCCGTAGGCACCAAGCACCCGGCTGATGCTTTCCTCCACACGAAAGGTCTCCGCTCCGCTCATGGCAAGCTCGTAGCCAAGATCCGTGGCCAAATCCAAAAGGGTATTATAGTCCATAAGATCCCTCGTTCATTCGAAATATCGGAAACAGTATAGCATATCCTGCCGAAAATGCAAGGGAAGCGACAAACAATTTGGAAAGAACCGCTGCCGACGACACCAGTGAAAAACCGCCGGAGAACCGGCGGTTTGCGTAACTTATTTGCGCACAAACAGGATGCCCAAAGTGCCGGGACCGCAATGGCAGGAAATGGTGCAGCCGGCGGTGGTGTCATAAATCTTCTCAAAATGACCAAGCTCTTTCACCAGACCCTCCACAGTGGAACGAGCCTCCCCGGAAACAGTGGTGTGGGTAATGAAGATGGTGTCCCGGTCAATGTCCTCACGACCCTCCAGACGGTCTTTTACGTACTGGATCAGGCTCTTGGCGAAATTGCCACGGTACTTCTTGCCCACGACCATCTTGCCGTCTTTCACATTGATGCAGGGCTTCAGATTCAAAAGGTTTGCGCCCAATGCGGCTGCGGAGGAGCAGCGGCCGCCCTTGACCAGATAGTCCAGCTTGTCCACCACGAAGCTGGCTTCCACCTTCCCGGTAAAGGCACGCAGCTGTGCTGCCAGCGTGTCAAGATCGTCGGCGGTTTTTGCCAGCTCGCAGGCCTTCAGTACCACAAGACCCTGACCCGTGGACAGGTTCTGAGAGTCGATGACCCGGACGTTGGGAAACTCTTCCGCGGCCAGACAGGCACTCTGGTAACAGGTGGAAAAACCGGAGCCGATGGTGATCTGGATGACACCGTCGTATTCGGATGCGTACTTTCTGTAATTTTCCGCATATTCGCCAATGCTGTTGGCAGAGGTGGAGCACAGGTCGCCGCCTGCGGCCACGTGGGCGAAAATATCTTCGGGGGTGATGGTAACGCCGTCCTTGAACTGTTCGCCGTTCTTGACAACAGTCAGAGGTGTCAGCGCAATATCATTGATTGCCAGCAGCTCGGCAGAAAGATCACAGGTACTGTCGGAAATTATCTTAATTTTCATGAGAACGCCTCCAAAATATCAATAGTTTTGAGCAAGGGGATCCTTGCTCATCATAAAGCAGCAGGATTCCAGATTATTTGTGCGCATATAGTCGGCACCCCAGTCCCGCATGGCAACAAGGATCGGCATCAGGCTTCTGCCCAGTTCGGTCAGAGAGTATTCCACCTTCGGGGGAACCACGGCAAATACTTCGCGATGGATGAGCTTCTGTGTTTCCAGTTCCCGCAGCTGCTGGGTCAGCATTTTTGGGGTGGCATTCTTAATGACCTTGCGCAATTCGCTGAAGCGCAGCTTGCCCTCCGAGAGATGCCAAAGAATCAGAGCCTTGTACTTGCCGCCGATCAGATCCAGTGTTGCCTCCACCGGGCAATTTTCTGTTTTTTCCATGGTATCACTCCAATAGTATCAAAATGGGTAGTATGATACAAAAATGTGCATACTTGTATTTTGTGAAATGGGTGGTAGAATAGTACCACAAGAAAAGACTGCTGTCAATCTGTTTTTTACGACACATTTGAGGAGGTTATGAATGAAGCTGAAATTTTATGTCACCGGCATGACCTGCGCCGCCTGCTCCGCCCGGGTGGAAAAGGTGGCCGGACAGATTGCCGGTGTTGAGAAGGCGGAAGTGAATTTGCTGGCTGGAAGCCTGGTGGTGGAAGCTGCCGACGGGGATGTTGCGGCCGGAATCGTATCTGCCATTGAAAAGGCAGGCTACGGGGCAACGCTTGCGGGGGATGAAACAAAACAGGAGAAAGCACCCAAACGGGATGAATCCCTGAAGCAAATGAAAACGCGCATCATCGGCTCTTCGGTATTTCTTGTGATTCTCATGTATTTTACCATGGGACATATGGTGGGTCTGCCGGCTCCCCACTGGTACCACGGAACCGAAAACGCGCTGGTCGCGGCACTGCTGCAGTTTTTCCTGACACTGCCCGTGGTGTATCTGAACCGCATCTATTATATCAAAGGCATTCAGTCCCTGTGGCACCGCAGCCCCAATATGGATTCTTTGATCGCCGTGGGCTCCGGCGCTGCGATGATTTACGGCGTGTTTGCCCTGTTTTTGATGGCGGATGCCATGGGCGAGGGCGATTGGGCGGTGGTGGAGCACTATGCAGGCAATCTGTATTTTGAGTCCGCCGCCATGATCCTGACACTGATTACGCTTGGGAAATATCTGGAGACCCGTGCAAAGGGCAGAACCGGCGATGCCATCCGCAAGCTGATGGATTTAAGCCCGAAGACAGCCAATGTGATCCGCAATGGCGCGGAAGCCCGGATTCCGGTGGAAGACGTTCGGGTCGGCGATACGATTGTGGTACGCTCCGGAGGCAGTATTCCTGTGGACGGTGTGGTCATCGCCGGCCGCGGCGCGGTGGATCAAAGCGCACTGACCGGCGAAAGTGTCCCCGTTGAGAAAACAGTGGGCGATCATGTGGATGCAGCGACAATCAACATGGAAGGGTATCTGGAGTTGCGGGCAGAAAAGGTGGGGGAGGACACGACACTTTCCCAGATCATCCATATGGTGGAGGAAGCCGGTGGCTCCAAGGCACCCATTGCAAGACTGGCAGATCAGGTCGCCGGTGTTTTCGTGCCTGTGGTCATGGCCATTGCGGCCGTGACGTTTCTTATCTGGATGCTTCTCAGCGGCGATCTGGAACTGAGCCTGAACAATGCCATTTCCGTGCTGGTGATCTCCTGCCCCTGTGCGCTGGGATTGGCGACGCCTGTTGCGATCATGGTTGGAACCGGCCGCGGCGCCGGCATGGGTGTGCTGTTCGCAAATGCGCAGTCGCTGGAAAATCTCCACCGCATTGATACGGTGGTGCTGGATAAGACGGGAACCTTGACCGTGGGAAAGCCCGCTGTGACGGATGTCTTTCCGGCGGAAATCCCGGAAGACAAGCTTCTGACAATTGCGGCATCCATTGAAAAGCACTCCGAGCACCCCTTCGCCAGGGCAATTCTTGCGAAAGCGGAAAATCTGACGCTTTCGGATGCGGCAGATTTTGAAACCATTCCGGGGCGCGGTGTCAGCGCCGTTGTGGGCGGCATCCGCTATTACGGCGGCAACGAAAAACTGATGGAGGAGCACGGTATCAACGTGCCTCAAAAAACGGAACTGGCAGGACAGGGAAAAACGCTGCTGTATTTTGCCGCGGAGGAAGGGAAATACCTGGGCGCCATTGCCGCGGCGGATGTGCTGAAGCCCGATTCCGCAGCTGCAGTGGAGGCATTGAAAAAACTGCATCTTGACGTATATATGCTCACAGGCGATAATAAGGATGTGGCCGGAACCATTGCAGCGCAAACAGGCATTGCCCATGTGATTTCCGACGTGCTGCCCGGCGATAAGGCGGGTGCAGTGAAAAAGCTGCAGGCAGACGGAAAGCGCGTTCTGATGGTGGGTGACGGCATCAACGATGCACCGGCACTGGTGAGCGCGGATGTGGGCATGGCCATCGGCGCCGGAACGGATATCGCCATGGAGTCCGCCGGTGTGGTTCTGATGAGCGGCAGCCTGATGGGGGTGGCGGATGCGGTGCGCCTGAGCAGAGCCACCATTCGGAACATCAGGCAGAACCTGTTCTGGGCGTTTTTCTACAACTGCCTGGGCATTCCCATCGCGGCTGGCCTGCTGTCGCCGCTGGGGATCACCCTGAGCCCCATGCTGGGCGCCGCAGCCATGAGCTGCTCCAGCGTGTTTGTGGTGACCAATGCCCTGCGGCTGCGGTTTTTTAAAACAGAAAGAAAGGAAAATCCCTCCGGCTGCGTGTGCACGGAGGAAGAGACAAAAGTGGAGGAAACGATTATGAAAACAGTTATCAATGTAGGCGGAATGATGTGCACCCATTGCAAGGCCATGGTGGAAAAGGTCTGCAAAGCCGTTCCCGGTACGGTGGACGCGGTGGTGGATCTGCAGGCAAAGAATGTGACCGTCACGGGCGATGCCGATGTGGCGGCTCTGAAGAAAGCAATCGCGGATGCAGGCTACGAGGTCGTGGAGTAAAAGCGAAAGGGTGATGCCCATGCGGAATCTTCGTCTTGATATCTGCTATGATGGCACAAAATACCGTGGATGGCAGCGCCTGAACGGAACGGACAACACCATTCAGGGGAAGATCGAAGCGGCTCTGAGCCGGATTTTGGATGAAACCATTGAAATCTCAGGCAGCGGCCGCACCGATGCCGGTGTCCATGCCCGGGGACAGGTGGCAAACTTTCACTGCGAAAGTCAGATGCCTGCGCAGGAGATTCTGGTGAACCTGCGCAGGTATCTGCCTGAGGATATCGGCATATACTCCTGCAGGGAGGTTTCTCCACGATTTCATGCAAGACTGAACGCAAAGGAAAAAACCTATCTGTACCGCATCTGGAATTCGGATGCGCCCTGCGTCTTTGAGCGAAGATTCGTAGCGGTTTTCCCGGAGAAGTTGGATGTGGACGCGATGGCCTGCGCAGCAGAGCACCTTTGCGGGGAGCATGACTTTTCAGCTTTTTGCGGAAATCCCAAATTCAAAAAAAGCACCGTACGTTTTGTACGGTCCATTGTGATCGAAAGACACAGCGACGGGCAGCTGTGGATTCTGGTCACCGGCAACGGCTTTTTGCACTCTATGGTACGCATCCTTGTGGGCACGCTGATCGAAGTGGGAAGAGGGACACGCAGCGCTGACTCTGTCCCACTGCTCTTTGGCGCCAGACGTGCCGAGGCAGGCTTTCTCGCGCCGGCACAGGGGCTGTGCCTGCAGGAGGTATTCTATTGAACATTCAGATTTTTGGAAAAAGCAAATGCTTTGACACGAAGAAGGCAGAGCGCTGGTTCAAAGAGCGCAGAATCAAATTCCAGTCCATTGATCTTGTGAAGTATGGGATGTCCGGCAAGGAATTTGACAGTGTCCTGCGCGCCGTTGGGGGCATTGACAACCTGATCGACTGGGACAACAAGTCCCAGGAGGTTACCAATATGAAGTACATGGACGACCGGGTGAGCAAAGAGGACAAAGTTTTTGATGATCCGCGCCTTATGAAAACACCCATTGTCCGCAACGGCAAACAGGCCACAGTGGGCTTCCGTCCCGAAGTTTGGGAAACATGGGAATGAAAACGATTTTACAAAAGCAGCTTCCGGATGGGGGCTGCTTTTTACTGTTCTAAGGAAGCTCTGATTAAATCGGCAAGAGCTGACAGCGAGAGATTTTACTTCCTCAGAAAGTTTGAAAAATCGAGGAATACTGGATGTATTTCCGATTTTCCAAACTGCACTGAGGGAGCAAAAGATCCGCTGCTCAGCCGTAGACGATTTATTCAGAGGTTCCCTAAAATAATCGTTGAAAAACTGACACAATGGTGGTATGCTAGGGAGGTATTATGGCTATCTGTGTGGAATATGCCAATCGAATCGTCTGGGGCGCACCTGCGCTCCTCCTGATTCTGGGTGTGGGGCTGTACCTGAGCTTCAAAACAGGCTTTTTTCAGCTGACCATGTTCCCCAGAGCCTGCCGTCTGTTTTGGAAGCGCCTTTGCAGCAAATCAGACAGCAAAGAGGTTTCCCCCTTTCAGGCGCTGTGCACCGCACTGGCGGCCACCATTGGTACGGGAAATCTTGTGGGTGTGGCGGGTGCAATTACCCTGGGCGGACCCGGTGCTGTCTTCTGGATGTGGGTGTGTGCCATCCTCGGCATGATGACGAAGTGCGCGGAAGCGACGCTGGCGGTGCGCTATCGCGTTCGCAAAGACGGTGCCTGGGTCGGTGGCCCCATGTACATGATTGCCAATGGCATGGGTAAGAAATGGCGGCCGCTTGCGTATGCGTATTGCTTTTTTGGTGTGGCAGCGGCCTTTGGAGTTGGAAATGCCACACAGATCAATGCCGTTACCACCGGATTCAATCAGGTGATGATCCGCTTCGGAGAAACCGTCAGCCTGCGGAAAAATCTTGGAATGGGGCTGCTTCTTGCACTGCCCATCGGGGCTATGCTGCTGGGTGGTGCAAAACGCATCGGCAGGGCAGCACAGATGATCGTTCCCTTTGCAGCCTGCGCCTATTTGCTTTTGGGGCTGGGTGTGCTGATTCTGCGCGCACCGGCGGTTCCGAATGCTTTTTTCTCCATTTTTCGCAGTGCGTTTTCACCCCGCGCAGTGACCGGCGGTGTGGTGGGTTCCTTCTATCAGGCACTGCGCATCGGCGTGTCCCGGGGCGTTTTTACCAATGAGGCCGGGATGGGAACCGCCTCCATTGCCCATGGGTCGGCGCAGGTGCAGAACTCTGCGGAACAGGGTCTGATGGGCATCATGGAAGTGTTTCTGGATACCATTGTCATCTGCACCATGACGGCGCTGGTGATCCTTTGCAGCGGTGTCCCGATCCCCTACGGGGAAGATGTGGGGGCTGCCTTGACGGCGCAGGCGTTTTCGGAGGTTTATGGAGACTGGGCATCCGTTTTTCTGACCCTGGCCCTGTGCGCCTTTGCATTTGCAACGGTACTCGGATGGGGATTGTACGGCGCCCGGTGTGCTCAGTTCCTGTTTGGCTCATCCAGCTGGAAAGTGTTTGCGCTGCTGCAGACCGTGATGGTCGTGCTCAGCGCGGTTCTGGAAACCCATGTAATCTGGTCATTTGCGGAACTCCTTAACGGTCTGATGGCGATACCCAATTTGATTGCACTGGTCATGTTAACGCCGGAGCTCCGGAAACTGACCGTTCAGTATAGAAATATCAGGAGCGACAAAGTTGCTCACGGAGGTACTTATGAGAATTTCAATCAATGCCAACCGCTGCCAACCCTCTCCCATGCGCAAGTTCCACCCCTACGCGCAGGAGGCAAAAAGACAGGGTAAGAAGATCTATCACCTGAATATTGGCCAGCCGGATCTGGCAACGCCCCAGGCGTATTTTGATGCCGTCAAGAGCTTTTCTCCCAAGACACTGGAATATGAGGCATCTCCCGGTATGCCGGTTTTGATTGACGCGATCCGCCGCTATTATCAGACGCTGGATGTGTATCTGGATCCGCGGGACATTCTGATCACCACCGGCGGCAGCGAGGCGCTGCTGCTGACGCTGCTGAGCATTCTGGATCCCTATACCGAGGTCATTATCCCGGAGCCCTACTATCCCAACTACACCACCTTCGTCAACGCAGCCGGCGGCTTTATCCGCGCGCTGCCCACCAACCCCTGGGAGGGCTACCGCTATGCCGACAGAGAGCGGATCGAAAGCCTGATCACCCCCAATACCCGCGCCATTTTGATCACCAACCCCGGAAATCCCACCGGTGTGGTTCTGTCTCAGGAAGAAATGCGCATGATTGCGGATATTGCAAAGAGGCACAATTTGTTCCTGATCTGCGATGAGGTATACCGGGAATTCTGCTATGACGAGAAATTCGGTGTGCCCACTATGGCAAAATTCCGGGATATCGATGAAAATCTCGTGATCATCGACTCCGTTTCCAAGCGCTTCTCCGCCTGCGGTGCCCGTGTTGGCTGTGTCGTGACCCGCAATCAGGAGCTGCAGCAGGCACTGGTGAAGTTCTGCCAGTCCCGCCTGTCTGTGGCAACCATCGACCAGCTGGGTGCGGCAGCGCTCTATGATGTGGATCCCCAGTTCTTCCGGGATTCCAAGGAGGAATACCGTCGCCGCCGGGATACGGTGGTGTCCTGTCTGCGCCAGATCCCCGGAGTTGTGGTAGAAGAACCCATGGGCGCCTTCTATGTCATGGCAAGCCTGCCTGTAGACGATGCGGATAAGTTCCAGTACTGGCTGCTGGAAGAGTTCGACCTGGATGGTGAGACAGTCATGTTTGCACCCGGCGCGCCGTTCTATGAAACCCCCGGCAAGGGCATCAACGAGGTACGTATTGCCTATGTTCTGAAGAGCGAGGAACTGGAGCGTGCCATTGAGCTGCTGGCAGAGGGTATTGTCCGCTATCAGAAGGAAGTTATGAAAGTGGAGCCCATCGGAATCGAATAAAGCGGCGCAGGCACATATTTCCCGGGAAACTCTGAGCAAACCGGCAAGAGCCGGCGGCGGGAGATTCTGCATCCTCATAAGGCACGCAAAAGCTGGGTATCCTTTATGTATCTCCGACTTTTCAAACTGAACGGAGGGAACAGACGATCCGCGGCACAGCCTAAGACGATTTGTTCAGAAGTTCCCTTGACAAATGCTGCCTTAAAATGGTACTATATCCATGCTGTGATGAACGGAAAGAGTAGCGAAAATATGAACCTTCAGAGAGCCGGGGCCGCAGGCTGTAAGCCCGGGCAGGGGAGTGCCGCGAAAGTGCGTCCGGGAGCAGGAATTTCAAACGAGCGATAAATGAGAGTGGAACCGCGAGTAAGTTTTACCCGCCTCTTATGCCCTGCGGCATAAGAGGCGTTTTTTCTTGTATCATAACATTTGGAGGAATTCAATATGTATCTGTATAACTCTGCTTCCCACAAAAAGGAACTGTTTGTCCCAAAGAATCCTGATCTTGTGAAGATGTACACCTGTGGCCCCACCGTGTATCACTATGCCCATATCGGCAACCTGCGCACCTATATCATGGAGGATGTGCTGGAAAAGAGCCTGCGGTATCTGGGCTACAATGTCAAGCGCGTGATGAACATCACGGACGTGGGGCATCTGTCCAGTGACGCCGACACCGGCGAAGACAAGATGGTCAAGGGCGCCAAGCGCGAGAATAAGACTGTGCTGGAAATTGCCCGGTATTACACCGACGCGTTCTTTGAAGACTGCCGGAAGCTGAACATCAAGCGCCCCGATGTGGTGGAGCCTGCCACCAACTGCATTGACGAATATATCCACATGGTTCAGACCCTGCTGGAAAAAGGGAGTGCCTACCTGGCAGGCGGCAATGTATACTTTGACACCTCCACACTGGACAGATACTATGTGTTCAACGACCATGACGAGGAGGATCTGGCCGTCGGTGTCCGGGAAGGCGTTGAGGAAGATTCCAATAAGAAGAACAAGAACGACTTCGTTCTCTGGTTTACCAAGTCCAAGTTTGAGGATCAGGCACTGAAGTGGGATTCCCCCTGGGGTGTGGGCTATCCCGGCTGGCATATTGAATGCTCCTGCATCTCCATGAAGCACCTGGGTGAGGATTTGGATATTCATGCCGGCGGCATCGACAATGCCTTCCCCCACCATACCAATGAAATCGCCCAGTCCGAAAGCTATCTTGGCCATGCGTGGTGCAAATACTGGTTCCATGTCCACCACCTGAATACCGATACAGGCAAGATGAGCAAGTCCAAGGGTGAATTCCTGACGGTTTCCCTGCTGGAACAGAAGGGCTATGATCCCATGGCCTACCGTCTGTTCTGCCTGCAGAGCCATTACCGCCGCAATCTGGTATTCTCCTGGGAGAATCTGGACAATGCTGCCACCGCTTACGACAAGCTGATTGCCAAAATTGCCACCTTCAGGGCAGAGGGTGACGTGGATGAAGCGGTGCTTGCCAAGCTGAAGGAGCGTTTTGTGGGCGCTCTGAACGGTGACCTGAATACCTCCCTTGCCATCACCGCCGTGTACGACGTTCTGAAGGCCAAGTGCAGTGATGCCACCAAGCTGGCTGCCCTTGCGGATTTTGACAAGGTGCTGTCCCTGAACCTGATCGAAGCGGCCGGGAATCTGCGCAAAAAGCAGGCGGAGGAAGAGGCTGCCAATGCCGATCCCGAGATTGACGCACTGGTTGCCGCCAGAACCGAAGCCAAGAAAGCCAAGAACTGGGCAGAGGCCGACCGCATCCGGGATGAACTGAAGACCCGGGGCATTGAGATCATCGATACCCCCCAGGGCACCAAGTGGAGAAAAGTATGAAACTGATGATTCTTGACGGCAACTCCGTCATCAATCGGGCCTATTTCGGTGTCAAACCCCTGACCACCCGGGATGGCCTGTACACCCATGCGATTTATGGTTTTCTGAATATTCTGGAGCGCATGGAAAAGGAAGAGCAGCCCGATGCGGTCTGCGTATCCTTCGACCTCCACGGACCCACCTTTCGCCATCTGAAATTCGATGGCTATAAGGCCACCCGCCATGGGATGCCGGAGGAGCTGGCCATGCAGATGCCGCTGATGAAGGATGTCCTGCGTGCCATGAACATTCCCATCTATGAATGCCAGGGCTGGGAGGCTGACGATGTGATCGGCACCGTTGGCAAAATCTGCTCCAACAACGGCTGGGAATGTGTGGTTGTCACCGGCGACCGGGACAGCCTGCAGCTGATCGACGAAAACATTCACATCAAGCTGGTGGTGACCAAGGCCGGTCAGACAACCGCGACCCTCTATACGGAAGAGAAGTTTCGGCAGGAGTATGGCTTTGAACCCAAGCGGCTCATCGATCTGAAAGCCCTCATGGGCGATTCCTCCGACAATATCCCCGGCGTGGCCGGTATCGGCCCCAAGACCGCCACGGAGCTGCTGCTGAAATTCGGCACCCTGGACGGGGTTTATGAGAATCTGCAGGACAGCTCCATCCGGCCGAAGCTGCGGGAAAAGCTGGAAAGCGGCAGGGAAAACGCATATCTTTCCTATGAGCTTGCCACCATAGTTCCCGAAGCACCCATCGATTTTGAGCCGAAGGATGCAATCGTCATGCCCTATAACCGTCCGGCTCTGTACGAACTGTTCCAGAAGCTGGAGTTTGTGCGCCTCATCGACAAGTACGGACTCCGGGGCGCTGCCATGGAAGAACCCAGACCCGAAAGAAAGGTTTCCGCCTTGCCCCGGTGTCAGGAACTGCCGGGTCATGATGTGCCCTGCGCGGTATATGTGGCGGCGGACGGCAGCCTTGGCATCGCGTGGGAGCAGGGTGTGTGCACCATGACGCCCATGGAGGTGCAGATGGACTGCGGCTGCCTGGGCAAGCGAGAAGACTGCATTTGCCATGATATGAAGTCCACCATGCACCGGTTGGATGAACTGGGGGTGGCTTTTGGAAGCTTTGCGTTTGATACGGCGCTGGCTGCCTACGATCTGAATCCGTCCCAGTCCGATTATCCGGTGTCGAAGCTGGCAACCACCTTCCTTGGAATGAGTGTGGAGGATTCGGATGCGGCAGGCTGTGCGGAAGCAATCTGGAATTTGCATCCGATTCTCACGGATGAACTGGAAAAGAACGGCATGGGCAGCCTCTATCACGACGTGGAATTGCCGCTTTGCGATGTTTTGTACCGCATGGAGAAGGAGGGCATCGACATTGACCGCAATCAGCTGATCGCCTTCGGTGAAATGCTGTGCCAGCGGATCGATGACTGCGAGAAGCTGATCTACTCCTATTCGGAAGCTCCCTTCAACATCAATTCAACCAAACAGCTGGGGGAACTGCTCTTCGACAAGCTGGGGCTCCCTCCTGTGAAGAAAACCAAAAGCGGCTACTCCACCAATGCGGACGTGCTGGAAAAGCTGAAAGGCAAGCACCCCATTATCCCGGCAATCATGGATTACCGGATGCTGACGAAACTGAAATCCACCTATGCAGACGGGCTTCTGAAAGAGATTCGCGCCGACGGCCGTATCCACACCACGTTCCAGAATCTGGTGACGGCCACAGGACGCCTGTCCTCCACGGAGCCCAATTTGCAAAACATCCCCGTTCGAACCGATTTGGGCGCGGAAATCCGCAAGATGTTCATTCCGAAACCCGGCTGCGTGCTGGTGGACGCGGACTACAGCCAGATCGAGCTGCGTGTGCTTGCCCATATCGCTGGCGACGGGAATATGTGCGCTGCGTTCCAAAGCGGCATGGACATCCACACCGTCACAGCGTCGCAGGTGTTCGGTGTATCGCCGGAGCAGGTCACATCCCTGCAACGCCGCCATGCAAAGGCGGTCAACTTCGGTATTGTCTATGGCATTTCCGAATTCTCACTGGCGGAGGACATCGGTGTTTCCCGCTGGGAGGCCCGGGACTATATCGACAGCTATTTAAGCAACTACCCCGGTGTGAAGACCTATATGAAAAACGTGGTGGACGGTGCCAGAAGCCGGGGCTACACCGAGACCATGTACGGCCGCCGCCGCTATATCCCCGAGCTGAAATCCAGCAATTTCAATGTCCGCAGCGGTGCCGAGCGCATGGCACTGAACACCCCCATTCAGGGAACGGCAGCGGATATCATTAAGCTTGCGATGATCAAAGTGGATGCTGCACTGCGGGAGAATTTCCCGGAAGCGAAACTGGTTTTGCAGGTTCATGACGAACTGATCGTAGAATGCCCGGAAGCAATCGGCCCGGTTGTTGCGGCACTGGTAAGCCGGGAAATGGAGCAGGTTGCGAAGCTGAATGTGCCGCTGACAGCAGAAGCAAAAATCGGAAAGAGCTGGTACGAGGCAAAATGACAATACTTGAAATGAAGGCAGAGCATGTGGCACAGGTGGCGGAGCTTGAAAAGCTGTGCTTTGCCGACCACTGGAGTCAGATGAGCATTGAATCGGAACTGCGAAGCATCTGGTCATACTGGCTGGTTGCGGTGCAGGACGATCAGGTGGTGGGCTATATCGGTTCTCAGAGTACGGTGGATGAAACGGATGTAATGAACATTGCGGTGCATCCGCAGTGGCGTCGCCGGGGCATCGGGGAAAGTCTCATCAACAGCCTCATTGGGGAACTGAAGAACCGCGGCAGCCATGCGCTGACGCTGGAGGTACGCGCATCCAATGCGCCTGCCATCGGGCTGTATGAAAAGCTGGGGTTTACCCAGGTGGGATGCCGTAAAAATTACTACCGAAATCCCAAAGAGGACGCACTGATTCTTCGAAAGGAGTGGGAAAATTGAACATTCTTGCAATTGAATCCTCCTGTGATGAAACTGCCGTGGCCATCGTCCGGGACGGCCGGGAAGTCTTGACGGACTGCATTGCGTCCCAGGTGGCGCTCCACCGGGAATACGGCGGCGTTGTGCCGGAGATTGCGTCGCGCAAGCACATCGAAGCAATTTATCCGCTGGCGGAACAGGCGCTGCAGGAGGCAGGTATGACCCGCTCGGATCTTGATGCAGTGGCAGTGACCTATGCACCCGGTCTTATCGGTGCGGTTCTGGTGGGCGTGAACTTTGCCAAGGCGGCAGCCATGGCACTGGGAAAGCCCCTGATCCCCGTTCATCATATCCGTGGCCATATCGCCGCGAATTATCTGGCATATCCCGAACTGGAGCCGCCCTTTCTCTGCCTGGTGGTCTCCGGCGGTCACACCATGATCATCGAAGTCAAAGACTATACCGATATGCGCATTCTCGGCACGACGCTGGACGATGCGGCCGGCGAATGCTTTGACAAGGTGGGACGTGTTCTCGGTATGCCGTACCCCGGCGGCGCGGCGCTGGACAAGGCGGCGCAGCAGGGGGATGAGACAAAGTATCAGCTGCCTGTGGCAAAACCCGGCGAGAATCCCTACAACATGAGCTTCTCGGGACTGAAGACTGCCACATTGAATCTGATTCATCATGCCCAGCAGGTAGGGGAGGAGCTGGACATTCCCAGCCTCTGCGCATCCTTTACGGCGGCTGTTTCTGAGACACTGGTGCCGAGAGTGGTGCGTGCGCTGGAGAAAACGGGCTGCCGAAAGGTGGCTGTTGCCGGCGGTGTTGCCGCCAATTCCAGAATCCGCCACGATATTCTGGAAGCGGCAAACAAGCTGGGGGCGAAGGTTTATAT
>JAQXNO010000194.1 GCA_029098045.1 Bacillota bacterium
GCCGAAAGTTTCGGAGGGAAAGAAAGTGTGAAAGAAAACCGTCAGGGTTGTCTTTCGCGTCCAATCAAAGCGATTTTCAAACTTTTTGAAAAGTTTGAAAATCGTAGGCAGCTTGTCAAAAATACTTTTTTGACAAGCTGAGGCGTGACCGCGGTCACGCCTTTTGTAAATGTACTGCCTTATGAATCATGTCCACAGGCCGGAGGGCTTTCTTATTCTGCCTTGCCAAACAGCGGCCGTGCCACCCGCTTGTAGAGCAGCATGGTCAAAAGGGAAACCACCGCGGATTTCACCAGATTCAGCGGCGCCACGCAGATCATCACGAAGGTGGTCACATTGTGGATGCTGCCGTTGATTTTGGCGCCCATGCCGATGATGGCCTCCAGAGGAATGCCATAAAGCTGGGCAAATTTGGGCAGCAGGTAGATGGCATTGAAGGCGGTGCCGAAAAGCGTCATGCAGACACAGCCGACGACCAGACCGACGATGGCGCTGTACTTGCTCCTGTGGGCATGGTAAATGATGGTGGCGGGCAGCACCAGACTGCAGCCGACCACAAAGTTGGCGAAATCTCCCACAAAGGCTGTGGAAGTGCCCTTCAGCAGCAGCTTCAGAACGATTTTGATGCCCTCACAGGCGACGGTTGCCGTGGGTCCCAGATAAAATCCGCACAGCAGCACCGGCAGCTCGGAGAAATCCACCTTGTAGAATTCTGGCGCCAGAAAGATCAGCGGGAAGTCCAGCATATGCAGCACCGCCGCAATGGCGGCGCAGATACCCACAATGCTGACATAACGGGATTTGGAAACCCTGCGGCGATCGGGCATCAGACGCTCTGCCAGCCTGGAAAGCAGGGCGAGACATCCGATGATAACAATACAGACCGCGACAAAACTCAGATTTTCGGCGATTTGCGACCAAAGCTCTTTCATGTAAAACACCTCTGCAAAATGAAATGCGCCCGGAGGATACACTCAGGGCGCAAAACAAACACATGCCATGTTCTTCTTCCATCCAGACTATACTGTCGGTATCGGAATCTCACCGATTCGGCACACAAAGCGCTCGCGGACTTTACCGCCGGTGGGGACTTGCACCCCGCCCTGAAGAACCTCTATGAACTTGTCTCAAAGATAGCACGGAAGATGGGTGGTTGTCAAGGGGGTATTTTTGTGATACACTGAAACGGAATCAGGAGGCAGCGGCAGAAGCGGCAGGCGCCGTGGGCGAGGTGCTGTCAGTGCTCATTTTGAAGCCCTGAACCTTGCCGCCGGGGGCGGTGTCCGTAATGTCGCCGCCAATGACCTGATTTTTGTACACCAGTACCGTGGCGTAAACCGGCTCCGTGGCATTGGGGTAGTTGTTGACCTTGTAGACATAGCGCATGACATTTTTTCCGCCGTACTGGGTCAGATCGTAATTCTGACTCTTCTGGAGCTGATTGTAGCGGTCAAAGACCTCGCCTCTTTCCTCCGGGATGCGCACCTGACTGGATTCGACGGGGGAGGATGATACCTGCCAGCCGAATTTCTTCAGAAATTCCACCCGGGCATCGTTGTTGGAGACCGTGGGCGCGGCGGTGCTCTGCGCCTTTTCCCCACCTCCGAGCAGCAGAATCAGCGCGACGATGACCACAGCAATGGCACCCAGGATCATTGCGATTTTTTTCATATCGACCTTCGCGGTCAAAAACATCATGGACGATCCCTCCAGTTATAGATTCGTGGTAAAATTTATGCGGACAAACCGGAGGGTAGAACGGAGGAACCGTGGACAGACTGGATAAATACCTGTGCGACAGCGGCGTGGGCACCCGCAGTCAGGTGAAGCAGATCCTCAAGGCAGGGCGTGTCACCGTGGACGGTGAAACGATCCGGGACAGCAGCCGGAAAATCGACCCGGCGCTGCAGAAAATCGAACTGGATGGCGTGCTTCTGGGGGGAACAGGGCGCATTGTGCTGATGCTCAACAAGCCGGCAGGCTATGTGACGGCCACCGAGGACGCCCGGCAGCCCACGGTGATGGAGCTGCTGCCCGCGCACTACCGGCATTTTGATCTGAAGCCCGTGGGGCGGCTGGACAAGGACACAGAGGGCCTTCTGCTTTTTACCAACGACGGACGTTTGCTGCACCGGCTGATCAGCCCAAAAAAGGAAGTGCCGAAGGTATACTATGCCCGCCATGCCGGCTGCGCCCGTGACGCGGACGTGGCGGCCTTCGCCGAAGGCCTGATCCTGCGCGACGGTACGGTGTGTCTTCCCGCGAAGCTGGAGCCTTTGGGGGAAGGGGAAAGCCTGATTACCGTCTGCGAGGGAAAGTACCATCAGGTGCGGCGGATGATGGCATCACGGAATATGACGGTTCTGTATCTGGAACGGCGGCAGGAGGGTGAGATTTGCCTGGGCGATCTGCCCCGCGGCGCGGTGCGGGAGCTGACGGAATCGGAAATCGGAAGTCTGGAGAGGCAGACTTGATGGTTTTGTCAAATTTGGCAAAATGAGCGTTTCCATATCCGGCGCAGATTCGACAACGACCGTGATATTACCTAAAAAAGAGAAGAGTTTTTGCAATAATCCGTCAAAAGGTACTTGCAAAGTGCGCAAAAGGTGTGTATAATAACGATGTTATTTTGTGAAATGCGCATTTATGCAAATTACTAAGGAGGACGAAGGTATGTCCAACAGTGTTTTCCAGAGCGTCATTGTCCAGCTGAAAGATGTTTCCGACCGCGTATTTGGTGTGATTGACACGGATGGCTGCGTGGTTTCCTGTACGGATGTGTCGCTGCTCGGTGAGCGATGGAGCGACGCGGCACTGAAGCTGAGCAGTGGCTCCGACAGTCCGGTTACCTTCGGCCACCGGACCTTTAAGCCCATCATCAGCAATTCCAATGTCTTTGAGTACGCCGTGTTCTGCAGCGGTGATGATGAAATGGCCCGCAATTTCTGCATCATGGCCTACATCGCCCTCAATGACGCGAAGACCTTCTATGAGGAGAAGCATGACCGGGGCACCTTTGTCAAGAATATTATCATGGATAATATTTTGCCCGGTGATATCTACATTCGCGCCAAGGAACTGCATTTTGCCACCGATGCGCCCCGTGCCGTATTTCTCATTCGTCAGGTCGGCCACAGCGACGTGGCAACGGTGGATGTGCTGAGCGCCATGTTCCCCGACAAGCTGCAGGACTTTATCCTGAATATCAATGAAATGGATATTGCGCTCATCAAGCAGATCAGCGGCTCCACCACCGGCGACGATCTGGAACAGACCGCAGCCGCCATTGAAGAAAAGCTGAAGACGGAGCTGGGCATCAAGACCGTCATCGGCATCGGCACCATTTCCGACCACCTGCGGGAGCTGGCTGACTCCTA
>JAQXNO010000195.1 GCA_029098045.1 Bacillota bacterium
CAAAGCCCTTCTTATAGCCGGTGGGATAGCCTGCGGATGCCAGACTCACGCAGCAGGCATGGCGGTCGGAGAATTTGACCTCGGTCTGTGCCAAAGTGCCGTTGGTGCAGGCCTGCATAATGGTCAGAAGGTCGCTTTCCAGCAGGGGCAGAACCACCTGGGTTTCCGGGTCGCCGAAGCGGCAGTTGTATTCAATGACCTTGGGACCGTTGGGCGTCAGCATCAGACCGAAGTACAGGCAGCCCCGGAAGGTACGGTTTTCCGCGTTCATGGCGGCGATGGTGGGCAGGAAGATCTCTTCCATGCACTGCTTTGCCACGGCGTCCGTGTAGTAGGGGTTGGGCGCGATGGTGCCCATACCGCCGGTGTTGAGCCCCGTGTCATGGTCACCGATGCGCTTGTGATCCATGGAGGAGACCATGGGCTTGACCACGTTGCCATCGGTGAAGGCCAGCACGGAGACTTCCGGGCCGGTGAGGAACTCTTCGATGACCACTCTGGAGCCGGAGGCGCCGAAGATACCGCCTTCCATCATGTCCCGGACAGCGGTTTTGGCTTCCTCCCGGGTCTGGGCGATGATGACACCCTTACCCAGTGCCAGACCGTCGGCCTTGATGACCGTGGGGATGGGGGCGGTGTCCAGATACGAAAGGGCGGCCTCCATATTGTCGAAAACCTCGTAGGCTGCGGTGGGAATGCCGTACTTTTTCATGAGATTCTTGGAAAAAACCTTGCTGCCTTCGATGATGGCGGCACAGGCTCTGGGGCCGAAGCAGGGGATGCCCGCCGCCTCCAGTGCGTCCACACAGCCGAGCACCAGCGGATCATCCGGGGCGACCACGGCATAGTCGATTCTGTTTTCCACAGCGAAAGCAACGATTTTTTCAATATCAGTGGCGCCGATGGGCACACAGGCTGCATCGGACGCAATGCCGCCGTTGCCGGGGGCGGCAAAAATTTCCGTCACATTGGGATTCTTTTTCAGACTTTTGATGATGGCGTGCTCACGCCCGCCGCCACCAATCACGAGCAGTTTCATGGGAATTACCTCCTGACATTTTTCGGGGGTTAAAACGCACCGACAGGGGGCAGCAGAATCTGCTGTCCCCTGAGGCTGTTTCTTAGTGGTGGAACAGGCGCATGCCGGTGAAAGCCATGGCAATGCCCCTCTCGTCACAGGCTTCGATGACCAGGTCATCACGGATGGAACCGCCGGGCTGGGCGATGTACTTGACACCGGAAGCGGCGGCGCGCTTGATGTTGTCGGCAAAGGGGAAGAAGGCATCGCTGCCCAGCGCCACATTCTGACGGGATGCCAGCCATGCGGCCTTGTCCTCTGCGGTCAGCCGCTGGGGCTGCTCGGTGAAGTAGTTCTGCCAGATGCCCTCGGCACACACATCCTCTTCGTTGCCGTTGATGTAGCCGTCAATCACATTGTCCCGGTTGGGACGACCCAGATCCGCACGGAAGGGCAGGCTCAGGGTCTTGGGATGCTGACGCAGGAACCAGGTATCCGCCTTGGTGCCCGCAAGGCGGGTGCAGTGGATGCGGGACTGCTGGCCGGCACCCACACCGATGGCCTGACCGTCAACTGCGAAGCAGACGGAGTTGGACTGTGTGTACTTGAGGGTGATCAGCGCCACGATCAGGTCGATTTTGGCACTCTCGGGCAGCTCCTTGTTTGCGGTGACCATGTTCTGCAGCAGGTGCTCGCCGATCTTGAAGTTGTTGCGCCCCTGCTCGAAGGTAATGCCGAAGACCTGCTTGGTCTCTTTTTCCGCGGGGACATAGTTGGGGTCGATGGCAACCACGTTGTAGCTGCCCTTGCGCTTTGTCTTGAGAATTGCCAGCGCCTCCTCGGTGTAACCGGGGGCGATGACACCGTCGGAAACCTCCCGGGCGATGAGGGATGCGGTCATGGTATCGCACACATCGGACAGGGCGACCCAGTCACCGAAGGAGCACATACGGTCGGTGCCCCGGGCACGGGCATAGGCGCAGGCCAGCGGATTCTCATCCAGACCCTCCACGTCATCGACGAAGCAGGCCTTCTTCAGCTCCGCGGACAGGGGCTTGCCAACGGCGGCGGAGGTGGGGGAGACGTGCTTGAAGGAGGTAGCGGCGACCATGCCGGTGGCCTCCTTCAGCTCCTTGACCAGCTGCCAGGAGTTGAAAGCATCCAGAAAGTTGATGTATCCGGGACGGCCGTTCAGAATGGTGATGGGAAGGTCACTGCCGTCGTGCATATAGATTTTGGAAGGCTTCTGATTGGGGTTACAGCCATACTTCAGTTCAAATTCTTTCATGTCAGTCTCCTTGGCAGTGCTTGTTGATGATCCGCTGCTCGTGTGCGCCGGTCTGAAGATCGGTATAGCGGACGAACAGGGAAATCTTGTTGTCTTCGTTCAGGTTTTCCCACAGCTCCCGGGTGAAGGCGTCGATGTCGGAGGGAATGGAAACCCGTTCCGGCTCTCCCTGGAAGGTGGGAATGACGGGATTGCCGTCACACACATAGGTGTGCAGGAAGTGACCGAGTCCGGCCGTAGCGGGGTACTCCCAGAAGAATCTGGCGCAGTCTGCCCCTTCCGGGTCGGCTGCCTTCAGAATGGACATCTTGTAGCTGCCGTCGCCGGAGAGCAGGCCGGAGACACGGGGGGTCAGTTGGGACCGTCGTCCTCAAACTGGCGGGTGCGCAGGGCGGCTTCCCAGCTTTCACCCCGGGCAAGGTACTCCCAGATGGTGTCGGTCTGGTCGCCGTTGGTGACGATGAGACCGGGGCCGATCTCCCGGACGGGATGGTAGATAATCAGATGGGGATCCTTCATGAGAGAAGGATCATGCGCCTGGGTGCGGATGCCATCGGGCTCCTCACAGAAAACGCGGTTGCGGCTGTTGACGCTGCGGCCCATGAT
>JAQXNO010000196.1 GCA_029098045.1 Bacillota bacterium
AGCCGGGGACAAGCAGGTATTCGCTGAAGGTGTGGCTGGGTTCCGGATAATAGTAGGCCATTGGTGATATCCTCCTGTTTGTATATGTATATATATTTGTTTTTCTTTCTCTAAGGAACCTCTGAATCAATCGTCTGCGGCTGAACGGCGGATCTTTTACACCAATCGTGCAGTACGAAAAATGGAAAATACATACAGTATTCCCTCATTTTTCGTACTTTCGCTCGGCGCAAAATCTCTCGCCGTCAGCTCTTGCCGATTGAATCAGAGCTTCCTTAAACCGCCTTGCCGTCGGCGTGATCCAGCAGCTGTCTTTCCTGTTTGCCGCTGGGATCGATTTTCTTGAAATTGCCGATGACCTCGCTGACCGGGTCGATGATGGCAAAGGTATTGGGGTAGCTGCGGCAGATGGCGGTCAGCTTCGCCACCTGAGAATTGTTGACCACGCAAAAGAGCATATCGACCTCTTTGTTCAGATACATCCCCTTGCCGGGAATCAGCGTCACGCTGTGGTGCAGCTGCAAAATGATGGCATCGGAGATCTCCTTGGGGTGGTCGGTGATGATCTCAAAGCGCACCGCGCTGCGGCCGCTTTTGGTCAGCTTTTCGGAAACGGTGCTGGACATGAAGGAATAGAGAATGCACAGGATCACCGGCTCGATTTTGTAATCGTAGACAAAAAAAGAACCGATGGCCACCACCGTATTGATGGCAAAAATCAGAAAGAACAGGCTCTTTTCCGGCTTGTACCTGTGGATGATGGCGGCCACAAAATCCGTGCCCCCGGAATAGGCGCTGGCCTGCAGCAGCAGGGCATAGCAGCCGCCGAAGATGATGCCCGCCACCAGAGGACCCAGAATCGCGCTGGTGCCGCTTTCCGTGTAATAGGCAAACCGGGACAGATCCACATAGTCCAGCAGCACCGCCGCCACGGAAAAGGTGACCACATAGACCATGCTGCGCACGGCCAGGGGCTTGCTGACCAGAACATACACGGCAATGGCCAGGGGGATATTCAGAAGCAGGCTCAGATAGCCGATGTTGATACCGGTCAGATATTGGATCATGGTGCAGATTCCGTTGAGCCCCGCCGGCGCGAACCGGTTTGGAAATACAAACAGCTCATAATTCAGCGCGCAGATCAGGGCGGTGCCCATGATCACGGCATAAGTCAGAATTTTCTTTAAAGTTGACATAATTATCTCCGCATTGACCGGCAATCTGCCTTTTTTGATCATACAAAGGATGCTCATCTTAATCATAGATAATACCATAGCTTTCTGTTTCGGTCAAGGGGTTCAAACCAACCAATTCTGCCTCCCGAAAAGCCGCATTTTTTGATATTCCTTTTAATTAATAGTATACGCGCAAATATCCCTTGTTTTTTCCACAAAAATGTGTTAAAATCTAAAATGATGTAATATGTCCCGGAATGCGCTTTTTTACGGTCCGGGACGCTGGAACCAGCAAAGAAAGGAGCCATGTTATGTACGCTTCTGCCTATGTATGGGCAAAAGTTCTGAGCTATCTGGAAGAGCGGATGACCAGCACCATGATCTCCGCCTCTTTTGACGATGCGGAGGTTGTGGAGCTGAACGAGGAACATCTCATCATCTATTCCCCCTCGGATTTTCGCCGGGAGGTCATCAGCCGCCGCTACGCCCAGATGATTCAGGACGCTCTGAAGGAAGTATTCAATTCCGATGCCAAGCTGATCGTATTCGGTGACAAGGAGCTGGAGGCATTCAAGAGCAAGGGGAAAAACAACACCTCCATGGATTTCAATCCCCAGTTCACCTTTGATAATTTCGTGGTCGGCCCCTCCAACCGCATGGCACATAGCGCCGCCATCGCCGTATCCAACACCCCCGGTCAGGTTTACAACCCCCTGTTTCTCTATGGCCCCCCCGGTGTGGGCAAGACCCACCTGCTGTACGCCATTGCCAACGGCATCCGCAAGGGAAATCCCAACACCAACATTGTCTACATCAAGGGCGATCAGTTCACCAATGAGCTGGTGGATGCCATCAAGACCGGCAAAAACATTGAATTTCGCAACAAGTACCGGGAGGCGGATCTGTTCCTCATCGATGACATTCAGTTCATCGCCGGCAAGGAATCCACCCAGGAGGAATTCTTCCACACCTTCAACAAGCTCTACGAGGAGCACAAGCAGATTGTCATGACCTCCGACCGGAAGCCCGGCGATATGGCCACCCTGGAGGATCGCCTGCGCACCCGTTTCGAGTGGGGTCTCATCATGGACATCCAGCCCCCGGACTATGAGACCCGCATGGCAATCATCAAAAACAAAGCCAATCATCTGGGGCTCTCCCTTTCCGACGATGTGTGCAACTATATTGCCATCAACGTGACCAACAACGTCCGTCAGATTGAAGGCACCGTCAAGAAAATTCTGGCCTACCGGGATCTGAACAATATGCCTCTGGATCTGCCCAACATCTCCCGGGCCATTGACGATATGTTCAAGAGCGAGGGCAACGCCCTGCCCACCCCGAATCTGATCATTACCCAGGTGTGCAAGTTCTACTCCGTGGACGAGACCATCCTGCGGGGCACCCAGAAGACCAAGGGCATCGCCGAGGCCCGGCAGATTGCCATGTACCTGATCCGCAAGCTGACGAATCTGTCGCTGCCCGACATCGGCAAGGAATTCGCAAGAGACCATTCCACGGTGCTGTATGCCATCCGCAAGGTGGAGGTGGGTCTGAAGGAGGGTGACACCAGCCTGCAGAACAACATCCGCGATATTACGGCCAACATCAACTCTTGTTTGTAACAAAGCCCCGTTTTCTCCACAATGCCCTGTGGATTGTGAAACAAAAAACTGTGGAAAATCCGCGCCTTCGTTTTTCTTCCACACCCCCTGTGGAAAATCCTTTGTTCTTCCACACCTGCCTGTTGATAAAAAAGCCTTGTCCCCCTAGGGGAAAACCCACTTTTCCACATAATTTTCCCCTACGGCTTCTGTTACTACCCAAAATTTATTTCTGGATATATATCTTAGAATCTATTTACAAGAAGGAGAATCGAAATGCGTTTTACCTGTGAAAAAAGTATGCTGGTTCAGGGTCTGAACATCGCCGGCCGCACCGTGGCGCAGAAATCAAGCCTTACCGTCATCGAAGGCATTCTCTGCAAGGCAGGGCTTGGCATCTCCCTGACCGGCTTCAACATGGAAACCGCCATTACCTATATGATCGACGCGGATGTGGCGGACGCCGGCTCCTGCGTGCTCCCGGCAAGACTCTTCGGCGACATCATCCGCCGTCTGCCGGAAGGCCCCGTCACCGTGGTGGTGGACGACAATTATAAGGTATCCATCCGGGCGGGCTACGCCAGCTTCACCATCTCCGCCGAAAGCGCGGAGGACTACCCGGAGCTTCCCGATGTCAATGAGGGCAAGGCCATCCGCATCCCCCAGAACGCCATGAAGGAGCTGATCTCCGGCACGATTTTTGCCGTTTCCGAGAATCAGGGACGTCCCATTCACACGGGCGTGAAGTTTGAGGTGGAAAATGAAAGCGTTTCCGCCATCGCCGTGGACGGCTTCCGGCTTGCCCGCCGCACCTACCACACCAAAGAGGCGCTGAACCGCCAGCTGAGCTTTGTGGTTCCGGCGGCAGGACTGAAGGAAGTGGAAAAGATCCTGTCCGACGCGGAGGAGGATGTTTCCTTCACCTTGGGCACCAAGCACATCCTCTTCCAGATCGGCAGTGCCACACTGGTGTGCCGCCTGCTGGAAGGTGAATTTCTGGACTGGCGCCGGGTGGTGCCTGCCAACTGCCCCGTCAAGCTGGTGGCAAACGTGGCGGATCTTGCCTCCTCCGTGGAGCGCGTGGGTCTGATCGTGTCGGAAAAATACAAGAGCCCGGTGCGCTGCACCTTCTCCAATCAGGTGCTGAATATGCGCACCAGCACCACCATCGGCGCGGCCGAGGATCGCTGCGCCATTGCCGGCGACGGCAAGGAGCTGGAGATCGGCTTCAATGTCCGCTACCTTGCCGATGCTTTGCGGGTGGTTCCTTCCGAGGAAGTGACCCTGGAGCTGACCAACGGCCTGAGCCCCATCGTGCTGACCCCCGTTGATGACAAGACGGACTTTGCGTATATGATTCTGCCTGTCAGAATCAAGACTTAAAGAGGGACACAATGAAAGTAGTAGTCAAAAAGAAAGACAATGCCCAGCCCCTTGTGATCCACACGGAGTTTATCAAGCTGCAGGATGCCATGAAATATGCCAATGTGGTCTATTCCGGCGGCGAAGCCAAGCAGGTGATTGCGGACGGACAGGTGACGGTCAACGGGGAAACCTGCACCATGCGGGGCAAAAAGCTGCGCCGGGGCGACCGGTTCGCCTTTCAGGGCAGCACCTTTGTAATTGAAAATGCGGCTGAATAATCTGAAGCTTTCTCAATTTCGCAATTATGAATCCCTGGATCTGTGCTTTGATCCCGGTGTGAATCTCATCGTGGGCAACAACGCCCAGGGAAAAACGAATCTATTGGAGGCAATCGCCTATTGCGGCTCCGGCAAAAGCTTCCGGACCCAGAAAACGGCGGAAATGATCCGTTTCGGCGCCGAATTCGCGGAGCTGGAGGCGAAGATTTTCGCCCAGGAGCGGGATCAGACCGTGCGCTTTGTGCTGTTTCCCGGCGCCCGTCCCCGGCAGATCTACAGAAACGGCGCCAAAAAGAAGACCGCCGCCGAGCTGTCCGGGGTTCTGCCCACGGTGCTGTTCTGCCCGGAGGATCTGATGGTGCTCAAAAGCGGCGCCGCCCAACGGCGGCGGCTGGGTGACCATGCCCTGTGCGGCCTGCGACCCAATTATGAAGCGGCGCTGGCAGAGTACAACCGCATTCTGGAGCAGAAAAGCAGAATTCTCAAGGATCGGTTTGAAAATCCGGCGCTGCTGGAGATTCTGCCGGAATACAACACCCGGCTCTGTCAGGTGGGCGCCCTGCTGATCTCCTACCGGGCCCGGTTTTATGACGGTCTGGGCAAGGCGGCAGGGAAGTACCACAGCCGGTTTTCCGGCGGGGCGGAGGAATTTTTGCTGGAATACAAAACCGTTTCCACGGTATCCGATCCCTTTGCCCCGGTTTCGAAGCTGACGGAGGAGCTGTTGGAGCATCTGCAGCGCCATTACCGGGCGGAGCTGGAAGCCTGCCAGTGTCTGACGGGACCCCACAGGGATGATTTTGAGGTGTCCCTGTCGGGCATCAATCTGAAGGCCTACGGCTCTCAGGGTCAGACCCGGACCGCCGCCATTTCCCTGAAGCTGGCGCAGCGGGAGCTGATGGCCAATCAGTGGGGCGAGGAGCCGGTGCTGCTGCTGGACGATGTTTTGTCCGAGCTGGATCAGGGGCGGCAGGACTTCGTGCTGAACCAGATTTCCTCCGGGCAGGTGTTCATCACCTGCTGCGAACCGGGCAGATTTACCAAATTGGGAAAAACCATTGAAATCCAAGCGGGCTGCGTGGTGTCATAAAAACCCCCGGCGCGGCAGCGCCCTTGGCTCCCCCTATGGGGGAGCTGGCGGCGATCAGCCGCCTGAGAGGGTAACCAGCCCTCCGATGCCCTCTCAGTCACCTTCGGTGACAGCTCCCCCAAAGGGGGAGCCAAGTTTGTCAGCTTCGCTGACAGCGCTCCCCACGGGAGCGCCCAGCGTGTCGATAAACCCTCTGGCGCGGCAGCGCCCTTGGCTCTCCCTTTGGGAGAGCTGGCGGCGATCAGCCGCCTGAGAGG
>JAQXNO010000197.1 GCA_029098045.1 Bacillota bacterium
ACCTGTGATAGGGAACCTCTGAATAAATCGTCTGCGGCTGAACGGCAGATCTTTTACACCAATCGTGCAGTACGAAAAATGGAAAATACATACAGTATTCCCTCATTTTTCGTACTTTCGCTTGGCGCAAAATCTCTCGCCGTCAGCTCTTGCCGATTTCATCAGAGCTTCCATAGAAATTTAGGTAGAAATACCGCAATGGGTGTGGTATACTCTTTGTGTCTAAGGAAAGGACGGTTTCTTATGAAGATACTTGTTTTCTCGGATTCTCACAGCGCGCTCTCTTTTATGCGCCGCTGCATAGAAGCAGTGAAGCCGGATCAAATGATCCATCTGGGCGATTACTATGATGATGCCTGCGCCATGGGGGAGGCGTATCCCCATATTCCGCTGATTCAGGTACCGGGAAATTGTGACAGATACCGCTGCCCGCCCTTTGTGCAGGAGGTTCTGGTGCAGCGTGTTGATGGGGTCAACCTCTTTATGACCCATGGACACCGGCATATGGTCAAACAGAGGCTGGATATGCTGCTGCATGACGCAAGAAAGTGTCATGCTGCGGCAGCGCTCTATGGACACACCCATATTGCAGACTGCCATCAGGAAGCGGACGGGCTGTGGGTTCTAAACCCCGGCAGCTGCGGTTACTACGGGGGCAGCGCGGGTCTTATGGAAACAGAAAATGGAAAAATCATCAATTGCTGTCTTTTAAGACAGGAAAATCTGGAGGCGTTTTTATGATATTAACAGTGGATATTGGTAACTCTAATATTGTATTGGGTGGTATTGATGGGGATACCATTTGTTTTGAAGCACGGCTTCGCACCGATGCGACCAAGACCTCTGATGAATACTGCATTGACCTGAAAATGATTCTGGAAGTGTATGACATTTCCAAATCTGATGTGGAAGGTGCCATCATCGCATCCGTTGTGCCGCAGGTTCTCAATTCCATGAAAACTGCAATCAGGAAGCTGACGGGAAAGATTGCGCTGGTGGTCGGCCCCGGGCTGAAGACGGGACTGAATATTCAGGTCGAGAATCCCGCCCAGACCGGCGCGGATCTGGTGGTGGGCTGCGCTGCGGCACTGCGGGAACATAAGGCACCCATGATTATCGTGGATATGGGAACGGCCACTACCATGACTGTGGTGGACAGGAGCGGCGCCATGATTGGCGGCTGCATCATGCCCGGCGTGAAGATCTCCATGGATGCGCTGACGGAGCGCACGGCGCTGCTGCCGGGTCTGCAGCTGGATCAGCCCAAAAAGGCAATTGGCAGAAATACCATCGACTGTATGCGCAGTGGTATCATGATGGGTGCTGCCTGCATGATCGACGGCATGATCGACCGAATGGAAGCGGAGCTGGGCTATGAGACCACGGTCGTTGCCACTGGCGGCATTGCAAAATTCGTGCTGCCCATGTGCAGGAAAGAAATCATCTATGATAAGGATCTTTTAATCAAAGGCCTTGCGGCGCTGTACCGGGAGAACAAGCGTCCGTAACACTTGCATCAATTGTAAAATTGTGATATAATGGCGAAAATCCTTGCCCGGAGGCAGAATATGAGAAATACAGATGCTTTTTCCGAAACATTCAAAACTGCATACGGAAAGGTGCGCGCTGTTTGCGGCCAGATCGGCGATGTCATGGGTGTGATTTGCAAGTGGATCTACCGGCTGCGAAAGGTCATTCTGGCAATTCCCGTGGTATAT
The DNA here is from genome assembly GCA_029098045.1 of Bacillota bacterium. Lineage (GTDB taxonomy): Bacteria > Bacillota > Clostridia > Oscillospirales > Oscillospiraceae > Faecousia. The sequence goes on from JAQXNO010000197.1 coordinate 1,719, forward strand.
GTGGCAATTTCCATTGCGGTCAGGAACGCGCAGCGGCTTCCGGAATACGTGGGACTGAACCTGCAGTCCAGCGGCGAGTTTGCCATGATGGTTACCCGCGGCTATGCGGTGTTTGGCCCGCTTCTGGTGACTGGCTTCTGCCTGCTTCTGATGTTTTGCTCCAGAAAAGCCCTGTTTCCCTGGGTGATCAGCATTTTTTCTCTGGTGCTGCCGTACCTGATTTATTTTACGAACCTTTATCCCGGTTGAATTCAAAGCCGCCCTTGGGCGGCTTTTTTGTAACTATTTGGTCATAGATTATTTAGACGCAGGCCAAGGATTCTTCACCAATCTCCATTTTCACATGCTATAATAAAGATGCAATACACAGCAGCGTGGGGAAAGCCGATGCCGTGGAGGATTTCGCGGATAACCCGACGGCGGACTCGTGACAGACGCTGCTTTGCGAAAGAGAATCAACCAATACGATGGCAGCGGCATTTTGTGCCGCTGCCCGACCGTTTGTATGATGTAAAAAGCAGCCCGTTTTGACGAGCTGCTTGCTTTTTTATTTTTCCATATCCTGAACCTTTGTGTTTTTTCCAAAGTAGGCAAAGACATAGGTGATAAACGCATAGGAAAGGAAAAAGGTATCCACCACAGCAATTGCAGTGATGAACGATTGCTTCAAATCGGGCATCAGAACCAAGATAATCAGACTGACAAAAAGAACGGTGGTGCAGATCTTTCCGGCCAGAAGGGCGCCCGGGAGCATTTTGCCCCTGCGCAGATTGATCAGTCCAACGATGCCCTGAAATCCTTCCTTGATGACAAACAGAGCCAGCACAAAACGCAGCACGGGGTATTTGACGGAAAGGCACAGCGTCAGGGTGAACTGAGTCAGCTTATCGGCGATGGGGTCGAGAATTTTGCCTACGGTGGAGATCATATTGAAGTGACGGGCAATTTTACCGTCAATCATATCGGTCAGGCAGGATACTGCGAGAATTGCACCCGCGATAAAATAGTCACTGGTTTCCGTTGCACCCAGATAAATGGTCACATACACCGGAATGAGAATAAGCCGGAACAGGCTGAGAAAATTTGGAATGGTGAAAACTTCTTTTTTCCAGTCTTTTATGAACATGCTTTTTTCCTCCGTGGGAGATGGCGCGGGAAGCGCGCAAAGTCATTATGGTACATTATAAGTAAATTCTTCCTCTGAATCAAGTCTAAATGGGTAAAATGTGCAAAAATAATCAGGTGGCGTTATCCTGACCGACCGTCATGTTGTGCTTGCCTCTGCGCCAGATTCGCAGCCAGGGGGAAGTGGAGCGCCAGATGTTTCCATGTCACCTTGTCAAGATTGCCGGTCATGGGAAGTCCGATCAGTGCCTGAAAAGAGGAAAGGGAGTCGGCTGTGGAATCGTCCAGAATCCCGCTCATGGTGGGAGCACCGATGCTTCCATAGACCTGAGACAGCACAAGCAGCAGCGACTGCGCCACATACAGACAAGGATTGGAATCACCCGAACAAAGAACCTCACTGGAATTCAGAATGATTTCCACAGGCTGGGCTTGCTGAACATGGACAAGTGCATATTCATAGCGTGGAACAATTGCCTCCCATGTCTGCTGATCGGTCACTCCGGTTACGGGCAGACCGTGATTGCGCTGAAACTGCGCCACAGCATTCATGGTCTGTGCGCCGTAAACCCCATCTGGGATGACGACTTTGTAGCGGTCATCATGCTCGGCCAGGGTGCGAAGCATGGTTTGCAGACTCCGTATGGGCTGAGAAACAAAGGATTCACCGGGTCTCATCGTACCACCTCCTGACTGACGGAATCCTGATTGCCGACACGCAAATCGTTGCCGGGGAATTGGGTCATTGTGGTTGTTCGGGCATAGCGGCTTCGCGGTTGGGTCTGCCCCTGCACGGCTTGCGTGTAGGGGAAGGTTTCTTCACTGCGCAGTGTGGCATTTTCAATGCCGGAGAACTGGTCGTAGATCTCATCCCATGTGGCAGCATCCACGATGCCCGTCTGGGGCAGCCCGAAGCGGCGCTGTGCGGCAATGACAGCGGTCCGGGTGGCATTGCCAAAGACACCGTCAATGGCCACAGGCGGAATCTCCGGGATATAGGCGGACAGGATCGACAGCATATATTGCAGATGTTCCACTTTAATGCCCCTGTCGCCCTGTTCAATGGGGTCGGTGACTGCCCAGGAGTTTACGTAAAAGCGCTGCCCCTGACTGCGCAGCTCCGCCAGATTTGTGACTGCAACATAGATGCGAACCAGTGCATACCAGGTCGCAGGACCCACAATACCGTCAGGGGTGAGATTGAATATTTCCTGAAATTTTCGAACGGCGGCTTCTGTCTGGCTGCCGAAAATACCGTCCACCGCAGGTATTTTGGGAATCGCCGGGTAATTCTGAGAGATACGATTCAGGGAAACCTGCACGGTTACCACGCTTGGCCCGGTGAAACCACGACGCAGGGGTGTCCCCGGATAAGAAGAGGTAATGCCCTGAATTGGCGCGTTTGTGACAATTTCAACATCCCCATAGTAGCTTTTCAGAATTTGTGTGGAGGTATAACCCCGCTGTGCCAGATTCTGACTGCCCCACTGGCTCAACCCCTCACAGGTGACGGTGGTGCCGTTGCAGAACTTCGCCGCCAGAGGCTCCACAAAGCCGGGACGGCGCAGGTAGTTGTTAAAAAGCTCATCCACCAGCCGCGCTACATTGTCAAAGTAGCTTCGTCCATTGACAAAAAACTGATCATAGGCGGTGGAACTGGTGATGTCAAAGTCATAACCGCGGCTGCGGTAGAACTCTGTGTAAACCCGGTTCAGGGCAAAGGACACGATGGCAAGAATATTTGCCCGCAGAGCGCTTTCGTCCCAGGTGGGATAGATCTCGCTGGAGGCGACGTTTTTTACATAGTCGGAAAACGAGACGGTGACGTTTTCAGCGTTGGAGTTTGGGGCGCCCAGATGTACGGTAATGCGCTGGGGTACATAGGGAGTGATGGTAGGCATAGGTCACCTCCTACAGGTTCTGCCTGGGGGTATCAAAGATCTCGGTCTGGTTCCATGCTCCGGGGAGCTCGGAAAGCGGGATCATTTCCAGATTTTGATTGGTGGTCGTATCTGCGAAAACCTGCAAATTCATGATTTCAATTTGCTCGTAACCCCGTAAGCGTGCGAAGAGATTCACGGTCGTGAAGGGCGTTTCGCCGGAATTTGGGGTCAAAGAGGCGCTCTTGGCGGGAACGGGAACTTCAATTGGCCGGATCAGCCCATTGCGGTCCGTCAGACGCATGGCGATGGCGGTGCCATCGGGTGCTGTGACAGATACGGCAACGTCTTTCAGCGGCAGGTATGCATAGCTCGTATAGGCATGAACGGTTATGTAGCCTGTGGCATTCAAAAGAGTCACTCCTTTCATCATTCAGACCATGATATGCCGCAGAGGCGGAATATGTGCGGACGGAACCGCTTCCGGTTCCGTCCTTTTAAAGAAATGTCTGCAGCTGACGAATGTTGGCCGTTTCACAGTCCAGAAGTCTTTGACACAGGCTGCTGACCTGACAGTCCTGCTGCTGGTACTGGTGCAGGTTTTTCAGTCCGCTGATCATGCCGCGGGTGTTCCCCTGAATCATCATGTCGGCTATTTTGGAATCCGCGTTGCCGTGGCTGAGCTTCATGCGCGTCATCATATCTGCCAGCAGCCGCTTGCCAGGCTGTACCTCCTCCAGCTCCCAGCCCCGCTGGGAGGCCAGATAATATGCCTCCGATTCAATGGAATCGTACTTCTGAAGCTGGGACTGCAATGCCTTCCGAAGCCCCGGACGCATGGAAGTATCCAGCACGCTTCGAATACCAATTTGACCCATCTGCGTCGTTTTCAGAATGGAGCAGAGCATTTCCCGATCATTTTTCATGTTCATCACCATTTCCAGTATAACCAGATGCAGGAAAATCATGCATGACCAAAAGAACCGGGGCAGCATAGAATACATGGATGAAAGGATGGGATGACGATGTGTGCAATTGCAGGGATTCTGTCTTTGGAGGCAAGGCGTGAGACACTGGACAAAATGCTTGAAACCATGGCACGGCGGGGGCCGGATGACAGGGGCTACTGGCAGACGGATGGATGCAGCCTGCTGCACAGCAGGCTGGCAATCATTGATCCGGAGGGCGGCAGACAGCCCATGGCGTTAAACTTCGGAGGAGAAAGCTATGTTCTCATATACAATGGAGAGCTATACAATACACAGGAGCTTCGCCGGGAGCTGGAACAGGCTGGTCACAGCTTTGCCGGGCATTCCGACACGGAAGTGCTGCTTCATGCCTATGCCCAGTGGGGAGAGGACTGTGTCAACAGATGCAACGGGATTTTTGCCTTTGCGGTATGGGAGGAGGGGAGAAAGAGACTGTTTCTGGCACGGGACAGAATTGGAGTCAAACCGCTTTTCTATATGCGCCATCAGGGAGGACTGCTCTTTGCTTCGGAAATGAAGACGATTCTCCAATACCCAAACGTGGCGGCGCAGCTGGATGAACAGGGGGCGGCGGAAATCATCCTGCTGGGGCCGGGAAGAACGCCCGGCTGCGGTGTTTTTCATGGGATGCAGGAGTTGGAACCGGGCTGCTGTGCATACTTTGAGGAGAAGAAACTGCGCGTGCGCCGTTACTGGTCGCTGAAGGATCGGGAGCATCGGGAGAGCTTTGAAGAAACGGTTGACAGGGTGCGTTACCTTGTACAGGATGCCATTTGCCGTCAGATGGTGTCCGATGTTCCCATCGGCACGTTCCTTTCCGGCGGACTGGACTCCAGCCTGATCAGTGCCGTCTGCGCCCGGGAAATGGCGAAAAAGGGGCAGCAGCTTCAGACTTTTTCCGTGGACTATGTGGATCAGGAGAAATACTTTTACCCCGGCAAGTTCCAACCCAATTCGGATACGCATTACATCCAATTGATGCGCAGCGCACTGAATTCCGATCACCATTGGACTGTGCTGAGCCCCGAGGATCTGGTAGGTGTACTGGAAGAGGCAACCGTTGCCCGGGATTTACCCGGTATGGCAGACGTGGATTTTTCACTGCTTGCTTTTTGCAGAGAGATTCGCCAGTTTGGTAAAGTGGCGCTGTCGGGAGAATGCGCAGACGAGATTTTTGGAGGATACCCATGGTACCGCGATCCGCAGGTGCGTGCCATCGACGGCTTTCCATGGGCGCAGAATGCGCAGCAAAGGGCGGGACTGCTTTGCGGCGCGGTGACGGATCGCATTTCACCACTGGACTATATTCAGGACAGGTATCGGGATACCTGTGCCCAGAGTGACATCCTTCCCGGTACATCACCCCAGGAAAGACGCATGAAAGAGATGATGAACCTGAACTTTCGATGGTTCATGCAGACGCTTCTGGATCGGAAGGACCGCATGAGTATGTACAGCGGTCTGGAGGTCAGAGTACCGTTCTGCGATTACCGCATTGCGCAGTATCTGTATGCTGTTCCATGGGAATTCAAGGATCATCAGGGAAAGGAAAAAGGACTGCTGCGGACAGCCATGGCAGATTTTCTGCCCCCGGAGGTGCTGTGGCGGAAGAAAAGTCCGTACCCCAAAACCTTCGACCCACGCTATGAAACGCTGGTTACAGAGCGCCTGGAGGTGTTGCTCGAGGATCCGGCCGCACCGCTCTTTCAGCTTGTTGGCAGGGACACGGTCCGTGAGCTCCTGCACCAGGATTTCCAATGGCCGTGGTACGGCCAGCTGATGCGGCTGCCCCAGACAATTGCATACCTGCTGCAAATCGATTTTTGGCTGCGGCACTATGATGTGCAGTTCCTCTTCTGACTTTTGTATTGACGGAAGTAGGACCATGTGCTACAATGGGAACGTCAAAACAAACAAATACGTGTTATACAAATTGTTATAAATAACCAAAACAGGAGGTTTTACTGTGAGAAAGACCAAAGTGATCTGTACCATTGGCCCTGCCAGTGAAAATGAAGAAACCCTGACAAAAATGATGGAAGCGGGTATGAATGTTGCCCGTCTGAATTTCTCCCACGGCAGCCATGAGGAACATCAGGCAAAGATTGATCTGATCAAGCGTGTGCGCGAGAAACTGAATCTGCCCATTGCCATCATGCTGGATACCAAGGGACCGGAGTACCGCATCCGTACATTCAAGGATGGAAAGGTGACCGTGCAGGAGGGTGATACCTTTACCTTCACCACGGAGGAAACCGAAGGTGATGCGACGAAGGTGTCAGTCAACTATAAGAATCTTGCCAGAGATCTTTCTGTGGGCGATCAGGTGACTGTCAACAACGGCATGGTGGTTTTCTCCGTCAGAGAGCTGACCGATACCGATGTGATCTGCACGGTGGTTACCGGCGGCGTGCTCAGCAACAAGAAGAGCATGAGTTTTCCCAATAAGGTCATGTCCGGCCCGTACCTTTCCGAACAGGATAAGGAAGATCTGCTGTTCGGTATCCGCAATCATGTGGACTTTGTGGCGGCTTCTTTCGTATCCACAGCGCAGGATGCCCGGGATCTGCGTGAATTCCTTGACCGCAACGGCGGCGAGGATATTGAAATTATCGCCAAGATCGAGAACCGCTCCGGTGTGGATCATGTGGAAGAGATCTGCGACATCTGCAACGGCATTATGATCGCCCGGGGTGACCTGGGTGTGGAGATTCCCTATGTGGAAGTGCCTGCGGTTCAGAAAAAACTGACACGCAAATGCCGCATGCTGGGAAAGCGCGTCATCACTGCCACCGAAATGCTGGAATCCATGATCTACAATCCCCGCCCCACCAGAGCGGAGATCTCCGACGTTGCCAATGCTGTCTATGACGGCACCTCCTGCGTGATGCTCTCCGGTGAGTCTGCTGCCGGCCATTATCCGGTGGAGGCTGTCAGGGCTATGGCGCAGATTGCGGAGTACACGGAGCAGCATACGGATTACAAGCATCGCTTCCTCTCCACCGAGTACATCGGCAAGGATAATCTGGACAGCATTTCTCACGCGGTTTGCTCCATGGCAATGGATCTGAACGCAAAGGCAATTGTGGTTTGCTCCGTCTCCGGCAAGACTGCCATGCTGGTCAGCCGCTTCCGCACGCCCGTCGACATCATCGGCATGACCACGGATGTGAAGATCTGGCGCCGCCTCTCCATGAGTTGGGGTGTTACACCGGTTCTGAGTGACTCGTATCCCAATATGGAAGTGATGTTCTACTGCGCCAAGGGCTATGCGGAAAAGGTATTGAACCTGCAGCCCGGAGACAATATTTTGCTGACCGGCGGCCCCATCACCGGACAGACCGGCAACACCAACACAATCAAAGTGGAAACCATCTGAATGTATGACCGCCGCAGCGCAAAAGCGTTGCGGCGGTAGTATTTTTCATAAATGAAACACGGAAAATTTGGCACTTTTACCATATGAAATTCATGGTTTTTTGTGTTAATATTATCAATGTAGAGGTGTTTGCGGCTGATTTGCGGAGGGATCGGAATGTATCAGGTTGGAGATTGTGTCCTGTATGGTGTTCACGGTATTTGCCGTGTGGTTGGCACGGAAAAACAATTGATCAATCGAAGGCGCACGCAGTATCTGATCCTGCAGCCGCTGAATCAGGCAGAGTCCAAATTCTATCTTCCAACCGAAAATCCCGCTGCCATGGCAAAACTCAAAGCAATCCTTTCCAGAGAGGCATTGATTGCCCTGCTCGCTTCCGAGGAAGTGCATCGGGATGGATGGATTCATGACGAGAACCAGCGAAAGCTGTACTATCGGGAGTTGATAGGCAGCGGCGACCGCATATCTCTCATGAGAATGGTCGCCACACTGTACCGCTATAGGCAAGCCCAGGAGAAGGCAGGGCGGAAGTTCCATCAGTCCGATGATAATTTCCTGCGCGACGCGGAGCGACTGCTCGCCTCTGAAATCTCACTTGTCCTGGACTTGCCCCCAGAGGAAGCGCGGGATTACCTTCGCCGGCAGCTGCAGCGTGTATCATAGGCATCCGTATATCCCGGAAGGTCTGGAAGAAGCGGCCGTGATGTGCGTGCGGTCTTCCACTGCTTGAAATATGAGGGACTTCGCCGGAAGTACGGCGAAGTCCCTTTTGCCTGTCTGCTTCTTTGTGTGAAGATGCGTTCATTTATGCATTGAAGTACATATCGTAAACGATAAAGCCGTGTATGCCTTTTAGTGATCCTTCGTAGGTCTGCTGGCACATCATACATCTGGGTTCTTTCATTGGATAGCCACTTGTGGGGAAAATGTTGTATTCTGAGGATGTTCGGAATCCAACCCGATGATAGAAGTGATAATCACCCTCTACGGTGATTCCTTTGTAGCCCAATTCCCGCACTTTCTCAATTCCCATTGTCAGCATCGCGGTTCCGATTCCGCGGCGGAAATAATCCGCGTGGACCGATACGGGAGCCAACATCACAATATCGGAGGTCGGGTTCTCATCATGACCGCCTTCCTTTGCAGGCGACAGCGGAAAATGCGAAAACATAAAATGCCCCACGACTTTGCTGCCCAGCTCTGCGACAAAGGACAATTCAGGAATATAGTACTTTGAATCTCTGATTTCCTCCACCAGTGCAATGATATCGGTTCCGTCAGAATAGTCGGTTCCCTCCTGAAAGGAACGCAAAATCAAAGAAACGATATCTTTATAATCCTTATGCTCTTCCGGGCGAATGGTAAGCTTCTGATTCGTCATATGCACATCCCTCCTCTCATTTTAGCTATTTCCTGAATGAAGCCGTCCCCGATTTGAACCGTATGTTCTTCAAACTTTTAGGGAAGCTCTGATTAAATCGGCAAGAGCTGACAGCGAGAGATTTTACTTCCTCAGAAAGTTTGAAAAATCGAGGAATACTGGATGTATTTCCGATTTTCCAAACTGCACTGAGGGGGCAAAAGATCCGCTGCTCAGCCGCAGACGATTTATTCAG
>JAQXNO010000198.1 GCA_029098045.1 Bacillota bacterium
ATCTCTCCCGTGGGCAAGCTGCGCTACAAAGATGATGTCATGACCATCTGCGGCGGTCAGATCGGCCCCCTGAGCCAGAGGCTCTACGACACCATCACCGGCATCCAGACCGGCACGCTGCCCGACGAGAAGGGCTGGAGAGTCAAGGTCGGCAAGTAAAAAGCAAAAGGAGTCATCGAAAGATGGCTCCTTTCAGTTTGTCGGCAAAGATATCTTGACACTTACATGAGTGCGCCCTTGCTCCCTCATCGGTCAGAAGCATTGCTGCGTGCACTCTTTCGAAAGACTTCAGCAAACCTGTTGGCGCTGGTTCCTCCGGAGGGTGACTTTCTTGTCCCGGCAAGAAAGTCACCAAAGAAGCCGGCTGGGGAGGGGCGGGGATGCCCCCGCTGGCGATTCGTTACGCACTGCATCCGACAAATGGCTGCCCTGCCCCGCTCGACCCCGGACTGCGTACCGCATTTTTGTAGGGGACGATGTCGAAGGCAGTTACGAACCGGGAGAGCCCAATGGTGTAACGACAAGCACAATCTGTCAGGCTCGAATTGTCAGCGGCGACACGCCGCCTCCCGCAATCGAGCCACCTCCCCAGACCCCTCCAGGCGACGCATCGCCGTAGGTGCTGGTATACACGGTGCCTTTTAAGAAACGGTACATCGCATTCGGCGCGGTGCCTTTTAACTGGCTGGGAAACGGAGAGCTTTTCTCTCCCTTTTCGTCACATTCCTCACACCATACCCCGGTTCCCTCTGTCAGGATCGGGAATTGGCAATAATCGGGTTCTCCGACAGTCTGAAAGGAGTCATCGCAAGATGGCTCCTTTTTGATGACTCCTTTTGATTATAGCTTGAAGATGCGCTCCGCGGTCTTATGGCCGATCTGCTCGAACTGTGCGTCGGTCAGATCCAGCTGCAGAAAACGCTTCGTCTCCGTGATGGGATCCCACAGGGGATAATCGGTGCCGAAGGCCATGCGCTCCGCGCCGTAGATGTTGATGAATTTTTCCGGGATCCCCCGCTCCATGAACATCATGGAACTGGAAACATCGAAGATGCAATCCTTGTCACGCAGCTCGTCATAGGCGGTTTCGTACATACTGTAGCCGCCAAAGTGAGCGGCAATGACCTGCAGTCCGGGGAAGTTATCCAGCACACGGCGCAGCCGCGCGGGATGGGAGTAGCTGTAGCGGGTATCCCCCATGTGCAGCATCACGCAGAGCCTGCCCCGCATCGCCTCATAGGCAGGAAAGAGCCGGGGATCGTCGATGTCAAACTCCTGAAAATCGGGGTGCATTTTCACGCCCAGCAGGCCATTTTGCAGGATGTATTCCACTTCCTCCGCGATGTTCTCCATGCCCGCGTGAATGGAGCCAAACCCCAGAAACCGGGGCTGCTCGGTCACCTGTCCGATGATGAAGTCATTGATGTGGCGGGTACGATCCGGCCGCATGGCGACGGGCAGTACCACGAACCGGTCGATGCCGGCCTCGGTGCCCCGGGTCAGCAGCGTGTCCGCCGTTCCGTCCATTTCTCTGGTGTCCAGTTGATAGAATTCCCGGATGCTGGCTGCCGCTTTTCTTGCAATTGCCGGGGGGTAGATATGGGTGTGCATGTCGATGAGCTGCATAGGATCGCCTCAATGGTAAAAATTTCCTTTCATTATACCACCGGCGGCGAAAAATGCAAGTCCTTGTCCATTCATGCCTGATCCTGCAAGTACCGCAGTGCCGCCCAGGCGTATGCCGCGCTTCCGCGCCAGAGCACCGCGTCATCAAACTTCACCTTGGGATGGTGCTGGGCGTAGCAGAATCCTTCCGCGGTATTGCCCGCCGTCAGGAACATGGACATGGTGGGGACATGGTGGCTGACAAAGGAGAAGTCCTCACTGCCGCCCCCCTGCATATGCATTTTCCGGGCGCCCTGTCCCATCAGTTCCTCCATAAAACCGCCGATTTTCCGGCTCAGACTGTCGTCTACCAGCATACAGGGGCAATGGTCAAAGAATTCCACATCCGCGGTGCAGCGCATTGCGGCGGCAACACCTTTGGTGATCTCCTCCATCCGCCGCTTGATCTGATTCCCCACGGCACCGGTGGGATCCACCGTGCGAATGGTGCCCCACATTTCGGCGCAGTCCGGGATCACGTTGCTGGTCTGTCCCGCCTGGAAGCGGCCGGTGGTAAAGACACCGTATTGGTTCGGGTCCAGCTCCCGGCTGTTGATCTCCTGCAGGGCAAGGTGGATGTGGGCAGCTGCCGTCAGGGGATCCACGGTCATATGGGGCGTGGATCCGTGACCGCCCTTGCCCTGTACCCGGATGTGATACTGCTCGCAGGAGGCCATGGTGACACCGCCCCCCGGGATCAGCAGCATACCGGAAGGGATGCTCATACCGGCAGAAACGTGAATCATCATTGCCGCGTCCACCTTGGGGTTTTCCAGAACTCCTGCGTCGATCATATCCTGCGCGCCCTGAAAGATCTCCTCTGCCGGTTGGAACATCAGCTTTACAGTGCCCTCAAGCTCCTGCTCATGATCTTTCAGCAGCTTCGCTGCGCCCAGCAGCATGGTCGCGTGCATATCGTGGCCGCAGCCGTGCATGAACCCGGGCTTTTCGCTGGCAAACTCCACATCGGCCTCTTCCGTCACGGGCAGCGCATCCATATCGGCACGCAGCAGGATGGTCTTTCCTTCCTTTTTTCCGCCCAGGCACACCACCAGTCCCGCTTTGCCGCAGGCTTGGGGCTTCAGTCCCATCTGTTCCAGCTCCCTGCGGACATATTCCAGCGTATAGGCAAGATCAAAGCCTGTTTCCGGGTGCCGGTGCAGATCCCGGCGGATGCACTGCAGCCGGGGCTGCAGGCTCTGTGCCTGCTTCAGCAGTTCTTCGTTTGTCATCATGCTTCCTCCTGTTCTCATTCTTCGATTAGTGTGTGGTTTTTGATATGGATTTATGATACTACAGCTTCCGGTTTCGTGCAATACTTTTCCCTTTGCACATTGCATTCGGAATGAAAATCCGCTATAATCAAGAAAAACAATGGGAGGTACTTTTATGAATTTTATGGAGATCGCCTGCGCCCGTCAGTCCTGCCGCAGCTACGAGAAGGACCGGGATGTGGAAGCCGAAAAAATCACTGCCATGCTGGAGGCCGCCCGGCTGGCGCCCTCTGCCTGCAACGGGCAGCCCTATCATTTCACCGTCTGCCGGGGGGAAACCGCCAAAGAGGTCGCCAGAGCCACTCAGAGTCTTGGCATGAACAAGTTTGCTTCTCAGGCGCCCGTGATGATCGTTGTATCGGAAAAGCCCTATGTCAAATCCGCCGCCGTGGGTGCAAAGATGCTGAAGAACGACTACCGCTCCATAGACATCGGCATTGCCGCTGCCTATCTGACCGCGGAAGCCACCGTGCAGGGTCTTGGCACCTGTATTCTCGGCTGGCTGGACGATGAGAAACTGCGCAAAATCTGTGGTCTTGATCAGAGCGTGCGCCTTGTGATCGCCGTAGGCTACCCGAAAGACGACCCCCTGCGCCAGAAAAAGCGCAAAGAATTGTCCGCGCTTGCCAACGAAATGTGATTTCAAAATCCGGACCCGTTGGACAATCCCGGCACCGGCGGCAATCCATAGTATCCGCATATGAGAAACGGCTGCAGCCAGTGAGGTTGCAGCCGTTTTGCAGCATTGGTCGGTCTGTGATTTTATGCGTTGGTTGCGAAGCCGCTTCCGGTTCGTCACGGCATGACCTGTCTGAACGGAAGGACCGGCTGATCGCACTGCGCGTTTGTGTCAATTTCCATTGTTCAGGACAACGTGCTCCCCATCCCATTGGGCTTTTAGCATCAGGACTGCGCCGTCCCTGCCGCTCTGCTGCAGGGCAAAGCAGCGCGTTTGCCCGTTTTCATCCACATACGTAATGCCATATGTGGGGAGAATCTCCCCGAAGCTCAGCTGCAGGATGATGGGGCAGTCCGGGGAAAAGCCTTCCAGAAGCGGGTCATCGGAAGCAGGTCTGGCGGAAAGCACCGCCGTGCCCGCATTGTCCATGCTCTCCAGGGTCAGTTTCAGCACGGTAAACTGAGATATGGGGCTGCGGGCTGTAAACAGCACGCGGTCGGCATACTCCGTATCCAGAATCACTTCCGCTGCCGTCTCATCGTCGTTAAGGTACCGGGCAGATACCGCCATGCCGGGTTCCAGGTATGCAAAGAGCGTCAGGGGCAACGTCGTTCCGGCCGGGTCCAGATCCCAGAACTCCTGGGCTGTCATATCCGTCAGCTGGGATTCTTCCGGCTCCCAGCTGCCCGTGGAGTTGCGGTAGACGCGGATGTCCGCCGCCTCTTCCCCCTGCGCGTGGGTAAACAGGAATTCCTGACACTGAAGGCTTCTGCCGTCTTCACTCAGGTAAAAAATACCCTGTCCCGTTTCCGCCGCGCCGTTAGAACCGTAGTAGAAGAAGAAGCCGCTGCCCATATAGGCATAGCCGGAGCGATACCGGCCGGAAAGCACCAGCTGGGGCTGCCCGGCCGACAGGGTGTAGACCGCATTGATCAGGCCGTCATTCTCCCCCACCAGAAGCTCCGGGATGCCATCGCCGCTGATGTCTTCCACGAGATATCCCATGGCATTGGGTGCGTCGCTGCCCAGGTTTCTTGCGGATTCCAGAATGCCCTGCTGCCCCTCCGGTGCCACGTCCCAGTAGCTGTCGGGGTCACATACCAGCAGGTAAATCTGCCGCAGCAGCTTGTCATAGGGTTCTTCCGCCGCTTCCTCCCGGGGCAGGGTTTCTTCGGAAACCGGGTTTGAGGTGGGCGGCACCGGCGCTTCGGTGGGGTGCTGTGTCTCCTCCACGGGTTGGGGGTTTTGCGCCGTGCCAGAGCAGGCGGTCAGACTCATAAGCATTGCCCCTGCCAGCAGAAAACATATACACGTTCTTCCGATTTCTTTCATGCGGCATGCCTCCCTTCGGTGTTTCCGGGAAGCCCTGATCAACCGGCTGGTGCTGACGGCGGAAGACGATTTCCTCAGCGCTTCCCATGTAATCGTATCAGAATTTTCCGCTCTTTCCGGAGAAGCCGCTGCTGTCCACAGACGTGCCTCCCCTTTCGGAAGACTTTTCAATCTTCGTCCGTGTCCGGGTGATATGGGAAAACTGATCCTGCCGGTTGGTGATATGCACACCGTCGGCGCGCAGATAGATATTCGCGTCCTGCTTCACCGCCACGGACTTCATCTGGCTCTCCTTCAGAAGCCAGCACAGCAGCAGACCCAGGCCGCAGCCCAGCAGCAGACAGATACCGATGCCCACAAAGACGATTTTCGGGTCACTGTCCACATCCAGCGGTTTTCCGCCCCGGGCAGAAGCCAGCATGGACGCGCTTTTTTCCAGATAATCGGAAAAGCCGTCGTACCACGCGTCATCGGAAAAATCGTCCAAAAATTCATCCGCCAGTTTATCCTTGCCGAAATCCGTAAAGGCGGTGTTGCCATAGCCATCGGCAAACAGGTAATAATCCCGCTCCTCCATGGAAAGCAGCAGCAATTCGCCGCTCCGCTGCTCCCCATAGCCCAGCTCGTACTCCCGATACAACTCTTCTGCCGCTTCTTGGACGGAAGCGGCGTAAGTATAGTCCGTAAAGTCATTGACCGTGATGATGTACACGCCGCATTGATACTTCTGTGAGATTTCCTCTGCCTGCCGCTCCAGTTCCAGACGCTGCTCATTCGTCAGCAGGCCGGCTTCGTCCGTCACAAAGCTCAGCTGCGCGTCCTCAAAGCCCGCCGCAGCCACGGGGGTACAGAGTGTCACGGCCAACAGCAGGATGACGCAAAGAGAAAGGATTCGTTTCTTCATATGTGTCCCTCCCATCATCTCAAAAAGGCTTCGGCAATAACCTGCCCCACGCCCATCCAGAGCAGCAAGCCGCTGAGCACCGCGGAAAGGGCGCCAGTGAGTCCCCAGAACTTTGCCCTGGACACGGGCAGATCGCCCACCATTTTTCCGGTCTGTCCGTTCATCATGAACAGATAGTCCTTGCCCTCCCATTTGGTGTGGAGCGTCCACACCGGCATCAGGGCATAATGAACCTTGCCCCGCTGAAGGCTGACTCTGGAGCCGGTGGATGTGACGGTCTGATAGCCCACCACATCATTGCGCATGGCTTCCAGCGCGGAGCCACGGCACCGCTGATCGGCTCTTTGCATACAGTCCTCGGCAGATACATCGTACTTATCCGCCAGATACCCGGGCAGGTACACAGTGCTGAAGGGCTCCAGCTGCGTGTAATCAAAGGGCTCGATGGAATCCATATAATCGTCACGCATTTTTTTGGAGCCGTCAGCCGGAATCTTCTCAAAAGCCAAGGAGCCGCTCCGGCGGACATGATAGTGCTCCGTCACGGTGACCCGGTAATCCCCCTCGGTGTGCGTATGGGAGCGGGTGGCAAGGAAGGTGCAGTCTGCCTCCGCCGCCGCGTCGAACAGCCAGAAGGGCACATAGATGCCCTTGACCTCCTCCAGATGGCTGCTGTTTGAAAATGCCTTGGGCAAAAAGAGTTTTCCGCCGTAGTGCTTCTTCAGAGCCGCCACAGCGGCTGCCTTGTCCAACTTGAAGGGAATCACATAGTCCGGTTTCAATGCGCCGCCGAACTGACCGGGAATGACGGTATTATTGCCGCAATACGGGCAGCTGGTGGCGGCGGTGGTTTCATCGCAGATCAGCTCCGCGCCGCAGGATGGACAGCTGTAGACCTTCAGGCTCTTGCCTTCCTCGCCCCAGTCCTGCTGCAAATCCGACGTGTCCCAATCCGTTTCCTGCGCCAGGGTCTGCTCTTCCGCCGCTTCAAAGGCCGCTTCTGCCTGCGTCTGCTGATCGGCATAGAGGGCTTCTACTTCTGCCACATCGAATTTACCGCCGCAGTAGTCGCACTCCAGCTTGCCGGATTCCCCCACAAAGTGAAGTGGGGCGTAGCAGGACGGGCACTGGTATTGCGTAATCTGTGTTGACACAAAACTTCCCCCTTATCATACGCTTTCTCTTCTGCCGCGTCTTTCAGCCGCCCCTCGGCGTGCCGAAAGACGCATTGTCGTGATTATCTGGCATCCCCGGCATTGAAGGGATCGCCGCATTCCGGGCAGAATCTGGGGGGATTTGCCGGATCGGCAGGCTCCCAGCCGCACTTGTCACATCTGTATCTGGGCGCTGCCGCAGGTTTTTTCGCACCGCACTGGGGGCAGAACTTGCCCTTGTTCACGCTGCCGCAGGCGCACTTCCAGCTGTCACCCTCCGCGGGCTTGGGGGCGCCGCACTCGGGACAGAAGTTCCCCGTGGCCACATTGCCGCAGGCGCACGTCCAACCGGCTGCCGCAGGCTTCGGCTCGGGCTTCTTTGCGCCGCAGGCCTGGCAGAATTTTCCGGTATTCCCCGCCTGACCGCAGGAGCAGGTCCAGCCCTCCACCGCGGGCGCGGCAGGCTGTGCCTGTTGCTGCTGCCCCATGGCATACATATTCTGAGCCGCGGCAAAGCCGCCGCCCATCATGCCGCCGGCCATGCCCATGCCCATAAAGCCCGTCATGGCGCCGGCTTCATTGCCTGCCGCGGTCTGCATGGAGGCGGCAGTGGAATCTGTCATCCGTCCGGCCATCATTCTGGGGCTGGTTCCATAGGTTGCGGCATCCTCAATCTCCTGAACCTTCTTCATATCCTCATCGGTCAGACGGATGGGATTCAGGGAAATGGTTTCAATGGTGACGCCTCTGGCACCCCAGACATCCCGAAGCTCCGCGTTCATCGCCTGCTTCAATTCCTTTGCCTTGGCCGGAATCTGGGCAGGACGCAGCTCCTGCTCGGCCAGCACGCCCACAGCAGGCTGCAGCGCATCCATGAAATCCGCCTTCAGCTGCCCGTCAATGTTGTCTCGGGTGTAGGTGTCGGCCATATTGCCGCACAGGCGGGTGTAGAACAGCAGGGGGTCGGAGATGGTGTAGGTGTACACGCCGTTGAAGCGCAGATTCACCGTACGGCGCATATGGATCTCCTTGTTGACCACCTCAAACATGATGGGTGCGGGGGTTCCGAACTTGTTGTCCAGAATCTCCTTGGTGTTGAAGTAGTAGACCCGCTGATCCTTGGGCGGCTCCCCGCCGAAGGTGAAACGCTTGCCCACCGCCATGAAGCTCTCCATCAGGCTTTCTCCGAAAGAGCCGCTGAAAATGGACGGCTCGGTGGAAGTGTCATATGTATATTCGCCGGGCTCGGCGCACACATCCACAACCTTTCCCTGCTCCACGATCATCATGCACTGGCCGTCGGCCACGGCAATGACGGAGCCGTTGGAGATGATGTTGTCGCTGCCCTTTGTGTTGCTGGAACGGCCGGAGACGCGCTTACGTCCCTTGGCCACCAGCACATTGGCGGGCAGTGCCTCACAATAAAAGTATTCCTTCCACTGATCGGCCAGAGCGCCGCCCAGAGAACCCAATGCTGCCTTGATCAAACCCATAATCGTTCCTCCTTATTTTCTTTCCCCGTATCACGGGGGTTATAATGGCTGTTCGCAAAGCAGAAAAACCGCCGCGGCTTTCGCCTGCCTTGCCGCGTCCATCGTTCTTCCGCACTACGGTAGTATTATAGCAAATCCTTTTTCATTTTGCACTATAAAAATAAGCTTTCTGCGCAAAAAATCCCGGCTTCCGAAAAAGCCGGGAAGGGATGCCGGTTCTTCAAAACCCCCATCAGGCTTCGGAAGCCGTCTGTTTTCCGTCATAGTCGATGTTGGCCTTTCTTGCCTGGGCGCACAGATCCTTTTTCTGCAGGGTGTATTCCCTTCCGTCTTTGATGAAATGGGTTCCGCACTGCCGGAAGGAAAAGGGCACCGCGCGGCGGACACACTGCCGGCGCAGATCCAGCACCCAGTCATAGTACATGGGTCTTGCAAACCGGTCGGACTCCCCG
>JAQXNO010000199.1 GCA_029098045.1 Bacillota bacterium
TCAGCACCGCCGGTCAGGTTCGCGGCAGCGGTAGCGACTTCCATGTCGATGGCGCGCTCTTCCTGGCTGCCCCATGCGGGTTCATCTTCTTCGGAAGCGTTGGATTCCTTGACGGCCCAGGTGTCCACGGAAACAGCCGCCAGAATGGGCATCTGCAGATCGGCATCGGACTGTGCCAGGGCGGCCAGACGGATGCGGTCGAAGGTGGAAGCGGCATACTCATAGCCGTAGCCCACAGCAGCGGTACCGATGTCCATGACGATGTTGGCGGGGTTGATGGACAGGCCCTTCATCATGATGTTCAACTGCTTGGCCAGGTTGATGTCGTCAGCGGTTTCGGCGCCGACCTTCTGGCCGTAAGCCAGCGCGACGGAAGCGCCGACGGTCTTGTAGTCCTCGCTTCTTGCGGACATGACCAGAATGTTTCTGCCCTGCAGCGCCTCGGAAATCTTGGAGAACAGCTCGCCGTCCTTCTCAATGTTCTTGCAGCCCATGATGACCAGAGGCATGGTGGTGGCTTCGGCAACAGCCTTTGCATCGGCGACGCAGTCGGCAACGGAGCGGTTTGCGCCGTTGGGGTCTGCGGACTCAAAGCGCAGGCACAGGAAGTCGGCGCCTTCCATGGTTTCGGCACGCTTTGCGCGCTCTGCCATGGTGGTGCAGCCGGCGTAGAAGTCCACGATGCCGGAGGTGGTCCAGGTGTCCGCGGCGTCGGAAATCTCAACGCCGATCTTGGGTGCGTTTTCGATTGCGCCGTCGAAAGTGTAGAACGGCAGCACATTCTGACCGCCGATGACGATTGCCTTATCACCGGTGCCCAGGGTCACGGCATTGATCTTGCCGCTGTAGGCTGCTGTCTTGGGAACGAAAGCCATAGTGAATAATCCCCCTTGTGAAAAATTAAATATTGACAAATGATATCATAAAAACCGAAAATTACAGAAATCACAAGAATTTCGGGCAATTTTCGATTTTTAGCCGAATGAAAATCACAGGCCGAGTCCGGCCATGATGCCCTTCAGGGCGGTCTTCATGGGATCGCTCTCCGGGAGCTTGCTGGAGGGTTCTCCGTCACAGTCGCAGCGGTAAACCGCATCATCCTGGGGCAGGACGCCAAACAGGGTCAGCCCATGCTTTTCGATCTCTGCCTTCACGCCCTCATCCAGCACGCCGCCGGGGGCGCGGTTGACGATCAGACCCATCTTGCCGGGATTCAATCCCATATCTTCCACCATTTCGGCGATTCTGGCAACCGCCTGAATGCCGCGGCGGGAGCAGTCGGAAATCAGCAGCATGGTGTCCACATGGGGCAGGGTTCCTCTGGCCACGTGCTCCAGACCCGCCTCATTGTCCATGACAATATAGGAATAGTTCTTTGCGTACTTGTCCACCTGGGTTTTCAGCACGCCGTTGACATAGCAATAGCAGCCCTTGCCCTGGGTGCGGCCCATGACCAGCATATCAAAGTCATCCTCTTCGATCAGGGCGGAATTGAACTTATACTCTGCATAGTCGGCCTTGGTCATGCCGGCGGGGATGGTGCCCTTCAGCTCTGCCTGCGCCATCTCTTCCCGGATCTGACCCAGGGAGGTTTCCACTTCCACGCCCAGACCCTCGTTCAGGTTGGAGTTTGCATCCGCATCGACCACCAGTACGGGGCCGCGGTTCTTCTTGCACAGGTAATCGATCAGCATACCACAGGTCGTGGTCTTGCCTACGCCGCCCTTGCCGGCGACTGCGATGGTGTGAGGTGTTGCCATAAGCGTTGCTCCTTTGGAAATGCCGCCCGGGAACCGTTCCTGTATCGGGACGCGTTCCGGCGTTCTGTATGCAATGTGGAAATATGGGCGCAATGCCCCCATATCGATACGACCATATCGTATCACAATAGCGTCCGAAATTCAACCCACTTTTTTATAGAAGCGGAAAAATTGCCCGGTATTTTTCCCATTCGTTCAAAGTCCTGCCTGTGCGCCATAAAAAGTCGGCAAAGGGCGGCATTTGTTTAAATCGGGGTGAACACAAATTTCTGCTGCAGTCCGTCGCAGACGGCATACACCGTCACCGCGCCGTTTGCCTTTTCATCTACGGAAATCTCCAGTGTCTTCCCTTTCAGAAACTGCCTCACATACTGCACCGGGTCGTCGGTTTCCACCTCGTCGAAGAACACATCCCGCATCTGATTGTTCCGGCACAAATTCGGAATTTCACGCACCAGTTCATATTCTTTCATTCGGATCACTCCTTTATATAATACTTTATAGCACAAATTCGCATCTGGCGCAACCTTCGACAAAAAAAGGTTGAAATTTTCCGCCGCCTCTGCTATAATGCCCATAGCACGCAGGATTCGTATATCGGTAATACAACGGCTTCCCAAGCCGTGAAGGCGGGTTCGACTCCCGTATCCTGCTCCAAAAGGAAAGCCACCCTAACAGGGTGGCTTTCCTTTTGGAGCGGCGGGAGTCGAACCCATAAAATGGGATATGCCGGTGGCATATCTCTCGCGCCGGGCTGGACCGCGTGACTCCTTATTTTATTCGACGACCGTATCCCGGAAAATACTCCGCATTTTCAACGAAATAAATTCCTTTCGGGATTCGCGAAATGCCTGCTTATCGTAGGTGGAGTTCTTTCATTTCTCACTTGATGCGACAGCACCAAATTTCACAATGACCAAAGCCTATTCTTTCACATCCGAAGGATATTTCACTTCACATTCCGTCCTTTCCGCTGTATAATCAGTTGGGGAAACCGGCAAGCTGTCAGGATGTGATCATTGATATGAAACGATATATTGCCTTCTTAAGAGGCATCAACATAAGCGGAAAAAACAAAATACCAATGCCGGAGCTGAAGGCGTATTTGACAGAGCTTGGCTATCGGGATGTTCGTACATACCTGAACAGCGGGAATGTTGCTTTTTCCGTTGACGAAATGAATGCGCATACCCTTTCAGATGCAATCACGGAAATGATACGGAAAAGGTTTGGCCTGGATATTCCGGTTTTTGTTATTTTACAGGAAAAGCTGGAAGCCATATTAAGCAAGGCTCCCGTCTGGTGGGGGACGTCTGACAGGGAAGTATATGACAATCTGATTTTTGTGCTGTCTCCTGCCACCGCTGAAAGCATTGCGGAGAAAATCGGAGAACCCACAACAGAATTGGAGCAGATATGCGTTTGTGATAACACAATTTTCTGGTCTTTCAACAGGCAGAACTATGCGAAATCAAACTGGTGGAAAAAAACCGCAAGCACAGGGATTGGTGAAAGGATCACAATCAGAACGGCGAATACGCTGAAGAAGATCGCTTCCATGTGATGATTATGAATTCCGGTCTGAAGGTGAGAACATGATGGAGTGGATAAACATTTCCGGGGCAGTATTGATGGCAGCAATCATGATTCCCAATATTGTTTACGCATTAAAGTGTCGGGATGGTTTTGAAAACAAGTGGAAAAATAAGGTTGTTGAAGCGATAGAGCAGATAGGAAGATTTGGATGTTTTGGATTTATGGTTGTCAATATTCCCGGGACCTGCTTCGGTTGGTGGTCTGATGAAGCCTTTGCGATGTATCTGGCAGGAAATGGTGTTTTGGTCATTCTTTATGATTTGATATGGATAATTTGTTTCAGAAAAAGCACGATCTTCAGGGCATTGGCATTGTCAATCATTCCATCCGCTGCTTTTATGTTCAGCGGCATTATGAGCAGGTCTGTATTGCTGGTTGCGGCATCCGCGCTGTTTGCGCCTGCACACATCCTGATTTCATATAAAAACGCAGCGGCAGAGAAGCCTTGACTTCTCTGTGCCGTTCATTGATATGCTCTTTGCTGTATAAACAGTATGATGCACTTGAATTTGAGGAAAGGGGTATTTCTGTGAAATCTTTTGTTTGCAGCTTGTGTCACAATGGCATACTTGGCGGAGGTCTGTACCTTGACAAAAAGTCGCTTACATACAGGACAAACAAGCTTACGGTCGACAGCAAATACAGGAATCTCGTTCTGCCAATACAGGAAATCAAAGAAATTACCTGGAAGTGGATCGTCTTTCCTGTTGCAACGGTTCATATGAAAAGCGAAGCGCAATACAAATTCATTATTTTCAATAAGTCACGCTTTGCAAAATGGTTTCAGGCGTATTCTTGATTGTAAAGCTTCAAACCGGAATTTGAAGGAGTCAACCGGATGTTTTTTCTTGCAACTTCTGCGGAAAAAGGATATACTGTTGATGTATGCAGTGATTTCTGCAGATAAATTATTAGGCAACTCAGGAGGATTCTGAATTATGAAGCACCCCCTCGTATTCCAGTCCGACTTTGGCAATGTGGACGGTGCCGTCAGCGCCATGTTCGGTGTTGCCTACGGCGTGGATCCCACCCTGCTCATCTCCAATCTGACCCATGAAATCACCCCCTATGACATCTGGGAGGCCTCCTACCGGCTGATCCAGACGGTCAATTATTGGCCCGCAGGCACCGTTTTTGTCAGTGTGGTGGACCCCGGCGTCGGCTCCACCCGCCGCTCCATCGCGGTGCGCACGGCCGACGGTCACTACATCATCACCCCCGACAACGGCACCCTGACCCATATCAAGCGGATGACCGGCATTACCGAGGCCCGCATCATCGATGAATCCGTCAACCGTCTGCAGGGCAGCGGCGAAAGCTATACCTTCCACGGCCGGGATATCTACGCCTACACCGGCGCCCGTCTGGCATCCGGTGTCATCGACTTTGCCGGCGTTGGGCCGGAGGTGCCGCCCGAATCCGTTATTGAGCTGCCGGTTGTGGAGGCAAGTATTCAGGATGACACCGTTTCCGGCACCATCGATGTGCTGGATGTGCGGTTCGGCAGTCTGTGGACAAACATCCCCAGAACGCTGTTTGCCCGGCTTGGGGTAAATCACGGCGGCCGGGTGGAGATCAGCATTGAAAACGAGACCCGCACCCTCTATAAGAATATTCTGGTCTATGCCAAGAGCTTTGCCGATGTCTATGTGGGCGAACCGCTGGTCTATGTGAACAGTCTGGACTGCATGGCCGTTGCCATCAATCAGGGCTCCTTCGCCCGTGCCTACAACATCGGCACCGGCACCAACTGGAAGATTCATATCCGCAAGGCGCCTCGGGTGATCTACGAGTAAGGAGCCGCCATGAAAAAGCCAGTCATTGAATTTAAGGATTTTACCTTTCAATATTTCTCTCAGGCAGAGCCTACCCTCCACAACATCAATCTGACCATCTATGAGGGGGAAAAGGTGCTGATTGTGGGACCCTCCGGCTCCGGCAAGTCCACCCTGGGTCACTGCATCAACGGCCTGATCCCCTTCTCTTACCGGGGCAATATGCAGGGCAGTGTGATTGTGGGCGGTCTGGATACCCAGAAGGCCAGCCTCTTTGAGCTGTCCAAAAAGGTGGGTACCGTGCTGCAGGACTCGGACGGTCAGTTTGTGGGACTGACCGTGGGCGAGGACATCGCCTTCAGTCTGGAGAACGACTGTGTCCCCCAGGAGGAAATGCAGAAAACCGTCCAACAGGTGGCGGACATCGTGGATATGGGTCAGCTGTTGAAATCCTCCCCCTATGAGCTTTCCGGCGGTCAGAAGCAGCGGGTCGCCTTTGCCGGTGTGATGGTGGGGGATGTGCCTGCGCTGCTGTTTGACGAGCCGCTGGCGAATCTGGACCCCGCCACCGGCAAGACTGCCATCGACCTGATCGACCGGATTCAGAAGCAGTACAACAAGACCGTGGTCATCATTGAGCACCGTCTGGAGGATGTGCTGTACCGTCATGTGGATCGCATCATTCTGGTGTCCGACGGCCGCATTGCCGCGGACATGACCCCCGATGCCCTGATCGCCGCCGATATTCTGGCAAAGTACGGCATCCGGGAACCCCTCTATGCCACCGCGCTGAAATATGCCGGTGTACACATCACCGAGGACATGGGCGCGGGCCGGATGGAAACCCTGAAGCTGGACATGGTAAGAGATCAGCTTTTGACCTGGAACGCCGCACGGAAGGTCGTCCCCCCGCAAGCGGAAAAACCTCCCATTCTGGAGGTGGAGGGGCTGCACTTCCAGTACACAAAAAAGCGCAAGATCCTCAAAGACATCAGCTTCACCATCCGCGAAGGCGAGATGGTCAGTATTGTGGGCACCAACGGTGCCGGA
>JAQXNO010000200.1 GCA_029098045.1 Bacillota bacterium
GCTCTGATCCAGCGGCAGAATGCTGAATTCCCGGTTGTCGCCGGTGCCCCGCACCAGCACCCATGTGGGCAGCGCCTTCACCGCGCTGACCCGGACGCTGCCGTCATTGTACTTGGAAAGGGTGAAGGTAAACAGAAGGCCGTCCTCGCTGTGGCCGGTGGTCAGGCTGATGTTGTCGGCGCGCTGATTGCTGAGGAAATTGCCCAGTGAATACAGGCACAGGGTGGTGTGGCCGGGGTCCACCGTGCTGCTCAGAATATCCACAGGCTGAATCACATGGGGATGACTGCCCACGATCACATCCACGCCCAGATCGCACAGCTTCTGGGCGATGGCCTTTTGATCCTCGCTGACCTTGGCCGAATAATCATCGCCCCAGTGCAGATACACGATCACCGCATCGGCGCCGTTGGCGCGCATGGCGGCGATCTCCCCGTCAATTTCGGTGTAGAACTGGCCGAGCCTGCCGTAGTCAAAGACATTGATAAGACCCGCCGCTTCACCTGTCGCGGTGTGGCCGTTCAGAATCACATTGCCGTTTTCATCGATGGTTCCGAAGGTGTAGCTGATCATGCCCACCCGCACGCCGCCGATGGTTTGGATGGTATGGCGGGAATCCTCCCGACCGGCCATGGTGCCCAGGGTGGCAAGATTCTGCGCTGCCAGCGTGCGCAGGGTGCGCTGCAGCCCATCCGTGCCGTAGTCATAGCAGTGGTTGTTGCCGGTCAGCAGCATATCAAAGCCCGTGCGCCCAGCACTGGCGGCGATCTGGTCGGGGCTGTTGAAGTCGGGATAGCCGGTGTATTCGTGCTTGTCCGTGCCGGAAAGGGTGCTTTCCAGATTGGCAACCGCATAGTCGGCGGCGCAGACGTAGGGCTGAATGAAGGTAAAGATCCCGTCAAAGCTGTACCCCTCGGCGGTCTGGACGGAGCGGACGATGGGCATATGGAGCATCACATCGCCTGCCACCGCGATATTTGCCCGGGTGACCTCCACCAGCTGGCTGGGGTCAATCGGAATGGGCTTCAAGGCATCGGTATCCGATTCCAGCGAAACCACCGGGGATTCCTGTCCCGGCAGGCGCACCACGTGATCTCCGTCGGCAAAAAGACCCAGACAGAAGGTGACGGCGCCCTGTCCCACAAAGATCATCACCAGCAGGACGATCGCAGATGTGATAAGCCGCACGGCGGTGTACACGTCCCGGCTGATGGCAAAGGTTTTTTTCTTTTTCTCTTTCATAGATGGATTCCTCAGGTGTCCAGAAGATAATGAACGGAGTGGACGGTTTTGCCCGCGCGGCTGTAGATCCGGGGCACCCGGCGGCTGATGCCGCAGACAAATTCATAGTTAAAGCTGTCGGCGGCGGCCGCGATGGTCTCCACGGTGATCTCCTCGCTGCCGCTGCGGCCCACCAGAACCACGGGGTCGCCCAGCTGCACACCGGGGATGTCCGTCACATCCACCATCATCTGATCCATGCAGACCCGACCCAGAATCGGGGCCTTCCTGCCCCGGATCAGCACATAGAACCTCCCGGACAGGCTCCGGCGGTAGCCGTCGGCATAGCCCACGGGCACGGTGGCCACCCGGGTGGTGCCGGAGGTCACATAGGTGCCCCCGTAGCTGATCTCCCGGCCTGCGGGGAGGGTTTTCACATGGGTCACCCGGCTGAGCCACTGCAGGGCAGGGCGGATGGTGAGCAGGGAGGGGTCCACCTCGTCACTGGGGTACATCCCGTAGAGGACGATGCCCGCCCGAACCATTTCGTAGTGGTTGTCAAAATTCATGAGACCCGCGGAGTTGTTCAGGTGACGGATGGGAATCTCCACGCCCCGGTCTTTCAGCATGTCATAGAATCCGTCGAACAGTGCCGCCTGGTTCCGGGCACGGCTCAGGTCAGCACAGTCGGCAGTGGCAAAGTGACTGAAAAGTCCTTCGGCAAACAGTCCCGGCAGCCGGGCGATCCGGGCGCAGACGTCCGCGTCCTCCGGCGTTGCCTGAAATCCGATGCGGCTCATGCCCGTATCCACCGCCAGGTGGAAGGCAGCGGTTTTGCCCTCCTGCAGGGCAGCCTGGGAAAGCGCCGCCGCGTCCTCGTAGTGGTAGATGGTGGGGCGGATTTCCGCCTGCACCAGCGCGGGGTAGGCGGAGACGGGGGTGTGCCCCAGAATCAGAATGGGATTGTACAGTCCCGCCCGGCGCAGCTCCATGGCCTCCAGAATGGAGGAGACGCCGAAAAAGCTGCACTTGTCCTGCAAAACGCGTGCCACCTGAATGGCGCCGTGACCGTAGGCATCGGCCTTGATGACGGCCATCACATCGGTTCCCACACGGGCGCGGATGGCGTCGATGTTGCTGTCGATGGCATCCAGATTGATTTTCACATAGGTGTTGTCGAAGTTCAAAATATCAGCTCCAAATGTGTACAATTATGTATATACTAACATAGCTTCGCCCAAAAGTAAACCGCCCGAAGCTTAAGAATTGCATCCGGCGCAGCCGTGTGGTATGATGGTAAAAACAGGAGGTGGGAGCATGAAGCGCACCAACAACTATCTGATTCAGGCGCAGCAGGCAAAGCAGCGGTTTCTCGGCTACGATCAGGAAAGGCTGATCCGAAAGCACGGGCTGCGTGCCGATGACTGCTATATTTATGTAAACCTATTATGTAAACAATACAGAATTTCAAGAGCCACCGGGGACATGGCGTTTTGCACCGGGGCGGACTGGCAGGACGGGAACACCTACGAAGAGGTGATGACCCTGCTGGATCTGCTCTGCGACAGCCGGGAGGATCGGTGTATTTCCGGCCAATGGCAGAATATGCAGGCCTTTGGGATGCAGTTTCATCAAAATCTATTGGAGGACAGAAATGACCCCTTTGCCGCGCTGCTGGACGCAGATCCCGGGCTTCTGCATCGGGCTGCCCAGGCGCTCCACGCGCAGACAATACCCGGCGGCGATGTGGGCTATGCCTTCACGCTTTTTGAGGATCTGAAAATCGGCCTGCTCTTCTGGCATGGGGACGAGGAATTCTATCCCCGGGTTCGCTACCTGTGGGATGCCAACGCTCGGCAGTACATCCGCTACGAGACCATGTATTTTGCCACCAGCCTGCTGCGCCAAAGCATCATTTCAACGGCGAGTGAAGATGTTGGCGGCGAGTGAAGCAGGGAAGAAGCGAAGGGGCGGCGCAGATGCACCGGCGCGGCAGCGCCCTTGGCTCCCCCTCTGGGGGAGCTGGCGGCGATCAGCCGCCTGAGAGGGTAACCAACCCCCCGATGCCCTCTCAGTCACCTTCGGTGACAGCTCTCCCAAAGGGAGAGCCAAGGGGCGGTTTCCCCGCCCAAAAGGCTACCCGTTTCCCGGCCCCATAAAAGGCACTGCGCCGAATACGATGTACATCTTCTTAAAAGGCACCGTGTATACCAGCACCTCCGGCGATGCGTCGCCTGGAGGGGTCTGGGGAGGTGGCTCGATTGCGGGAGCAATCGCGTTCAAACCCTCCCCAGCCGGCTTCTTTGGTGACTTTCTTGCCGGGACAAGAAAGTCACCCTCCGGAGGAACCAGCGCCAACAAGCTTGCAGAAGTCTTTCAACAAATCAACAGTAGTTGGATGAATGCGTACCGGCAAACTGATTCAGCGGGTCTGTCAGGATGGCCTGTTCCTCCTGCCGCGCCATGGGCAGCACGGGTCTGGACATACAGAGGTATCGCACCTCGTCGGGGCAGTGATCCTCAAGACGCGTGTCCAGATCCTCGGGATTGGACTG
>JAQXNO010000201.1 GCA_029098045.1 Bacillota bacterium
GGAAACAGGTCCGACGCAGCCAAATCAGGAAGTTCCCAAAACGGGGCAGTCTAGATGGCCAATCTGGATGTTCGTGCTTTCTGGAGCCGGGTTGGTGTTGCTGATCGGCCGCAGGAAACGTATCTAAGGAAACTCTGAATAAATCGTCTGCGGCTGAAGGGCGGATCTTTTACTCCAATCGTGCAGTACGAAAAATGGAAAATACATACAGTATTCCCTCATTTTTCGTACTTTCGCCTGGCGCAAAATCTCTCGCCGTCAGCTCTTGCCGATTTAATCAGAGCTTCCCTAAATCAAAAGCCTCCTCAAGCTACAGGCCTGAGGAGGCTGATTTTCATTGCACAAGGACATCATCTGATACGAAAGTGCGCGAGAGAAAAATGTTTGCAGGAAAGAATGTAGCGTTGAAGGAGAGTCAGGTTCTGGGCTTGCCGCAGTTGGGGCAGAATGCAGAATCATCACTGGGATAAGCGGCACCGCAGCTGGAACAGAAGCGGGCGGGTCCAAAATCTCCATTCACTGCGCCGGGCTGAACAGGAATCTGAGGAGCAACCGGGTGCAGGGGGATTGTGGGATTGCTGATTTCCTCATAGAAAGCAGCCCGAACCAGACCCAGGAACAGACCGCTCAGCATCGCTACGGCAACCGCAAGGATAAAGGTAATCAGGCCGAACAGTACACCCAAATAGGGAATCATGCTCAGAAGACCCAGCACCAGAAACGCACCGAAGCACATCAGGACGAACAGAACCTCGGCACCCCACATTTTCAGCTTGTAGCCATTGGTGCGTTCTGCGGAAACCTTCATGGCCTCGGTCAGGGGAACATCCGGCTCCGTAATCAGAATGTAGGGGGTAAGACGGTATTCGTAAGAACGGATAATGGCAAAAACGGGACCGGCAAGGGGAATCAGCGCCCACAGGAAAATCCAAAGATTTGTCCAGGCAAGACCCAGAACCACGCGCTTGATGGTGTTCCAGTCCTTGAAGCAGTCAAACAGCTGCACGGCTTTTACTTCTTCGCCACGGTAACCATGGAGGTAGACCATTAGCATGGAAGTACTCAGCAGCAGCGAAACAGCAAGACCCAGAGCGGGAATTGCGGCTCCGCACAGGCCGGTCAAAACGATACTCAGCAAACCACTCAGCAGGGAGATGCCCCACAGCCGGAAGGGTTTCTTCGTCAGCACAGCCAGTGCCCGTTTGTAAATAATCATAATCATACGCGATAATCTCCTTTCTTTATTTGCAGGATATTGCTACGAAAAAAGTGTAGCAGAAACTGAACGTTTTGTCAACAAATTGTGAACCATAGGTGAATTTGAGCCTGTCATTTTAATTCGGAACGAGATTGCATGCTTGCCTGTGCGGTGCTGTTTCGCTTCATAAGTTTTACAGGAAGCAGAATTTCCGGCTCTACGGTAATCTGCTTGCGAAGCTTGATCAAAACCTCCACCGCCAGCTCTGCACGGGCGGTATGGTCCTGGCCGATGGTTGTGAGCATCGGGTGCAGCTGCCGTGACAGAGCACTGTCATCGAAACCGGCAACGGATATCTGCGTGGGAACGCAGATCCCTTTAGACTGGACAAAGTGGAGAAAATCAGCCGCATAATAATCCGATGCAGCAAATGCGGCAGAAAAGCCGGCAATCTCGTCAAAATGTCCGTTATAAAACGTGATACGCTTCTCATGTTCCATGGGTACCAGCAGCAGCTCTGCCCGGGGAAGCACGGAGCGCAGACCTTCATAACGTAAATGATCCACATGGGTGTCATTATCGGCAATGTACAGCACACGTTCATGCCCCAGAGACTTGAGATGCTCGCCCATCTGTTTGCCGCCCCCATAGTTATCAACGGTCAGATTCACCAGTCGCTTCCCATCATGGATGGTGCCGTCATAGATCACCAGAGGCACACGGATTTCATCGCGCAGGTGTTGATAGTCCTGATTGCAGTACCCAATCAGCACAAGACCAACCATATTCCACATGGATGCGAATTTGGGAATTTCCTGCCAGGAAGCGGTGATCTTAGGCATGAGGAAGAATCCTGCCCGGTCAACCGCTCTGGCAAGGGCGTTGACGGAGGCGGCAATGAATCCATCCTCCAGCACATGATTCTCGTATTTTTCATGGTTGTTGATGACAACACCGATGATTTTTGAATCATTTCGGGCAAGAAGAATTCCGGCCATATTGGGAATGTATTGCCGCCGTTCAAGCAGATCCTGAACGCGCTTTACTGTATCGTCCGATATCTTCTGTGTTTTTCCGTGAATCACATTGGAGACGGTGGCTGTACTGAGCCCCAGTTCATCCGCAATATCGCGAATGCGAACACGATGTTCTTCCATTATGAAATCCTCCGCATCCAGTTTCTTCTGCGAAACACTGCCAGAGAAATGGCATAGCGCACACACTCTTCCAATGACAGCAGAAAATAGACCCAGTAAATCGGAAGCCCCAATCCATGGGCGGCCAGCAGCCCGAGCGGCACGCCAATACCCCATGTGCCAATCAGATCGATGTACATGACATAGTTTGTTTTGCCGCCGCTGCGCAGAATTCCACCACCAAGAATCATATTCTGTACTTTAAATGGAGCGACAACGGCATAGGCCAGAAGAATCTGATGGGTGAGCTGCCGAACCTCCGGCTCCACTCGGTAGAGCTTCACATACACAGGACTGAATGCAACAATCAGAACCGAAATGATTACCGAGCAGACAAAGCCATAGAACATCAGCTTTTTGGAGCTGCCATACGCGTTCTCGTATTCTTCTTTCCCCAACTGCTTTCCGATAAGCACACCGGCTGCCTGTGCAATGCCGCACAGCGCCCCGGTCATCATGCCCTGTACCGGGTTTATCAGGGTGATTGCAGCACTGGACTGGGCACCCAAATGACCATAGATTGCCGCGTAGGCATTTTCACCCAGACTCCACGCGCCCTCGCAGATCAGCAAAGGAAGCAGCATGGCACCGTATTGCCCCCATGGAAAGCGCTGCCCGTGGGAGGAAGCGGAGAGAACAGTGCGGTATTTCCAGAAAAACGCCAGCATCAGAAGCATATTGACCAACTGTGAAGCTACCGTGGCAATGGCGGCTCCTTCCGCTCCCAGAGCCGGGAATCCAAGCTTTCCAAAAATCAGCAGATAGTTCAGCCCCGTATTGAAAAGGGAAGCCGCAATGCTGGCATAGAGGGGATAGACCGCTTTTTCCATGCACCGCAGCAATGCTGCAAGCATGGTGGAGACAGCAATCGGAAGAAATGTCAGAGATATGATCTGCAGATATCGTGCCGCCTGCGTCACTGTTTCCAAATCCGAAATATATAATCCCATGATGCGCCGCGGTATCAGCAGGCAGACGGCTGTTAAGACGGCTGCCAGTATACTGCCCATGCCAAGATTCACGAAAAAGCTCAGCCGAACCGTTTCCTTGCTTTTTTGCCCCAGATATTGGGAGATCATGATCCCCGCAACCGCTCCGATGGCTGCCACCACCACATTGAACAGCATCGTAAATTTTCCGGCCAGTCCTACGGCAGCAACCGGAACCGTGCCCATTTGACCGATCATGATCTGATCTGCGATCCCAAATGAAGACTGCAGCATGGACTGCAGCGCTGCCGGAATCGCGATTGCACACACGGATGATATGAATGAATCTTTCTGTTTCATGGTGAACCTCCAACTCAGTTCTCGCGATTATTATATCGTGCAGCCGAAGATTCTGCAAAGGTTAAACGCATAACCACGCACAAAAAGAAGGACGTATTTTTGTGCACCTTTTCGTATGACCCACTGCCCAATGTGTGATATAGTATTCAGGAACAGCTGACTGTCATCAGCAAAAATAGCGGAAAGGAAACCGGCAAGCCGGTGTTACGTACACATGAGAAAGATTACCGAGGTTGTGGCCGCACTGATTTGGGACAAAGACAGATTTCTGATCTGCCAGCGCCCGGCGCACAAGGCGCGTGGTCTGCTGTGGGAATTTGTGGGCGGCAAAGTGGAACCCGGCGAAAGCAAAGCCGATGCCCTGATCCGGGAATGCCGGGAAGAGCTGGGGATAGAACTGTCCGTGGGCACCGTCTTTCTGGATGTGCTCCATGAATACCCGGATCTGACGGTACACTTAACCCTGTTTCATGGTATCATCGCCTCTGGGACTCCCCAAAAACTGGAACACAACGATATGCAATGGATTACCGTATCACAAATCCCGGACTATGACTTTTGCCCCGCGGATGTGGAGATTCTGGAGAAACTGCAAAAGGAGTATCCGGCATGATGGCGTTTGAGCAGAACTAAGAAGCCGGGATGTCCGAAGCATTCTGCCTGAGACCTGAAAACAGTGTCTGCCTTTTGGCTTTTCGATTGTGTGATTCTCCGCATCCGGGCACATACTGCTGCTCATTTGGCTGACATATTGCAATCGCTGCCGTCTTCTAACGAAAGCGGCAGCGATTTGTACTGCTTGTGCACTGGAATGCGTAAGCTCGGCTTAGGGAACCTCTGAATCAATCGTCTGCGGCTGAACGGCGGATCTTTTACACCAATCGTGCAGTACGAAAAATGGAAAATACATACAGTATTCCCTCATTTTTCGTACTTTCGCTTGGTGCAAAATCTCTCGCCGTCAGCTCTTGCCGATTTAATCAGA
>JAQXNO010000202.1 GCA_029098045.1 Bacillota bacterium
GAATATCTACAACTTCGCCGACCTTTCCGAAATGCACCTGTATCCCTGCGCCTACTCCCTGACCTTCAAGGTGACCGGGGATACGCTCAACGGCATCCTGAATCAGCGTTCTCAGGATATGCTCACGGCCAACAACTGGAATGTGGTTCAGTACAGTGTGCTGATGCATATGATGGCTCAGGTCAGCGGGCTGAAGGTGGGAGAACTGGTTCATGTGATCGCCGACTGCCATATCTACGACCGTCATATCCCCGCAGTCAAGGCGATGCTGGAAAAGGAAGGCTATGAGGCACCCACCTTTACGGTTGATCCCGGTGTAACAGATTTTTATGCCTTCACGAAGGACTCCTTCAGGATGGAAAATTACAAATTCCACGAGTTTAAATTCGAGATTCCCATGGCGATTTAAGGTGGCAATATGGATTTGATTGCAGCAGTATATGACGATTGGGGCATCGGCAGGGACGGCACCCAGCCCATTGCCTTAAGTGCCGACCGAAAGTTCTTTCGGGAAATGACCCGTGGTGCCATGGTGATCGTGGGCCGGCGCACCATTGATGATTTCCCCGGGCGTAAGCCTCTGCCGGGAAGAGTGAATGTTGCGTTAACCAGAAGTGATATGGCAATACCCGGGTTTACTGTTTGCCACAGCCCGGAGGAAGCGGCGCAGCTGGCGAAATCCACTGAAAAAGCCATGGTTATCGGCGGAGGAAGTATCTACCGCCAGATGCTCCCATACTGTGACCGCGCCATTATCACAAAAGTTCACGCAGCACCGCAGTCCGATACGTTTTTTCCCAATCTGGATGAAAGTCCCAATTGGAAGCTGAAGGAGATTTTGCACACCGGCGTGGAAAACGGAATTGCCTATGAAATGTGCATTTATCAGAAAGAGGGAACAGCCTAGGCTGTTCCTTTTCTTATGGTAAAAGTAAACATAGGATGGATAAATGCCGGAGCTTTTTTGTGGAAATCAGGAAATTTTCCCAGCCGTCAGCGCTGAGGGTTGAAAAGAAATTACCAAAGTGTTAAGATGTTTTCATCCAAAAATAAAGGAGAAAGAGGTCGAAAACCATGTTCGAAAAAGTGTTTAAACTCTCTGAGAACAAAACCAACGTTAAAACTGAGGTGATCGCCGGCCTGACCACATTCATGACCATGGCCTACATCATCGCACTGAATCCCAACCTGCTGACCGGTTTTGCTACGGGCAGCCCCCTGTGGAACGGTGTCTTCATGGCAACCTGTATTGCTTCTGCAATCGGTATGTTCTGCATGGCATTTCTGGCAAATAAGCCCTTTGCAATGGCTCCCGGTATGGGCCTGAACAGCTTCTTTGCCGTGGTTGTTGCCAACATCGTCAGCATCACCGGCATGTCCTATGTTGCTTCTTTCCAGGCTGCCCTGATCATCATTCTGATTGAAGGGCTGCTGTTCATTGTTCTGTCTGCTTTTAATGTTCGTGAGAAGATTGTGAATTCCATTCCTCTGGGCATCCGTCTTGGCATTTCTCCCGCCATTGGCCTGATGCTGATGAACATTGGCCTGGGCTCCAATGTTGGCATCTATGCAGAGGGCAACGGATTTGCGGCTCCTTTCTATGTGATGCGTGACTTCTTCGGCGCGCTGACCCCCAGTGTCCTGCAGACCAATATGGGTGATGCCGGTTACACGCAGATGATTCTGACGGTTATCACCATGTTCGTCGGCCTGTTTGCCATCGTTGCAATGGCAAAGAAGGGCATTAAGGGCGCCGTTCTGTTTGGCATGCTGATTGCCTCCGTCGTCTACTGGATCGGTTCCTTCGCATTCCTGCACACCAACCCCTTTGCCTCTCTGGCAACCGCTTCTTTTGTGCCTCCTTTTGCAGACATGGTCGAAAACACACTCTTCAAGTTCAATTTTGCGGGTCTGGTGCAAATCGGCTGGTTCACTGTGATCACGCTGGTCATCACCTTCTGCATCATTGATATGTTTGACACCATCGGCACTCTGGTTGGCACTGCTTCCCGCGCCGGCATGGTCGACGAGAACGGCAATATGCCCAACATGAAGGAAGCTCTGATGTCCGATGCCATCGGCACCTTCGTGGGCGCCTGCACCGGTACTTCCACTGTTACCACCTTTATCGAGTCTGCTTCCGGCGTGGAGGCAGGCGGCCGTACCGGCCTGACCGCCGTGGTCACCGGCATCATGTTCCTTGCCTGTATGTTCATCGCACCTGTTGCTGCCATCATTCCCGCTGCGGCAACCTCCGCTGCACTGATTTATGTTGGTATTCTGATGCTGCAGGGTCTGCAGAAGGTTGACTTCCAGGATATGGATCAGATGGTTCCTGTTGCGCTGATGCTGATCGGCATGCCCATTTCCGGCTCCATCGGTCACGCAATCGGCATTGGCCTGATCTCCTACACCATCATGAAGATGTTCGGCGGCAAGGCTAAGGAAGTTCCCGTCCTGACCTATGTTATCTCTGCTCTGTTCCTCGTGAAGTTCTTCCTGGCTGTATAATCCGCACAAATATTTGCCCCGAAGCAAGTGCTTCGGGGCATTTCTTATCATGGGGGCGTGCCGGAGAGATTCCCGGGCACGACGTATGATTACTCAATATGGGAATGGTTATTGATGTGATCCTCGCAGTAGCAGTAATATCCGTTGCAACGGGAGCAATAACGGAATTCCAGCTCCGGGTTGCTCACATCTGTGCGTCCGCAGACAGTGCAGCGGTGGGTGTAGTTTTGTGTTGGCTTCGGGGCTGACGCACTGGCACCTGAGAAGGGAATGACCGTGGAGCGCTCCTGCTTTCGTGGGGTGTGATTCTTTGTGAAGAGTCTGCGTATTTTGATGCGCCAGCTTCCCGGAATCACGTTCAGAACATCCTTGCCGAAGAACAGGAAGTAGTTGGCAAGAGAAATGATGGAGAAGAAATTGTAGGGGAAGGGATATGCAATCAGATTGTAGACAACCATAAGCAAATTGAATATGGCAAAAATCCAGGCTTTAATGGGAATGATAAAAAACAGAAGGAACCGGGCATCGGGGAACATGGTGGCATAGCTGAGAAAAAGACTCAGATTCAGATAGGTTACATCTGCCCGTCCACCGAAAATCATACACCAGATGTCCATCATCAGGATGCCGCACAGATAGAACAGGTTGAACCGGAGTGTGCCCCAGATGCTCTCTATGGCGCGGCCAAGGGAATAGTAACAGAACAATGCCACAGCCATGAGGAGCAGATTGCTGTGATAAAAGGTGAAAGGGTAGGTGATGAGCCGCCAAATCTGCCCACTCAGAATGGCTGTACGGTCAAAAACCAGAAGGGAATACAGCAGGGGATTCTGCGTGAACTGCGTCATCAGATACACCAATACACAGCCGAGGGTAATGTACAGCATCAAATTCGGAATGCCTTTATCGCGGTACTGAAAACAGAAACGGTTAAAACGCCTGCGCAAGTCTTTCAATAAACTCAACTCCTGAACTTTAATTGTAACCATTCTATCAGCTTTATGAAAAAAAGTCTATAACAGAATTGTGAACAATGCACCTTTGCATTGACGAAAGACTTGACAAACGCAAGAATCCTGCTATAATATATTGAAATTGCATACAAGCCTTATCAAGAGTGGTGGAGGGAACGGCCCGATGAAACCCGGCAACCTGCGAAAGCGTGGTGCCAAATCCGGCGGCAAACGACAGATGAGGATTCGATACAGCGCACATCGAGTCCTTCGGTGTGTGCATTTTTTGTTACATTTTCAATGCGCAAGAAAGGATTCATGATGGAAAAAAGACTGTTTACCTCAGAATGTGTTACCTGTGGTCATCCCGACAAGGTTGCGGATGCCATCTCCGATGCGATTCTCGATGCGTGCCTGGCGCAGGACAGCGGATCCCGCGTTGCCTGTGAAACCATGGTCACCACAAATTTCTGTCTCATCTGCGGCGAAATCACCACAAAAGCACAGGTTGATTATACCCAGATTGCCAGAGAAGCAATCCGCAGAATCGGCTATATTTATCCTGAGGATGAATTTGATGCGGATACGGTGGAGATCCAGTGCCGGATTCACACCCAGTCGGCCGATATTGCCCTTGGCACCAATGATGATGTGGGCGGCGCCGGTGATCAGGGCATGATGTTCGGCGGCGCTTGTGATCAGACGCCGGAACTGATGCCGCTGCCCATTGCTTTGGCGCGGGCACTTTCCAACCGCCTGACCCAGTGCGTCCGTTCCAACAATCTGCTCCGTCCTGACGGGAAAACCCAGGTCAGCGTGGAATTTGATGAGAATGGCAATGTGATCGGTATCGATACGGTTGTGGTTTCCATTATGCACAGTGCCGACTTCGAGATTACCCGGCTGCGTGAATACGTCCGCCAGAATGTGATCGCTCCCGTGCTGAGCAGTTATGGCTTTGACATTGCCAATGTGGCGCATATTCACATCAATCCCACCGGCAATTTTGTCA
Source organism: Bacillota bacterium (assembly GCA_029098045.1). Taxonomy (GTDB): domain Bacteria; phylum Bacillota; class Clostridia; order Oscillospirales; family Oscillospiraceae; genus Faecousia. The sequence goes on from JAQXNO010000202.1 coordinate 4,477, forward strand.
TTGGGGGTCCCAATGGCGATACCGGACTGACCGGCCGCAAGATCATCGTTGATACCTACGGCGGCTATTTCTCCCACGGCGGCGGCGCTTTTTCCGGCAAGGACCCCACAAAGGTTGACCGCAGCGGTGCCTACATGGCTCGTTATATGGCGAAGAATCTGGTTGCTGCAGGGCTGGCCAGGCAGGTTCAGGTGCAGCTTGCCTATGCCATTGGTGTGGCAGAGCCGGTCTCCGTCCGCGTGGACAGCTACGGCACCGGCAGAATCAGCGATGAAAAGATGACGGAATTGCTTCGCAAGACCTGCGACATGACCCCCGGCGGCATCATTCGTAAGCTGAATCTGCGCCGGCCCATCTATGCCCCCACGGCTGAGCGCGGCCACTTTGGCGTGGAAGGACTTCCCTGGGAGCAGACAGATCTTGCACAGAGCTTGAAAGAACTTGCGCAGATACAATAACCATATGCAGGGACGGCGTTTTTTCGCCGTCCTTTCATATTCTTTTTGCTTTTTGTGTACAATGATGCTATGATACTATCACAATGATAGGTTGGAGGTATTCCTATGCTGGACTTTATTCGTATTGCCTGTGCGGTGCCTGCTGTGAAGGTGGGCGATGTGAAGAAAAACACCGAAGATATCTGCAAGTTTATAGAAAGGGCCGATGCGCAGAATGCAGACATCGTGCTGTTTCCGGAACTGAGCATGACAGGATATACCTGCGGCGATTTGTTTTTCCAGAATGCGCTGTATGACGCGGTCTGCGCGGGATTGCAGGAAATACTTGCCTGTTCCAAGGCACATCCGGAATTGATGATTGTGGTTGGACTGCCTGTCCGCTATGGTATGAAGCTTTTCAATTGTGCTGCCGTGATGGCAGGCGGTGTTCTGGCAGGTTTTGTACCCAAGACTCATATGACATATGGGGAAAAACGTTGGTTTTCTTCCGCAGCGGAGCTTGAGGATGTGTGGAGGAACGGCGCCGGAATGATGCAAGATACCGATGCCGGGTGGTGCGCTGCGCCGCTGCACGCAAGGCAGATCTTCAGTGTGGCGAAAGATGCCGCAATTGGCGTTGAAATCTGCAATGATTTGATGGTTCCGCAGCCTTGCTCCGGCGATCTGACAGTGAACGGCGCGGAGGTGATTCTGAATTTGTCTGCTTCGTATGAAGTTGCGGGTAAGCGCGCATACCGGCGGAATCTGGTGCAGCATCAGTCTGATGCCTGTGACTGCATCTATGCCTTTGCATCCGCAGGATGGACGGAATCCACATCCGATACGGTATGCAGCGGACATAGTTTGATTGCGGAAAACGGCAGCATCCTCTGCGAGAATGAGAAGCAACTGGATTCCGATTATATGATCGTACAGGACTGTGATCTTGGCCGTGTCCGCGCGCAGCGCATCAAAAATCAAAACTTCATGCCTGTGGGAACCGGACGAAACAGCGGCTATATGATTACCCAGGTACAGAAGAATGGACTTCGCTCTGACGGTACGCTGTATCCTGTACAGAAGCTGCCCTTTATCCCTTCAACGAAGGCGCAACGGAAGGAATACTGCAAAGAGGTTTTCAGTATTCAGGCAGCAGGCCTTGCACAGCGCCTTCGGACGATCAATGCCAATGCAGTGATTGGCATTTCCGGTGGTCTCGATTCTACACTGGCGCTACTGGTCTGTGTGGAGGCAATGCGCATGCTGGATCGTCCGGTGACTGATATCTATGGTGTAACCATGCCATGCTTCGGCACTTCGGACCGCACCTATCATAACGCATGGGAACTGATGAAAACCCTAGGTATTCACGCAACGGAAATCAGCATCAAAAATGCGGTGACACTCCACTTTGAAGACATCGGTCATGACAAAAATGTTCACAATGGTACCTTTGAGAATTCGCAGGCCCGAGAGCGCACCCAGATCCTGATGGACTATGCCAGCATCGTGAACGGCATTGTGGTTGGCACCGGAGACCTTTCGGAATTGGCGCTTGGCTGGTGTACCTTCAATGGAGACCATATGAGTATGTACGGTGTCAATGGCAGCATTCCCAAGACACTGATCCGCTGGATCATCGAAACGGTGGCGGAAGATGAAGCATTCGCAGCATCCCGTGGGGTTTTGACGGATATTCTGGATACCCCCATCAGCCCGGAATTGCTGCCCCCGGATGCGCAGGGCAAGATTGCGCAGCAGACGGAAGATCTGGTTGGTCCCTATGCGCTGCATGATTTCTTCCTGTATCATATGCTGAAATATGGATTTAGCCCCACCAAGATCTATTCTCTGGCATGCCGCGCGTTTCGGGATGATTTTGAACCAGCGATCATAAAAAAGTGGCTGCGCACCTTTTACCGGCGCTTTTTCACGCAGCAGTTCAAGCGCAACTGTATGCCTGACGGTGCAAAAGCACTGGATATGGCCTTTAGCCCTAGGGGTGACTGGAATATGCCCAGTGACGCATCAGGGCGCGTCTGGCTGGATGAGATTGAAAATCTGTAAAGAAGGGGGCGGAACTTTTGGTTTCCGCCCCTGCTTTACATTATAACAGTATCGGTTGAATCTGCCGCCCTGCAAGGGCTTCTTCCAGCGTTTGCGGGATTTTGGTGAAGTCAGCGACGATGCTGGTGGGTTTCCTGACCGGGTCGTCCTGCCCGAAGGGTACAAAGTAGATGTGCTTCCTGACCAGAAGCTTACCGATGTTCTGTGCGGCACCGGCCAATGCGTCATTGGTAGAGATTGCAACAATGACCGGCCGACCGTTGCGAAGGTGACTTTTTGCCGCCATGGTTACAGGCGTGTCGGCAATGGAGCAGGCAAGCTTTGCCAGAGTGTTGCCTGTGCACGGCGCGATGATCAGCGCATCCAGCAGCTTTTTGGGACCAATGGGTTCAACGGATTCTATGGTCATCAGCGGCTGTGTGCCGCAGATTTCTGCTGCGCGGGACAGATGAGCCTTGGCACTGCCAAACCGACTGTCAATGGAAGCAGCGTTATGGGAGAAAATTGGAATCACATGATGCTGCTTCGTGATTTCTTCCATGATTGGAAACACCTGTGAAAACGTACAGAAGGAGCCACACATGGCAAACCCGATCTCCAAACTCACGCCTCCTTTTCCAAAACCAGGCGAAGAAATGTTCTGGCAATCAATTCTCCGGATTCGGCGGGCGCCATTTTGCCCGGAAGCCCACGGGCATCTACAATATGGTCGCCGCACATACCGGGCTTTGATGCCAGCTCCAAAATGACAGCTTCCGGCTGCGTGGTTAAAACGGGAAGCACCATGGCGGGGATGGTATTCAGAATCACCCGATACCGGGATGCTTCCAGTCTTGCTTCCTCGATGGTGATACCGCGGCAGCCCAGAGCGTGGAGCATTGCCCGATCGCTGCCTTTTCTTGCGGCACAGGCTACGTCGGCACCTGCTTGCTGGAGCAGCCTGCAAAGGCATTTCCCGATTCGTCCCCATCCGAGCACCAGCACAGAACAATCCTGCAGACCGTCCGAAAGCTTTTCTTCCACAATTTGCACGGCACATTTTGCGGTGATGGCTGCGTTTTCGGCCAGATAGTCGGGATCTTGAAGAAAGTCGATTGTATGATATGCTGTGAGGAGCGGGGAATTCAAATTTCCACCCGAGACAATCACATCATCGGGAAGATCGGCCAAGATGTGAGCCAGGTATTCGTCGCCGGTGGGGAAACTTGGTATCGGAAGCAGCATATGCGTGACATCCGGCGCTGCAGTGTATGTAATGTGCAGTCCCATTTCGGCAAGCTTCTGCGCGGCGCGCCGGATTGCCTCGTTGCGCTGCACGCACAGAATAGTTCCGTGAAACATATTCATCACCCTTTCATACCAGATTATGTTCACGGGCAAGCAGTTGTGCTTGATTTTTTGCTTTGGCTGCGTATAATGTAGGTATGAGGTGATACTATGCAGAGACTTGGATTCATTCATGATATGTTGGATGTGAAGGTATTGATCCTGTTTGTCATGGCGCGTGTCAACTATCCGGTGACTGTCAACGAGATTTATGAACTTTGCTATCAGGATGATTGCCTGAGTTATTTTGATATCTGTACCGCCATTCCCGAAATGGTTAAATCCGGCCACCTGAAGGAAACAGAAACGGAGAGATATGTTATTACCGACAAGGGCAGAGCGGATGGCTCCTTAACGGAAGACTCCATTGCTTTTACGGTCAAGCAGCGCGCGGAGAATGCGGTTGCCAAATACAACCGTCAGATTCGCCGCTCCAGCTTTGTGAAAACGCAGGTGATTCCCCGGGACAGCGGTGATTTCTCTGTGATTATGGCACTGGATGATGAGATGGGCAATCTGATGACGCTGGAACTGGCAGCACCGGATCAGCGACAGGCTGTCAGATTGGGTAAACTCTTCGAAAAGAAGGCGGAAATGGTCTATAACCTGATCATGTCAGAGCTTTTGGACGACGAGGATGAACTGAATTCGTAATATAACAAGCGCAGCTGACGGTATAAGACAGCTGCGCTTGTAAATTTACACAATAGAAACAATTATTCACAGATTGTACTTGTTTATTAGTTCCAAATATGCTATACTGTAGATACACCGAAGGATCGGTGAAACGAAAGGAGCTGCCGCATATGAAATTTCAGTACAGTGAGAAAAAGGTAAAGCTGCCCGAAAACGTTCACGCTTATGCCGAGAAGAAGGTTATGAAGCTTGCACGCTATTTCGAGGAGGATGCGGAGGCACTTGTCGTCTTTTCTGTGGAGAAGAACAGGAACAAGGTGGAGCTGACCGTTCACGGTGCCGGTACCTGGTTCCGGGCAAGCGAAGGTACATCCGATATGTTTGCATCCATCGATGCGGCAGTGGGTACCATCGAGGGACAGATTCGCAAGAATAAGACCCGCCTTGCACGCCGCCTGCGTCAGGATGCGTTCGTTCGGTCCGCACAGGAGGAAACATCTTTCGCCCCCGAAGCTGCAGAAGACGATTTGACCATCCAGCGCATCAAGAGTTTTTATTTCAAGCCAATGACCAGAGAAGAAGCTGTGCTGCAGATGAATCTGCTGGATCATAACTTCTTTGCTTTCCGCGATGAGGATAACGACGGTTCCTTTGCTGTCGTTTACCGCAGAAACAATGGCGGCTACGGGTTGATCGATGATGCCAAATAAGGCAAAATGATATACTGTGGGGGCCTTGAAAGAGGCCCCCGGATTTTTTGAAAAAAGAGCGAAAAATCTGCAAAAAGTGCTTGACAAATCGGGTGACCTTCTGGTAATATATTGAAGCTGTCCGGAAGGGCAGCGAAAAAATACGGGCAAAGCGAAGAAAATTGGAGGAACCTGAAAAAAGTTCTTGACAAATTGGAAATGCTGTGCTAGTATGAACAAGCTAACCGCGAGAACGCGGGG